>NZ_RYYH01000048.1:0-229 GCF_004378995.1 Campylobacter sp. US53 | reverse complement strand
GTACTAATGATGAACCCATCCACTTCTCCATATCCTTTCCCGGAGTTTTCCGCCTTTTTCTTCCTTGTTCCACTAAATCTCTTACGGTCATGAAAATTTATGATGATAAACACATCAAAAACGTTGTCTTTGTTGGCGCCCATAACAGCGGTATAACTACGTTGGCAGAGACAATGTTGTTTGAAGCCGGACTTCTCAACCGGCGCGGTACGGTTGGTGCTAAAAACAC
>NZ_RYYH01000047.1:0-229 GCF_004378995.1 Campylobacter sp. US53 | reverse complement strand
CAGCCACAACAGCAAATCCTCTACCATGTTCTCCAGCACGTGCAGCTTCAATAGCAGCATTTAAAGCTAGAAGATTAATTTGATCTGCAATATCACCTATAATACCTGTAACATTTTTAATCTCTTCAGATTGAGTGATAACATCACTAGTTTTAACTGAAACATTTTGCATAGAAGAAGTGATCTCTTCTAAAGCTGCAGCAGTTTCTTCTAAAGATTGAGCTTGAGA
>NZ_RYYH01000046.1:0-231 GCF_004378995.1 Campylobacter sp. US53 | reverse complement strand
TTTCAAGTCTAGTTTTAGCTTCTATAAGAGCGTTTTTTATGGTCAAGAAAGAGCCTTGATTCTATCACTAATGCTTGGATGACTAAGATAATAAAAGGTATAAATCTTGCTTGTTTTAATAAAAGCTTTATTTTCTCTTGCTAGAGCTAAGAGTGCATTCTTCATATCTTCTTTGCTTGTAACTTTAGCTCCGTGTTGATCTGCTGCAAATTCATTTTTTCTACTTAAGGC
>NZ_RYYH01000045.1:0-231 GCF_004378995.1 Campylobacter sp. US53 | reverse complement strand
CTTCTGATATTAAATTTAAGCGATAAACTCGCTTATTTGTCATGATATTCATAGTTGTTTGTAAGTTTTTATCGGTAGGCTTAATGATGATATGAGAGATTAAATAAGGCTCTTCACCACTTACGCTTAGTGAAACAGCCCATCTTATACTATCGCCTATTTGCACATCTTTAATCACTTCACCAGGTTCTAAAGCAATATCAGTAAGTCTTAAGGGTGCAGTTACAATAC
>NZ_RYYH01000044.1:0-231 GCF_004378995.1 Campylobacter sp. US53 | reverse complement strand
AAAACAGCGTTGTTAAAATTTTAAATCAATCCAAAAATCATTTTTAAATTCAACATAATTTAAAGCAGATTGTTTTAAAAATGCCACTTCTTCATCGCTTAGTTCGCGTATAAGTTTTGCAGGGTTTCCAAGTATGAGTGATTTGGGTGGAAATTTCTTGCCTTTGGTTACCACACTACCTGCACCCACTATACTATCATCTCCTATAGCTGCATCATCCATAATCACTGC
>NZ_RYYH01000043.1:0-233 GCF_004378995.1 Campylobacter sp. US53 | reverse complement strand
ACTTACGATGTAAAAACTGTAGGATCTTTTGCTATAAAAGCAGGAACTACTTCTCAAGATTTTGCTATCAATGGGGTTACAATCGGTCAGATTAATTATAAAGATGGAGATAATAATGGTCAGTTGATTTCGGCTATAAATTCTGTTAAAGATACTACCGGAGTTCAAGCTTCTAAAGATGAAAATGGTAAGCTTGTTCTTACTTCAGCTGATGGTAGAGGGATTAAAATCAC
>NZ_RYYH01000042.1:0-234 GCF_004378995.1 Campylobacter sp. US53 | reverse complement strand
AAAAATTTATTCACTAAATTAATAGAAAGCATTCTTAACATTGCTCCTATAAATCCCCCAAAACAAACAACTAAAAGGGTATTTAGCAAAGCTTAGCTCTTTCTTGATCGAGTAATTCTTGCATTTTTTTTCTGGTCTTTTCAATCCATTTGTCATCATTTATATCTACTAAATCCATACAAATGATTTTAAGAACTCCGCTGCTTGCACTAAAACTTTTTGTGTCTAAAATTT
>NZ_RYYH01000041.1:0-240 GCF_004378995.1 Campylobacter sp. US53 | reverse complement strand
AGGGGTATTATGGGGATGCAGCAAGAACTATTGCTATAGGAGAAGTTTCACCCACTGATAAAGCGTTAATCTCTTGTGCTAAAGATGCGTTATATCATGCTATAGATATTATTCGTGATGGAATGCGTTTTAAGGAACTATCAGCTGCTTTAGGCGAATTTATCCATCCAAGAGGTTTTGTCCCGCTTCGTGGATATTCCGGGCATGGTATAGGACGAAAGCCCCATGGAGAGCCTGAAA
>NZ_RYYH01000040.1:0-240 GCF_004378995.1 Campylobacter sp. US53 | reverse complement strand
GATGTTGACCCTGCTCAAATGATAGCAGTATTTGAAAATCTTAAACTTGATAATCCTAAAGATGGCTTTACTGTAGGTATAGTTGATGATGTAACTCATACTTCACTGAGTACCGGAGAGAAAATTTCTCTTGGAGATGAAAGTACGATCGAATGTTTATTTTACGGACTTGGTGCTGATGGAACTGTGGGTGCAAATAAAGACTCGATTAAAATTATCGGAGATAAAACGGATTTTTAC
>NZ_RYYH01000039.1:0-244 GCF_004378995.1 Campylobacter sp. US53 | reverse complement strand
AATTTAAGCTTTGTTTTGATTATTAAAAAGAAGTAAAAGATTTAGTGTTTATTATACCTGGTCTTGGTGGAGATTAGGATGAAAATTACCGTGAACACTTAGCTGAATTTGTAGCAGGCGAATTTAATGTGGCTGTAGCAAGTGTGAATTATCATTGTATTGGTAATAGTCCTCAAACAGGCTCTACTTTTTATTTATATTATATAGACAAGCTTATTTTAAAAGCAAGTTGTGAAGCTGTGGA
>NZ_RYYH01000003.1:0-153904 GCF_004378995.1 Campylobacter sp. US53 | reverse complement strand
TTGTATTTATTTTTTTATTTTTGTTTTATTATTTAATTTTATAAAAATATAATTATCTTTTTATGCAGCTTATAAGATAATATTAGATTTTAATGTAACTATCAAGGAAAAATATGTTTGATAAAATTCATTATTATTATTTTAATGCTAATTATGAAAAATGTTTAAACTTGAGTGAGCAATTTTTAAAAGAAAGTCCAAAATTTGCTTTAGAATTTGCTACGCTTTCTTCTTATAAACTTTCTCTTTTTCAAAAAGCTTTATATTATGCTCAAGAGCTTTTTTCTTTAAATCCTACAAGTTTTAATGGTCTTATGCTTACTAAAAGCTATATTGAAAATTTAAGACTTGATGAAGCCTTGAATTTATTACAAACACTTTTAACTCGCAAAGATGATTTAGAAGATGAACTTAAGTTAGAATTGGCTTTTGTTTATAAACTAAGCAACAAACTAGAAGAATCTGAAAAAATTTTCAAAGAATTGCTTTCTAAAGATATGTATAATCTTAATCTATGGAAAAATTATGCAGAAATTTATTTTAAACATGATTTTACTAAGGCATTAAATGCACATGAACACTTGTGTCATTTTATGCAAGATTTGATTGATAAACTACAAAAAGGAATCATTGCTGAACAAACCAATCTTAATTTAGTCAAACTCGAAGATAGGCTTCATAGTAAAACCAAAGAAAATATTACCATTTCTAAAATAGAAGATTTTTTAACTCATCAAATTTTACCCCAAAAAGCATACTTGCTTTTTAAGCTTTTTAGAATATCTGATTCTTTAGAACTTTTTCAATCACTACAAGAAGCCAATCAACACCATGCACAGTTTTGGCAAAACTATGCTAAGGTATTAGAATTTAACTCAAACTATCAAGAAGCTTATCATGCTTATAAAAAATGTCTTAGCTTGGATTCTCATGCAACCTATCAATTTGATTTGGCTTATCTTTTGATGCGTATGGGAGTGGATGATAATTTTGAAGAGGGCAAAAAATATTATGAAAGCAGATTGTTTTATGCTCATAATGAAACTTTTTCTACTTATCATTATAATGAAAGCATAAAAGCTTTTAATAAATTTGGCGTTGATGCTTTTAAAAATAAAGAAGTTTTGGTATTTTGCGAGCAAGGCTTTGGCGATACTATAATGTATGCAAGATGCTTAAAAAAACTTTGTAAAATCGCTTCAAAGGTTTTATTTGCTCCTCAAAGTGCCATGTATGAAATGTTTAAAAATCAAATCAAATTTTTAAATCAAAATGATGATATTTTTAAAAATATAAAGGTTTTAAAAAATCTACCTACAAATTTTGATTATGCTATTCCTATTTGCTCTTTGCCTTTTTTTATTGATATTAAGCTTAATGAGATTTCACGATTAAAAACACCTATATTGCCACAGAAAAAACCGCATAATCAAAGAAAAAAACTTGGTATTTTTTATGCTACTCCTAATGCTGAAAATTCTGATTTATTAAGAAATGTAAAATTTGAATTTTTATTTAATATATTAAAAGACTTAGATTATGAAATCATTTCTTTTCAAATGCAATTAAAAGAAGAATTGCCTAAGGAAATAGAAGATAGAAGCAAGCTTATAAAAAATTGGAATGATACTCTAAATTATTTATATGATATTGACTGTATGCTTAGTATTGATAGTGCTATAGCACATTTAAGCTTAGCTATGGATATTCCTACTATAGTTCTTTTACATCCTAGGTTTGATTGGCGTTGGGGAAAATTTGAAAATCCTAAAAGTTATTTTTGGCCAAAAGCAAAATGTTTTATCATAAAAGAACAAGAAGAAACAAAAAGGAATTTGCAAAAACTGATTAAAGATATTTTAAACTAAAGCTTAGTTTAAGAGCTTTAGATGGAAAATTTGGTTTTTGATTTGCAAAAATTAAAAAATTGATTTTTAAACTAATCAAGGTATAATTTTAAAGTTAAAAATAAGGAATAACTATGCTATATGTTTATATCAAAACTCAAAATGCTTTAGTTCAAAGAATCAACTTTAATCTCGATAGCCAAGAACTACCACAAAATATTTTGTGGATTGATTTACTTCATCCAAGTACAGCGGAAATTGCTTTTATATCAAGTGAGTTTAATCTTGAATTTCCTACAAAAGAAGAAAGAGAAGAAATAGAACTTAGTGCAAAATATTGGGAAGATAATGCAACAATAACCATCAATGCTCATTTTTTAGTAAGAGATCTTAAAAGCAATGAAGAAGATAGGAATTTAATCAAGCTTCGCACAGAAATTGTTACTTTTGCTACAGCTAAAAATATCTTATTTACTATAAGATATAACGAATTTAGCACTTTTGAAGAAATTCAAGCAAGGATTTTAGCTAGTCCGAAGAATTTTGAAGATGGTTTTGATATTATTGATAAAATGTTTGAAGTGCGTGTTGAAAAAGATGCGGATTTGCTAGAATGGATAGATAAAGAAGCAAGACGCTTAAGAACAAGTGTTTTAGAAAAAAAAGATGAATATAGTTATGATGAAATGCTAAAGGATATTTCAAGTTTACAAGAGCTTAATATGCGTGTAAGAGATTCTTTATTTGATAAACGTCGTGCTATGACTTCTTTGCTAAAAAGTGATAAAATCGATAAAGATATAAAACAAAATCTCACTATAGTTTTAAAAGACTTAAATTCTTTGGTTGAATTTAGTGTTTCGCAACTTAATATTTTAGACAATATTCAAACCATTTTAGCCAGCCAAATCAACATAGAACAAAATAAAATCATTAAAATTTTTACCGTTGCAACTGTTGCCATGATGCCACCTACTTTAATAGGAACTGTTTATGGTATGAATTTTAAATTCATGCCAGAACTTGAACTTCACTATGCTTATCCCATAGTACTTGGTGTGATGGTAATTTCTATCATTTTACCTTTGGTTGTTTTCAAGAAAAAAGGATGGTTATAAAAATTTATTAAGGAGAAACAATGGATACAATAAACATAGGAATTTTAACCCTAAGCGATAGAGCAAGTAGTGGCATATATGAAGATAAAGCTACTGCTGAAATTGAAAGAGTGTTAAATTCATATATAAAAAATGATATTATTTATCATAAAGAATTAATCCCTGATGATTATGATTTAATCATTAAAAAATTACTTTATTTAGCAGATGAAAAAAAATGCGATTTGATTGTTACAAGCGGAGGTACAGGTCCAGCACTTCGTGATGTAACCCCAGAAGCTACGGAAGCCGTGTGCGATAAAATGATGCCAGGTTTTGGAGAGCTTATGCGCTTAGAAAGTTTAAAATATGTGCCAACAGCTATACTTTCAAGACAGAGTGCAGGAATTCGCAATAAATCTTTTATCATTAATTTACCAGGAAATCCTAAAGCTATAAAAGAATGTCTAGAGCCTGTTTTTCCAGCTATACCTTATTGCATTGATTTAATAGAAGGTGCTTATATACAAGCAAATGATGAAGTTATTAAGGTTTTTCGCCCTAAGAAAAAATGTCAAAATTAAAATTTATTAGCTCTGATAAGTCTGCTTAATTGTCTAGCAAGCAGACTTGCCGAAGCTTTATCTTTGCTTATCTTTTGCACTTTATTTTTAAACTTACAAAGTCTGTCATCTAAAATCGCATCATTGATTGGAATTTTAGGCTTTTCTTTTTGTTTTTGTGAAATCTTTTTCTTAAAAAACATTCTTTAATCCTTTTTTTATAAATATACACCAACTTAGTTGAAAAGAATATTATTTTAGATTTTAAACTATTAACTTTATTTCATTATTTTAAGCTAGAATTTGCAAAAAACTAATCAAGGAAAAATAATGACTTTAATTGCAATTTTATGTCTTTACACAGCACTTTTATCTTGGATTTCCTATACTCAAATTCATTTCTTAGAAAGAGAAAAAGACAAACAAGCTCAAATTTTAAGCGAAAAAGACTATCAAAATGCAGCAAATATTGCCATCGAAAATGAAAAATTTAAACTATTTTCCAATTTTTATAATTTAATCATCAGTATTGCATGGATAGGTTTTGGATTTTTATATCTTAAAGAATTGCTTATCTCAAGCAACACTCGTTTTGAAAATACTTTATTTTTATTATCTTTTTTGATAATCACAAGTATTTTAAATCTACCTTTAAGTATTTATGAAAGTTTTATCAAAGATAAAGCCCATGGTTTTTCAAATATGACTGTAAAACTTTTTATCAAAGATACTATGAAAAGTCTTATTTTAACTTTAATATTTGGATTTTTAATCCTTTATGCTTTGCTTTTTTGCTATGATTTTTTTGGAACTTTTTGGTGGATTGCGGCCTTTATTTTTGCCTTTTGTATTATAGTGATTATAAATCTCATCTACCCTACCTTGATAGCACCTATTTTTAATAAAATGGAAAAACTAGACGATGAAAATTTACTGAAAAAAATCAGCTCTTTAATGAAACAATGTGGGTTTAGTGCAAATGGGGTTTATGTTATTGATGCAAGCAAAAGAGATAAGCGTTTAAATGCTTATTTTGGTGGACTTTTTAAAAGCAAAAGAGTGGTGCTTTTTGATACATTATTAAAAGCCTTAAATGAAAGAGAACTTTTAGCTGTTTTGGGACACGAGCTTGGACATTTTGTTCATAAGGATATTATCAAAGCTTTATTTAACGGCGCTATAACTATGTTTTTACTTTTTTTTGTTTTTGCAAATTTACCTGAATTTGTTTACCTAGAAAGTCATCTAGAAGGAGTAAATGGCGGTGTGTTCGCTCTTTTATTTATCTTTGCAAATATTTTTAGCTTTTTAATCTCTCCTATGCTTAATGCCTTAAGTAGAAAAAATGAATTTGCAGCTGATCAACACGGAGCTAAAGTTACAAGCAAAGAAGATATGAAAAATGCATTGATAGCTCTAGCAAGAGAAAATAAAGCTTTTATCAAAACAAGTAAAACATATACATTTTTTTATCTCAGTCATCCAAGTATTAGTGATAGAATCAAGGCTCTTTCTTGACTATAAAAAATGCTCTTATGGAAGCTAAATCTAGCTTAAAAGGTTATGAAAATGAAGCGGTATTTATACTTTGCGAATATCTAAAAAAAGATAAAGCTTGGTTATTTTTAAACCAAGATATAAAAATAGATCATGAACCTTATTTTGAGCTTATAAAGCGTTTTAAATCTGGAGAACCTTTTGAATATATATTTGAAAAAGTGGATTTTTGGGGCTTAGAATTTAAGATAAAAAAAGGCGTTCTAATCCCTCGCTACGATAGTGAAATTTTACTTTTTCAAATTTTAAATTTATGCAAAAAAAATACTTTTAATGGGATTTTAGAAATAGGATTTGGAAGCGGAATTTTAAGCATTGTTTTAGCCAAAGAACTTGGGTTAAAAATCACAGCCTGTGATATCAATCCCAAAGCCTTAGAATTAGCTTTAGAGAATGCCAAATTATACAAAGTCGATCACTTGATTGACTTTAAACTTTGTAATTTTAAGCAAATTAAAGAAAATTATGATTTTATTTTTTCAAATCCACCTTATATTAAAAATTCATATCCTATAGATATTTGGGTGCAAAAAGAACCCAAAGAGGCTTTATTTGGCGGAGAAAAAGGATATGAAATTCTAGAAGAAATCATACATTTTTCCCTTGATAAAAAAGTTAAATTTTTAGCTTGCGAATTTGGCTATGATCAAAAAGAAATTTTGGAAAAAATTTTATATCAAAATAATTTCATTGTTGATTTTTTCAAAGATGAACAAGGTTATAATCGTGCTTTTGTAGCTAAATTTACAAATATGCGTTATGATAAAAAATAAAAGGAGAAACTTCTTGAAAGCTGTTAATTTATTTTTACTTGCCTCCATCATAGGGGTTGAACTCATACTAGGAATAGTTGTTGCACCAACAATTTTTTTTCCTCAAAATCTTATAGGAGAAGGAGTGTTGAGCCATTTTCAAAGTGGCTTAATGATGACGCAAATTTTTATTAAAATGGGATATTTACTGATTTTTGTTTCAGCGGTTAATTTTTTATATGAAATTTATTCTCTTATAAAAGATGAAATGAAATTTCAAATAAAATTTTCAAAATTTATGCTGAGTTTGCTTATTTTGATTTTAAGCTTAATATTTGTTTTTTATTTTACTAATACCATAATTGAACTCCAAAACTTAGGCGAAAACGCTACAAAAACTCAAGAATTTATCAGTATCCATAATGCAAGTGAAGTGGTGATTAAAATCATCTTGATAATGCAAGTTTTTTTATATTTCTTAAGCTTTAAAATAGCAAAAAAATGATAAAATATTAAATAAATCCAAAAGAGAAGGAGTAGGCCATGATGATCTCTGATGCAACTATGATGCAACAAAATTATTATTTAAACAATGCACAAAAAGCTAGCGATAAAGCTTTAGAAAATATTGCAGCTGTTCGCGCAATAAGTGGAATTGATAGTGCTAATTTAGCTATTGCTGATTCTTTAAGATCTCAATCAAGCACTATAGATCAAGGTGTCGCAAATGCTTATGATGCTATAGGGGTTTTACAAATTGCAGATGCTAGCCTTACCAATATCTCTCAAAGTGCAGATAGACTTAATGAACTTTCAGTAAAAATGAACAATGCTGCACTTAATGATTCTCAAAAAGGAATGCTAAGAACAGAAGCAACACGCATACAAGAATCCATCAATGATTCTTTTAATAATGCAACTTATAATGGAAAAAATGTCTTTCAAACTATGAATTTTGTAGTAGGTAGCGGAACTGAAACTACAAATTTAAATCCATTAGCAACAGGTGGATTAAGCATAGATAATCAAGATAGTATTACAAATTTTATGGATCAACTTGGAAGTTTAAGAAGTGAAATAGGCTCAGGTATCAATGCCATTGCATCAAATATTAATGCAAGTGTTCAAAACAGCATCAACTCAAAAGCAGCTGAAGATAATTTACTAAATAATGACATGGCAAAAAACGTTAATGATTTTAATGCCAATTATCTAAAAGAAAATGCTGCTGCTTTTGTTGCTGCGCAATCCAACATACAGCTTCAAAGCAAAATTGCTAATTTGTTACAATAATATAAGCCCTAAATAGTGCTTATTTCTTTATCAAATGACTTTAGAGCAAATTTTAGAAAAAACCAAAAACGTTCGTCTTGTAGCCGCAAGCAAGTATGTCGATGTAAGTGTAATTGAAAAGCTTTTTGATCAAGGTATAGTAGAATTTGGAGAAAATCAAGTCCAAGCTCTAGCACAAAAAAAAGAAAATCTTGATGAAAAAAAATTAGACATAAAGTGGCATTTTATAGGAACTCTACAAAGCAACAAAATCAATCTCTTAATCAAACAAAAACCTATATTATGGCACTCTTGTAATGGTATTAAAATAGCTAAAGCTATGGAAAAAAGACTTGATTATCAATTAAATACTTTATTAGAAATCAATAGTGCAAATGAAAATAGCAAAAGCGGTCTAGATCCAAATCAAGCTGTAGAAGAATATTTACAAATACAAGAAGAATGCTCCAATCTAAATCTTTGTGGCGTAATGAGTATAGGATCACACAGCCAAGATAAAGAAAGTATTATAAAAAGCTTTGAAACTACATTTAAAATTTATGAAATTCTTCAAAAACATGGGGCTAAAATTTGCTCTATGGGGATGAGTAATGATTTTGAAATTGCTATAAAATGCGGATCTAACTTAGTAAGACTTGGAAGTATTTTATTTAAAAATCTTAAGTAAGAACAATCTTACTTAAGCATATTTATTAGAAATTTCCTCTACTATACTATCAGAGATAATAAAATCTGTATGATAAAGCAAGCAAGATCCCGCGCTAATAACTTTTAAAACAAGTTTTTTATTATTTTTTTCATTAGGATTATGTGCATTTCTAGCAATTTCATGAATTTCATAGATTAATTCTCTATTTAACCTTGTCAAATCTAGCTCTATGATATTTTTTTCAAATTCCTTAGGTTCTGCGGTAAAATGATTTTCTTCTTTATTTTTGAAATCTTTTTTTGCTCCAAATTTTTTTATAGCTTTAATCTCACCATCTTCAAGACTTTGTAAATCTTTAATTGCTTTTAAAAAAAAGCTAGGCTTCTCCCCTCCCTCAGCTTTAAATCCCAATACAAAACCATAGGCATTATTTTTTAAATTTTCATCTTTGATGATGTTTTCTATTTCTTCTACATTGCTTTCAAATACAGTAGCATCAAACGAAGAATAATAATCCAAAATTTCAATTCTACCATAACGCTTATTATTTTTACTCATCATGGATTTGAAATCTTCAATTTTACCTATACTTAAAATTTCTCCATTGTTTTTTAAACTTTCAAAATCTAAACTTTTAACATAATTTATGGCATTAATTTGTTCATAAAATCGATCTAAAGGATGGCCTGAAACATAAATTCCTAAAATTTCTTTTTCATATCCTAATTTTTCCATCACTTCAAATTCTTCATTTTTGGGAGTAAAATTTACTTGAACACCTGAAGTTAATTCCTCTTCACCAAAAAGAGAACTTGCAGCATTTTTTCTTACTTCAGCCATTTTACGCGATGCTTCGCTAAGATTTTCCATATTATCAAACAAAGCTTTTCTAGTAAAACCAAACTCATCAAAAGCCCCTGCCTTAATAAGACTTTCTAATGTTCTACGGTTTATTTTGGTAGGATCTATCTTACCTAAGAAATCATTAATATCCTTAAATTCTCCATCTTGTCTTGCTTCAAGTAAATTTTCAACTGCAGGAATACCCACACTTTTTATAGCCCCAAGTCCGTATATAATAGCATCCTTGCCATCTTGCTCTAAAGCACTAAATTCACGGATCGCTTTGTTAATCGATGGAGGTAAAAGTTTAATATTCATTTTTTTCATCTCATCAATATAAACAGCAATTTTATCCACATTGTTTTCTTCGCTTGTTAAAAGTGCTGCCATAAATTCACTAGGATAATAAGTTTTTAAATAAGCTGTTTGAAAAGTAATCAACGCATAAGCCGCAGAGTGAGATTTATTAAAACCATATCCTGCAAATTTTACGATAAGCTCCCATAAATCCTCAGCTTTTGCTCTATCATATCCTTGTTTTTCTGCTCCATCTGCAAAATCAGTCTTAAGCTTTTTCATCTTCTCAGGATCTTTTTTACCCATAGCACGACGCACTACATCAGCACCTCCTAAAGAAAAGCCACCTATAATTTGAACAATTTGCATAACTTGCTCTTGATAAACAATAACCCCATAAGTAGGTTCTAAAACCTTTTCTAAACTGTCAAAAGGATATTCTATGCTTTTTAAACCGTGCTTTCTATCGATAAAATCATCAAGCATTCCTGATTCCATAGGACCTGGACGATAAAGTGCAAGAACCGCAATGATATCTTCAAAACGCTCTGGTTTTAAGCGTGCATTTAAACTTTGCATACCGCCTGATTCGATTTGAAAAATTCCCAAAGTATTTCCACTTTGTATGGTTTTATAAACTTTGCTATCATTTACATCTATAGTTTCCCAAATAATGTCTTTATTGTAACGCTTTTTAATAAGCTTGATCGCATTATTGATTACTGTTAAAGTTTTAAGACCTAAAAAGTCAAATTTTATCAAATCCACATCTTCTAAATGATCTTTAGAATACTGCGTTACTAAATGTCTTTCATCATTTTTACTTTGTCTAAAAAGCGGAGTTTTCTTCCATAAACTTTCATTAGAAATTACAACACCTGCTGCGTGCATACCCGCATTGCGATTTAATCCTTCTAAAGCTCTTGCATACTCCCAAACTTCAGGACCTTTAGGATGACGATCGATAAATTCTTTGATTTTAGGTTCTTTTTCATAAGCAGCATCAAGAGTGATTTTAAGCTCTTCAGGCACAAGTTTAGCAAGCTCATCAGCATCTTGAATACTCATATCACAAACTCTAGCCACATCACGAATCACCCCTTTAGCCAAAAGTTTACCAAAGGTAATCACCTGTGCAACCTTATCCGCTCCATATTTATCAATCACATAATCAATCACTTCAGCACGTCTGTCTTGACAAAAATCCACATCAATATCAGGCATGCTCACACGCTCAGGATTTAAAAAACGCTCAAAAAGTAGACTATAAGGAATAGGATCTAAATCCGTAATCCTTAAACAATAAGAAACCAAACTTCCTGCAGCTGATCCTCTTCCAGGGCCTACTGGAATACCTTTATCCTTAGCCACTTTAATAAAATCATGAACAATAAGCATATAACCTGAAAATTTCATATTTTTAATGATGTTAATTTCTACTTCAAGTCTTTGTTTGTATTCTTCATGCTTACTTTCATCGATAAATTTTAATCTCTCTTCAAGTCCTTTTTTACAAAGTTCTTCAAAAACTATGTCATCATTATCAAAGCTAAATTCTTTTGTTTCTTCAGGTAAGATAATATTATGATCTTTAGCATATTCTCTTGTAAATTTAAAATTCGGTGGAGTGGGATTGCCAAGATTAAGCTCTAAATTACATTTTTGCGCGATTTCTTGTGTATTTTCTATAGCTTCTGGAATATCTGCAAAAAGCTCACTCATTTGCTCAGGGCTTTTAACATAAAATTCATGCACACTATGACGCATTCTATCAGGATCGTTAAGTTTTTTTCCCATGGCTATACACATAAAAACCTCATGGGCAGCCGCTCTTTCTTTAAAAGTATAATGCGTATCATTTGTAGCAATAATTTTTATATTTAATTCTTTAGAAAGTCTGATAATATCATCATCTATCATTCTTTGATCGCCTATACCATGACGCATGATTTCAAAATAAAAATCATCTTTAAAAACTTTTTTATACCATAATGCCGCTTCTTTTGCTGCCTCATAGCCTTTTGCACCAAAACGCACATTTCTTTCACTATAAGTATTTAAGTGCCAATTTACTTCACCTTGCAAGCAAGCAGAAGAGCAAATAAGACCTTCACTATAATCTTCCAAAAGCTTTTTATTGATACGCGGATAATAATACAAGCCTTTAATATAACTTTGAGAACTTAGATACATTAAATTTTGATATCCAATCTCATTTTTTGCATACAAACAAAGGTGAAAACGCTGGCGAGAACTTTTATCATCTAATTCATCGTGATTATGCAAATACGCTTCCATGCCAATGATAGGTTTTAAACCTTGTGCTTTCATTGTTTGATAAAAATCAATTGCCCCAAACATATTTCCATGATCTGTCATAGCCACACTTGTAGCACCCTGCTCTTTTAAAGTCAAAGCTAATTCTTTAAGCTTATTAGCTCCATCAAGTAAAGAATATTCTGTATGCAAATGCAAGTGTGTAAATTGGCTCATTTTCTTCCTTTAATTTTTTAAGGCTTATTTTAATTTTGATAAAAATTATAAATTTTTCTCGCTGAATTTGAAAGAAATTAGCCCTAAATTTCAACTTAAATTTTGACAAAAAGGCAAAAATTCAGCCAAAATAAACTATAATAAAATCTAAGATTTTAATCTTAATAAAAAGAACTTTTCAAAGGATGAAATGATGAAAGTAAAAATTGCTTATTGCAATCTTTGAAATTATCACCCACAAGCTGCAAGGGTTGCAGAAGAACTACAAAGCGATTTCAAAGATGTTGAAGTAGAATTTGAAATTGGCAGCAGAGGTGATTTTATCGTTGAAGTAGACGGAAAAGTTATCTTCTCTAAAACACAACTTATTAATTGCGAAAGTGAAAGATTTCCACATCAAAATGAAATTAATCAATTGATAAAAAATAGAGTGTAATCAAACACTCTATTATAACATTTTTTCATATTCCTTACCAATATATATGTTTTGCTCATACTCGATAATAGGACGCTTAATACAACTTGGATTTTCTAATACAATTTTTTCAAGTTCTTTTTCATTTAAACTTTTAACTTTTTCTTTGTTTAAACCAAGTTTTTTAGAAGTTAATCCAGCAGTATTGATAAGTTCTTCAAAAGATTTTTGTTTTAACCATGTATATAAAATATCTTGACTAATCTTTTTAATATCCATAAAATCAAACACAATGCCTTTTTGTGTTAAAGCATCCATAGCTTTTTTTACAGAATTGCAATTTTTAATACCATAAAGTTTCATTTTCTAGCCTTTTTTACTAAATCTGCAATTAAAAAAGCAAGCTCTAATGCTTGATCCGCATTAAGTCTTGGATCGCATTGAGTCTCATAACGATCTTCCAAGCTTTGAGCAGTAACATTGCTTGCACCACCTGTGCATTCTGTTACATCTTTACCAGTCATTTCAAGATGCACTCCACCTGGATAAACTCCTTCGCTTATTGCAATCTCAAAAAAAGATCTCACTTCTTGCATGATTTTATCAAACTCACGTGTTTTAAAATTACCTGCTTTTACTGTATTTCCATGCATAGGATCTATGCTATATACTAAATTTAAACCTTCGCTTTTAAGTTTAGAGAAAATTTTTGGCAAATTATTGATAATTTTATCTGCACCCATGCGGATAATAATATTTAATCTTCCTTCTTCATTATTTGGATTTAAAACATTTGCTAAAGCTATGATATCATCTGCACTTGCACTAGGTCCTATTTTAACCCCTAAAGGATTTTTTACTCCTCTTAAAAAATGTACATGAGCTTCATCAAGCGCCCTTGTTCTTTCACCTATCCAAAGCATATGAGCTGAACAATCGTAAATTTCCCCACTTAAACTATCCACTCTAGTTAAAGCTTCTTCATAAGGCAAAAGTAAAGCTTCATGTGAAGTATAAACACTAACTTCTCTTAGACTCGGCGTATTACTTGTATTAATTCCACAAGCTTCCATAAAAGCTAAAGCTTGTGAAATTTTTTCACTGATATCAGTATATTGCTTATGGAGTTCACTCTTTTTTAAAAAGCCCAAATTCCAACGATGCACTTCATGCAAATCTGCTAAACCACCCTTAGCAAATCCACGCAACAAATTTAGCGTTGTTGCACTTTGATAATAAGCTTCAAGCATTCTATGTGGATCAGGAATGCGTGCTTGTTCGCTAAATTCAAAACCATTAATAATATCACCACGATAACTAGGAAGACTTATACCATTTAACTCTTCAAAATCACTACTTCTTGGCTTGGCAAACTGCCCTGCAATACGACCAATTTTTACAACAGGACATCCACCGGCAAATGTAAGCACTATAGCCATTTGAAGTAAAATTTTAAACATATCACGGATATTTACAGCGCCAAAATTTTCAAAGCCTTCAGCACAATCTCCACCTTGAAGTAAAAAAGCTTCTTTTTTACAAACTCTTGCTAAAGACTTTTGAAGATTTCTCACTTCTCCAGCAAAAACCAAAGGAGGAAGCTTCTCAAGTCTTGCTAAAACTCTATTCATTTCCTCTTGATCTGGATAGATAGGTTGCTGTTTTATAGGATAGTTTTTCCAAGAATTCTTAGTCCACATGGTTTTTTCTTTCGTTTTATTTATCAGCTTCCTCTATAAGTTGAATAACCAAAAGGAGAAAGGGTTATTGGAACATGATAATGTTTTTGATCTTTAGAAAGCTCAAAACTTACCTCTACAAAAGGATAAAAAGTATTTATTTTGTGTGATGTGTAATAGTCTTTTGTGAAAAATTTAAGCTTATAAATTCCAAAAGCCCTATTTTCAGCTTTTTCATATGGTAATAAATCTCCTATTCTACCATTTTCTTCGGTAAATTCTTCACTTACTTTTTTCCACTGTTGATTTGCTTCCAACTTATAAAGCTCAACTTTTACTTTAGGAGCAGGTTGTCCAGAAGTAATATCCAAAACATGAGTACTTAATTGATATTCAGTAGCACTCAAAAACATTGGCACGCTTGCTAGTATTAATAAAGTTTTTTTAATAGAAAACATTTTCTCTCCTTGTATAATATTTACAAAGAATATTATACAAGAGTATTATTAATAATTAAAATCAAACTAATAAAAATTATAAATTAATTATAATTATTTAATTGTTAGACTTATAATAAAAAATAATTATAAATTATTTTTTAAGCTCTTTAATACGTGCTGCTTTACCGCGTCTATCTCTTAAGTAGAATAATCTTGCACGGCGTACACGACCACGACGCAAAACAGTAATACTTTCTAAACTTTCACTATAAATAGGGAAAATTCTCTCAACGCCAACATTATTAGCACCCATTTTACGCACGATAAAAGTTTCACTTACGCCATTACCTCTTCTAGCAATACAAATACCCTCAAAATTTTGGATTCTTGTTTTATCCCCTTCTTTGATGCGAATTGCAAGCTTTAAAGTATCACCAGCACGAAAATCTGGAACATTTTTACCTTCAATTTGTTTTGCTTCAAATTGTTCTATATATTTATTTTTCATAAAAAATCCCTTATTTTTTGCGTTCATGCTCTAAAAATAAATCTGGACGAAAAAATTTCGTTTTGCAAGACGCCAAAGTAGTTTTTAAACTTGCAATTCTAGCGTGATTACCCTTTAAAAACTCTGAAGGAGTATAAAATTTTTTATTTTTTTTCTCAAAAATAAAAGGTTTTGAAAAAGCAGGCGCTTCGAGTAAATTATTTTCAAAGCTTTCTTCTTCCAAACTTTCCATATTCCCTAAAACCCCGTTAACATTTCTTAAAATCGCATCACACATTACAAGCGCAGGTAATTCTCCTCCTGTTAAAATAAAATCCCCTATGCTAAAAACTTCATTCGCAAAAATTTCAAGCACTCTTTCATCTATACCTTCATAACGCCCGCATACAAAAACTATATGTTCTTTTTTACTTAAGCGTTTGGCATCTTTTTGATTAAAGGTTTTACCACTTGGATTTAAAAAAATAAAATAGGGATTTTCTTTTTTTTCTTGAATACTTCTTAACACCTCATACATAGGTTCAGCTTGCATCAAAAGTCCAGCTCCGCCACCTATTTTATAATTATCGACTTTATGATAGGAATTTTTAGAAAAATCTCTTGGATTATAAAAATTAAGTTTGAAAAGTTTTTTTTCTTTTGCTCTTGCAAGTATAGAATCTTGAAAGTAAAATTCCATAAGATTAGGAAACAAAGAAACGAAACTAAATTTCATGAATTTTCTAAAATTAAAAAAGCATCTTGCGTGCAAAAAATCTGTCGTTTTTCTATATCTATATTTTTAATAAATTTATCTAAATATGGAATAAAAAATATTTTAGGATATTTTTTTTCCACCCATTTTTCATCACTTTGAATTTCAAATAAATAAGAAGCTCCAGTTTCCAAGATATCAACCACTTTACCTAATCTTTTATCTTCTTCAAAAACTTCACACTCTAAAATATCAAAATAAAAAAACTCATCTTTTTTTAATTTACAAGTTTGTCTGCTTTTCTCGATACTCTGAAAAAGAATAAGATTAGTTAATTCTTTGGCCTTTTCTATATCTTCATAATTTTCAAATAAAACAGTAGAATTGCTTGCATTATAATGCTTAATCTTTAACATTTCTTTGGTGTTTTTTATAAAAAAAGTAGCATCTTTTTTAAATTGAGAAGAAAAGTCGCTCAGGTTATGCAATTTTACATAACCCTTAAGACCCACAGTTTTACCAAGTTTTGCAACTTGAACAAAATCTTTTTCACTCAAGTGCTTTTACCGTTACTCTATAAGAACTTGCATCCTTACTCTTATAAGCAGAGATTACGGTTTTTATAGCATTGATCATTTTTCCATTTTTACCTATAAGCTTACCTGTATCAACCTTATGTGCAAAAAGAACAATCTCAAAAAAATTTTCACTTAATTCAATTTTTTGAGTATCAATCTGTTCAGGATAATCTGCAATTAATTTTGCGTATTCTCTAAGAAAATTCTCTACCATGATTATTTACTAGTGATAGAAGCAACTTTATCGCTAAGTTTTGCACCAACACTTTTCCAATAAGCTAAACGCTCTGCATCAACTTTAATTACCTCAGGTTCTACCATAGGATTATAATACCCAATACTTTCTATCCAACCACCATCACGACGTTTTCTACTATCTGTAACTACAATACGATAAAATGGTCTTTTAGTTCTACCCATTCTTGTAAGTCTAATAACTGTCATTTATACTCCTTAAAAATTAAAAATTTTATTTATAGATACTATAAAAAGTATTTATAAATAAAATTTAAAATTGTCTTCTAGCTTGACTCATCATCTGTGTTAAACTTTCCATTCCTTTTTTACCTGAAAATCTTTTTGCAAGTTTTGCTGCATTGCTAAATTGTTTTAAAAAACGATTGACTTCTACCTGAGAAAGACCCGCTCCATCTGCTATACGACGTTTTCTAGTATTATTTAACAAATCAGGATTTTCTCTTTCTTTTGGAGTCATTGAAGAAATCATTGCTTTAATGCGTATAATTTCTTTAGAATTATCCAAATCTATATCTTTTACCGCATTTGCCATTCCGCCAAGTCCTGGTATCATGCCAATTAAAGATTTCATACTTCCTAATTTTTTAATACTTTCCATTTGATTAAGAAAATCATTAAAATTAAATTCACCTTTTTTAATTTTTTGATTAAGTTTTTTAGCCTCTTTTTCATCAATAATCGCAGCAGTTTTTTCAGCTAAAGTTGCCAAATCACCCTCACCCATAATACGACTTACTATACGATCTGGTATAAAAACTTCTAAATCTGCTACTTTTTCACCCACACCAATAAATCTTAAAGGAATACCGATTTGTTTTGCTATACCTAAGGCTACTCCACCTTTAGTATCTGCATCAAATTTTGATAAAATTACCCCGCTGATACCTAAAACTTCATTAAAACTAGCCGCAGTCTTAACCCCATCTTGACCACTCATTGCATCAGCAACATAGAAAATCTCATCAGGATTTAAAACATCCTTAACTGCTTTTAATTCATTCATCAAAGCCTCATCTATAGCCAAACGTCCAGCAGTATCCACAAGCAAAACATCTACCATAGAACTTTCAGCCTTTTTTAAGGCCTCTTTAGCAACCCTAATAGGATCTTTTTCATTTTCTATGAAGAAAAGTTCAATTTCATTAGCTTCACAAAGTTGTCTTAGCTGCTCCACTGCCGCTAAACGCTGTAAATCACAAGCTGCAACTAAAACTTTTTTATTGCGTAATTTTAAATAATTTGCAAGTTTGATAGTGCTTGTAGTCTTACCGCCCCCTTGCAAACCTGCCATTAGAACTACTGTTGGGGGTTTAGAAGCAAAAACAAAACCTTGATTTTTGCCATTGACACTTAAAATATTTTCTAAATTTACTTTAATGGCATTTAAAAATTGTTTTTGACCTATTCCGTTTTGCTTTACATCTTCTTCTATCAAAGTCAAAAGCTCTTTAGTTACCTTATGGTGAACATCTGCTTTTAAAAGAGCTTTTTTTAAGGTTTCTAAAGCGTTCTTAAGTGCTTTTTCATTATCAACAAAACGTAATTTATTAATCGCTGATTTAAAAGATTCGCTAACTAACTCAAACACTTTATTACCTTTCTATAAAATTTTTAAATTAAACCTTGCATTATACAAAATTTTTTCTTAAATGGCTTTAAAAATCTAAATTTTTTATCTCAAAGCCAACTTTTGTAAAACTATTATCTAGCTCAGCCTTAAAATAATAATCAAAAATTTTAATTTCATAACTATGTAAATACATTCTATCGCTTGAAATTTTAGCATATTTTTCATCACCTACAACGCCATGTTTTATAAATTTAGCATGCACTCTGATTTGATGAGTTCTACCTGTTTGAATGACTATTTTTGCTAAGGTTTTTTTTGACTGCATCATGATAGGAGTAATGATACTTAAGGCACTTAAACCATCTTTTGAAACTTTACTTAATGCCCCACCTTTTGCTTTTATGGTAAAAATAGGCTCATTCACTTCAACCTCTTCAGCCAAAACCCCATCTAAAACCGCAATATAACTTTTATAAACCCTGTGTTTTTTAAATTCTTCTATACAAAGCTTTCTAAAATCTTCATCTTTGCAAAGCAAAATCACACCGCTTGTTTCTTTGTCTAAACGATTTAAAAGCTTGGCATTAAATTTTTTCTCCAAGTCTTCACTCACATAAGCATAAGGTTTATTAATAGCAATAATCTTATCATCTTCAAAAATAATTTGAGGATTTTTGGTTTTTATCACATTAAATCTTGCCTTATCGCTCATCAAAGCTCTAGCAACCACAACTTTTTTTCCATGTGAAAAAACACAACCCTTATCAATCAAATCTTTAGCTTCACGATTTGAAATTTTTTCTTGCAAAGCTAAGAGTTTATAAGCTTTTTCTTGCATCAATTCCCTTTTGTATGGTCTGTATGATAAGATCTAAATTTTCTTTTTTGGAAATTTTAGCTTTTAAATTTAAATAATGAATTTTATCATTTAAATCTTTTAAATTTTCGCAAAAATATACATTTTCTACTTCTTCAAATAAAGCCTTTTGATTATGAATAAATTTCCCACTGATTAATACATTGTCAAAATATGCCACTTCTATAGGATTGTGTCCTCCTATGCCTTCTATGAAAGAACCTCCAAGCACAACAACATCAGAAATTGCATAAAAATTTACAAGCTCTCCTAAAGCATCTAAAAGCAAAATTTTTTTAGCAAATTTCTTATTTTCATCTTTTAAAGAACTAAATTTTTCAAATTTCAAACCTTTGTTTAAAAGCAAATTTTCAACTTCTTTAAAACGCTCAGGGTGTCGTGGGGCGATAATGAGTTTTTCATTTTCTTCTAGTTTAAAATGATCAAGCAAAAGCTCTTCTTCATCTTTATGCGTACTAGCAAAAATGATAAGCTTTTCCTTAGGTTTGGCATAAATTTTATTATTTTTAATTTCTAAATTTGCCTTAATATTTTTAAAAATTTTAACATTTTTAGCTCCCAAACTTTCAAGTCTTACTTTATCTAATTCACTTTGAGCAAAAACTTCATCAATATAAGAAAAAATTTTTTTATAAAAAAAAGAAAATCTTTGATAAGAATGATAAGATTTATCAGATATTCTTGCATTAAGCAAAATAATCTTAGTTTTATAAATGTGTGCCATGAAAATAAGCATAAGCCAATATTCTGCTTCAAAAATTACCAAAACCTTACAAGGCTTAAACCAAAAAGGCAAAAAATTTTCAAAAGCAAGATAATTTACCTTTTTACAAAATTCTTTTGCATATTCAAAACCTGTTTGAGTAATAGTAGTTATTCTTGAATCAAATTTCAAAACCAAAGTTTTAATACTTCTTACCTCCCCGTAAGAACAAGCATGAAAATGTACATCAGCTTTTTCTTGATGTAAATTTTTATAAAGAAAAAATCGGGATTTTAAACTAGTTTTATATTTGGATTTTAAAAAAGAAAGCAAAAGAATAAAGACGGCACAAAATAAAAATGCCGCCCAAGTTAAAAAATAATAAAAAAAGATCAATTTTGTTCTTCTTGCTCTTTATAAAGAATTCTTCCACAATGAGGGCAAGTTACAATCTCTTCACCTTTTACAACAGACAGATAAGTCTTATCGTAAATTTTCATAAAACATCCATAGCATGCTTGTTTTTTAACAGGAACTACAGCAGTATTTTTCGCCCATTTGCGAATTTTTTCATAAAAACTTAAAACTTTTTGATTCATCTCGCCCACAAGTTTGGTTTTTTTATCATAAACACTCATTCTATCTTTTTCAAGAACTTCCATTTCAGATTTAATGCTTACTCTAATCTCATTAATATTTTGCTCTTGTTTAATTTTTTCTTCTTCAAGTTCTTTTTTATAAGTTTCTTTATTCTCTAAAATTTTATCCAGTCTTACAATTTCATCATTTGCAGCGTCTAATTGCTCTTTTGCAATATCTTCTTCAATTTTTAAAGCATTAGCTTCTTTTTCTGTTTTTACTGCACTACTTTTTTTAGAAAGCTCTTTAATTTTTGCCGAAAACTCAGAAATATGAGCATTATTTTGTACTTTTTGATTTTCTATATCTTTGATTTCTTCATCGATTTTTTCTAAATCTGTGTTGATTTTTCCTATTTTTAACTCAGCATCTTTTAAAGTCTTATTAATACTGTCTATTTTTGGTTCATAACTATCAATTTCTTGATCTATTTTTGATAAAAGCACTAATTGTTCGAGATATTTATTCATTTATTTTCCTTAAAAATATTGAAATGGATTTTTTGAAACTGTTATTATAGCTTGTAGCGGCAAATTTTTCAAGTCTTTTGCTAAACATTGAGAAAAATATCTCTCACTTTCAAAATGACCCAAATCAATAAGACTGATTTGATTACTAAGTGCCTCTAAAGCTTGATGATATTTAAAATCTCCGCTTAAAAAACAATCCGCATCTACTTTAGAAATTAAATCCCCACCACTTCCAGTACATATAGCAATACGCTTAATGTCTTTTTTACCACAATTGCTTACACGTAAAATTTGTAAATTTAACTTTTTTTTCACCCAGTCACACAAAGCTTCAAAAGACATAGAATTTTCGACATAAATTAAAAATTCATCTTTAAAAGAAATTTTAAAACCTAAAATTTCTTCCGTAAAATAAGTGTTTAAATGACTTAAATCGTAATTTGTATGCATACTGATTAAAGAAATATTTTTACAAATCATTTCTTTAATAAAAGCTCTAGGATAAGTCTTGTCATATAAATCTTTTAAACTTTTAAATATCAAAGGATGGTGTGTGATAATTAAAGAATTTTCACTCGCTTCTTTAATGATATTTTCATCAATATCTAAGCTTAAATAAACAGTTGAAATTTCACTATCCCTATCTCCAAGCAAAATTCCACTATTATCCCATGATTCTTGGATATCAAAGGGACTTAATTGATCTAAAAAATTATAAATTTCACTCAGTTTCATTTAAATTTTTCTTATAAATTTCAGCACAATTTTTCGAAAGCTCACGAATTTTTAACATATAATCTTGTCTTTGTGCTACAGAAATTGCTCCTCTTGCATCTAAAAGATTAAAAGTATGTGCAGCAAGCATACAATAATCATAAGCAGGTAAAGCTAGTCCTTGTTCTAAAATATTTTTACATTCTTTGTAAGAATTTTCAAACTGCTCATTTAAGATCTTAACATCACTTACTTCAAAATTGTATTTACTAAATTCATATTCACTTTGCTTATGCACATCTGCGTATTTAATTTTTTCTCCATTAAATTCACTCCAAACTATATCATAAACATTATCAACATTTTGAAGATACATGGCTATTCTTTCAAGACCATAGGTAATTTCAGCACTTACTAAATCTACTGCTATACCGCCAACTTGCTGAAAATAAGTAAATTGAGTGACTTCCATACCATCAAGCCATACTTCCCAGCCTAAACCCCAAGCACCCAAACTTGGACTCTCCCAATTATCTTCAACAAAACGAATATCATGACTTTTTAAATCAAAACCCAAATTTTCAAGACTTTTAAGATATAATTCTTGAATATTATCAGGACTAGGTTTAATCAAAACTTGAAATTGATAATAAGCGCCTAAGCGATTAGGATTTTCACCATAACGTCCATCAGTAGGCCTTCTACTTGGAGCCACATAAGCAGCTGCCCAAGGTTTTTTTCCTAAACTTCTTAAAAAAGTTGCTGGATGAAAGGTTCCTGCACCTGCTGGCATATCATAAGGCTGCATAATCGCACAACCTTGCTCTTGCCAATAATTTTGTAAATTAAGTATCATTTGTGAAAAAGTCATTGTTTCTCTCTTTATTGTTCCATATTTTCAATAGGTTTTTCTAAATTTTTATTCATTTCCAAATCAGGCTCTGTCTTAGCTCCAAAAATTTCTGCGGTTTTACTCCACATTAATTTATATTTACGCTTGAGAAATTCTATCTCTTCACGCGCATGTTTTAACTCATTATTTAAAGTTTCTATAGTTTTTCTATCTTCATCATAAAGTTCTTGCATAGAATAAAGAGCGTCTTTTAAAAATTTATTCTCATTTTTTAATGCTTCAAGTGTTTCATCTTTAGCATCTAAAACTTTTTCATGTAAATTTAAAATAGTTCCTATTGTTTTTTCAACAAAACTTTCTCCTGCTAAAGTCATTGAATTTACCATTGCAGTTTGAGATTTTGCAGAACTAGGCACTACACTAAAAGTACCTTGATGAGCTTCGATGTAAATTTTACCCTCTTCTTCTTTAAAATTTAAAGCCCCATTGGCCATCATACCCTTAACCACATCTTCATTTAAATGCACAAGTTTACAAAATTCTTCAAGTTCAAGATAGGTTTGCATTTTTATCCCTTATAATAAAACTTCTACTTCTTTTGAATCAGATACAAGTTTTTTTTCTTTTTCAAGACGATCTTCTTTAAGCTTTTGTGCTAAACCAACATCATAAATAGCTAAAATTTGCATAGCCAAATAAGCAGCATTGATCGCTCCAGCCTTACCAATAGCTAAAGTTCCTACAGGAATTCCACTAGGCATTTGCACCGTAGAAAACAAAGAATCCATACTTGCAAGATTGCTTCCTGACATAGGCACTCCCAAAACAGGTTTTGTTGTATAAGCTGCAACAGCTCCAGCTAAATGTGCTGCCATTCCAGCTGCTGCTATAAAAACTTTCGCACCTTTTTCTTCAGCATTTACAATATACTCTTTTGTTCTTTTTGGACTACGATGAGCTGATGAGATAATAAGTTCATACTTTACCCCAAAACTTTCTAAAGTTTTAGCAGCCTCTTTCATAGTCTCATAATCACTCTTGCTTCCCATTAAAATAGAAACAAAATTCATCTATATTTCCTTTCTTAAAAAACTTAATGCACTGATTTTATTTGGTAATTGGATTTCATGTTCATTGCCACTATGAATTTCGCTAAATTCTTTATTGTTTTTAGCAATGAGTTTTTTAAACTCTATAAAATATTTATCCTCTTTTTGATAAATTTTACCTAGTTCATTATCGCAAGTTTGAATCACATCGCCTAAAGGGGCTAAAATTTCATAAGGCGTGTTTAAAACGATTTTCCCTTTACATTTAAAAAAGCTTCCATCTTCGCTTATAGCATGCACTTGATGAGAACCTTCTTCTATGCTTGTATTATGATTTTGCGTGTCGGTTTTTTCCAAAGGACGCGAAACAAGATAGCCATCTGTAAAACCACGATTTTTAAGTGTAGCAATCTCTTTTTCATACTTACTTGACTCAAATTTACCCTCTAAAGCATCTTGTATAGCCATTTTATAAGTCCTTGTTGTAAGCGCAACATAATATTCGCTTTTAGTACGCCCTTCTATTTTAAAAGCACTGATACAATTTTCTTGCATGATTTTTTCTATATAAGAACAAAGATTTAAATCTTTAGAATTAAAAATATGAGTACCATTTTCATCTTCTTCTAAGCGAAATAAAGTGCCATTTTCTGGATTTTTAGCATAAAGCTCATAATTAAATCTACAATCATTTGCACAAGATCCACGATTGCTCATTCTTCCACTTTGCACAGAGCTTATTAAACAACGCCCTGAATAAGCAAAACACATAGAACCATGCACAAAAGCTTCAAGTTCAATATCGCAATTTTCCTTTAAAGCTTTAGCGTCTTTAAGCCCTAATTCTCTGGCAATTACAACCCTTTTAGCACCCATATCCTTATAAACTTGAGCATCTAAATAATTTAAAATATTTGCCTGAGTAGAAACATGTAAAGAAATTTCAGGTGCAAGTTCTTTAACAAGACGCATAGCTCCAACAGAAGCTACGATAAAAGCATCAGGTTTCATCTCACGTAATTTTAATATATGTCTTTTTAAACCTTCAATTTGAGAGCTTAAATGAAAACCATTTAAAGTAACATAAATTTTCTTACCACGCTCATGAGTATATTTGATAGCTTCTTCAAAACTTTCATAATTAAATTCTCTTGCAGTGCGTGATCTTAAAGAAAAATTATTCACACCCGCATAAACCGCATCTGCGCCATAAGCCAAAGCAATTTTTAATTTTGTGAAATTTCCTGCAGGAGCTACTATTTCAGGAATGATCATTTTTGCCCTAAACTTGCAATTAAAGCTTCTATATCATCATTACTTACAACATCAGCAGTACTATCGCCTTCAATATGCACTGCAGAACTTACACGTTTTTTATCATCAATTTTACCTTCAAATAAAGAACTCATATAACGGCTTAAAGCACGCATTACATTAATAACACGTTCGATTTTTTGACGATGTATATCTTGATACTGCATTGCATCCATTGCCATCATCACTTCATCTTGTCCGCTTTGAAGATTTCCGACAATCTCCTTAGAACTTTTTTTAGCTTGATTGTTTAATTCTAAAGCTTCACCGAAACTTTCCACATTAGGAAATTTTTCATTAAGTTTAGAAAAAATATCAATATTTTTTTCTATTGCTTTATTTATTTCTTTGAGTAAACTTTCAGAATCTGCAAAAAAATTATTAATACTTTCAAGCTTATCCATCATTTCCGTTGCTTTAAGCTCGCTATCTTTTGTAACATCATCTAACTGATGTACAACTTTATGCTCCTGATTTGGTGGGGGTGGTGGCCATACTACACTAGGATTAGGTTTGTAATCAGCTATTTTGACATCTTCTAGCATCAAAGCATCTTCTTCGGTATTCGATTCTTCGGTTTTTACCTCTGCTTCTGTCTCTGAATCAAGATCAACATCACCATTCATCAAAGCATCAAGCTCTTCTTGAGTCATTTTTTTCCTTTTTTTAAATCTAGATTTTCAATAATTGCTCAAAATTATAATCAATTTTATCTAAAACAAAAATATAAATTTTTATTTTTTTAATCTTTTTAAATTAAATTTTTAAATTTATTAAAAAAAATATATTAATTAAATCTTAATTAAAAATTTTATGATATAATTTTATAAATTTAATTACATAAAGGAGTAAAAATATGGGAAAATTTGTTAATAATATAGATGATTTTTTCAAATTTTGCAAACAAAATGAAGTGCTTTTTGTTGATTTTCGTTTTACGGATATGATAGGAACTTGGCATCATATTACCTATAATCTTCATGCAATCAATGAAGAAACATTTCAAACTGGCATTCCATTTGATGGAAGCTCAATTCATGGATGGCAACCTATAGAAAAATCAGATATGATTTTAAAACCTGATGCGCAAAGTGCTTTTTTAGATCCTTTTACGGCTGATCCTACTATCATAGTATTTTGTGATGTGTATGATATTTACAAAGGACAAATGTATGAAAAATGTCCAAGAAGCATAGCAAAAAAAGCAATGGAACACCTTAAAAATAGTGGCATAGCTGATACTGCTTACTTTGGACCAGAAAATGAATTCTTTGTTTTTGATAGTGTAAAAATAGTTGATACTACTCATTGTTCTAAGTATGAAGTTGATACCGAAGAAGGAGAGTGGAATGATGATAGAGAATTTACCGATAGCTACAATACTGGACACAGGCCAAGAAACAAAGGTGGATATTTTCCAGTTCAGCCAATTGATTCTTTAGTAGATATTCGTTCTGAAATGGTTCAAACCCTTGAAAAAGTAGGTCTTAAAACTTTTGTTCATCATCATGAAGTTGCACAAGGACAAGCTGAAATAGGAGTAAATTTTGGCACGCTTGTAGAAGCAGCTGACAATGTTCAAATTTATAAATATGTTGTAAAAATGGTAGCTCATTTAAATGGCAAAACTGCCACTTTTATGCCAAAACCTTTATACGGAGATAATGGCAATGGTATGCATGTTCATATGAGCTTATGGAAAGATGGAGTAAATTTATTTTACGATAAAGATGGATACAGTGGACTTAGTCAAACTGCTATAAATTATATAGGTGGAATTTTAAAAAATGCTAGAAGTATTGCAGCTTTTACAAATCCAAGTTCCAACTCTTACAAAAGAATAGTTCCTGGCTTTGAAGCTCCTTGTATTTTAACTTATTCTTGTCAAAACAGATCAGCAAGTTGTCGCGTTCCTTATGGTATAGGTAAAAATTCAGCTCGTATAGAAATTCGCTTCCCTGATAGCACTGCTAATCCTTATTTAGCTTTTGTTAGTCTTTTAATGGCAGGTCTTGATGGAATCAAAAATAAAACCATTCCTGTGGGTCCTATGGATGAAAATTTATTTGATCTTACTTTGGATGAAATACGTGAAAAAGGGATAGAGCAATTACCACATACTCTAAGAGGAAGTTTAGAAGCTTTAATCCGACATAATTCTTATTTAAAACCTGTAATGAGCGATATTTTTATCGATGACTATCAGCATTTAAAATTTGAAACACAAGTTTGGCCAGTAGAAGCTCGTCCAACTGCTTATGAATTTAAAACTTGCTACTCTTGCTAAAAATTTAATGGCGTTTAACACGCCATTAAAAACAAAAAAGAATTAAAAATTATTTATTTTATATCAACTATCGCTTAAGCTGATTTACAATTCCTAGCATATCATCACTTGTTGTAATTGCCTTAGAACCCGCTTCATAAGCTCTTTGTCCTGTGATAAGATCTGTCATTTCTTCAACAAGCTGAACATTACTAAGTTCTATAAATCCATGTCTTATTGTTCCAAGCCCATCTTGTCCTGCTATACCCGCAACAGGTGCACCACTTGCTCCTGTTTCAAGATAAAGATTATCACCCATAGAATGAAGACCCGCTGGATTTATAAACTGAACTAGCTCCACTTGGCCAATTTGAGTTTCTTGTTGCTCCCCTGGTAGCATTACAGAAACGGTTCCATCTGTAGCAACATTAATTGCTGTTGCACCTTCAGGTATTGTCATTTCAGGTAAAAGTCTATAACCATCTGAATTTACAATATTACCTTCATTATCTTTTGTAAATTGCCCATTTCTAGTATATCCTATAGTGCCATCAGGAAGTTGTATTTGAAAAAACCCATTACCTGCAATAGCCATATCAAGACCATCAGTACTTGTTGATTTTAAATTTCCTTCAGTAAAAACTTTAGTTACCGCTGTTGGACGCACACCCACACCCACTTCTATACCCGAAGGAGAAAGAGTAGTAGCTGAAGTTGAAGTTCCTGCATACTTCATAACTTGATACATAAGATCAGCAAATTCTGCGCGACTTTTCTTAAAACCTGCTGTATTAACATTGGCGATGTTATTTGAAGTAACATCAATTTGTGTTTGCTGCGCTACCATTCCCGTAGCAGCAGTATGAAGTGATCTCATCATTTTTAATCCTTTTTTTATTTTATTTTAAATTATTTAACAGCTGCAAGCTTATTGATAGCTTCTTGATTTAAGTCATCCATATGAGCTGTCATAACTTTTTGATACATTTCTACCATTCTGTTTGCTTCAATCAGTCCTACCATTTCAGTAACTGGATTAACATTTGATCCCTGAGAAAAACCTTGGCGAATAGCATTGGAGTTTTCCAAATCTCTAATGCGGGTTAGATCATCTATTTTATAGACATTATCCCCATCTTTTTGCAAAGCTCTTATATCATCTACTTGTGCTACAAATAATCTTGCATTTTGAGCTCCATCAACCTCAATGCTTCCGTTTTTATCAACGCTAATTTGAACAGCACCATTAGGAATGCGTATGCCAGCATTCTGAGGATTATTAAAATAATCACTACTTAATACCTTGTATCCTTGCTTATTTACCAAATAACCCTCATCATCAAGTTGAAAATTTCCATCTTTAGTTAATCTTACTTCTCCATCTTTGGTTTGAACCAAATAAAAAGTATCTTCTCTAGTCATTGCCAAATCCAAAGGATTGTTTGTGGCCTTTAAAGAACCTAGACTAAAATCCGTATATTCTTGAGAAACTTGCGGGATTCCATCTATTGTAGTATTTACAAAACGAGATGCATCTCTTGTGTGATTTTCTATAGGCAACTCATCCTGAGTTTCTTTAAAAATCCTTTTAAAATCTGCAATAACCACATCATCTCTTTTGTATCCACTTGTATTAATATTGGCAAGATTATTAGTAATCACATCAAGTTTATTAAACTGAGTTACCATTCCGCCAGTTGCTTGATAATATCCATTTTGCATATTTTCACCTATAAAATTAAGATTTTATAGCTATAAAAGCAAAGAGTGTTCCAACTTTTAAAAACAAAGAAAAATAAATATTTGAAAGATTATTAGGAGAGAATTTTAAACTATAAAAAGCAAGATTTGACTCAATCTTGCTTTAAAATCAATTTTAATCCATTTGACGACGCAAGAAAGTCGGTGTTTCAATTTGCGCCATTATCTCTTCATCGTAACCACCGCTTACCTTTTTAAGACTTAAATAAGGATTTTTCTTAGAAGCTTGAGCTTCTTCGGTAGATTTTTTAGCTACTGTATCTTTGTCTTCAAACCCTGTCGCAATAATAGTCACTTCAACTCTATCTTCCATGCTATCATCTGTGGTAGAACCAAAAATAATCTTAGCATTTTCATCAACAATTTCTTGTATACTATTTGCTGCTGCTGAAATTTCAAACAAAGAGCAATTAGAACTTGTTTTAAAATGTAAAATAACTCCCTTGGCACCTTTAATATCCATTCCATCAAGCAAAGGAGATTCTATAGCGTTTGAAAGAGCCTCTTCTATAGCATTTTCACCACTAGCACTACCAACACCCATAAGTGCGAGTCCGCGATGACTCATGATGGTTCTTACATCTGCAAAGTCAACATTAATATCTCCATTATCAAGCAAGATAGACACCATACCTTTTACAGCACGAGCTAAAATATCATCAACCAATCTAAAAGCATCTTTAATGCCTGCTTTTTTATCAATAATGCTCAATAATTTTTCATTTTGAATTACAAGAATAGAATCACTTTCTTTTTTAAGCTCAAGGAGACCGCTTTCAGCAAGTTTTTTTCTTTGTTTTCCTTCGAATGCAAAAGGCATAGTTACAACAGAAACAGTTAAAGCTCCAATCTCTTTAGCTGCTTGTGCAATAACTGGAGTGGCACCCGTTCCAGTACCTCCACCAAAACCTGAAGCAATAAATACAATATCACTTTGACTAAGACTTGCTTTTATTTCTTCAAAACTTTCTCTAGCACTTTCTGCACCTACCTCAGGAAGCATACCAGCGCCTAAACCTTTAGTTTTTTTCTCGCCAAGTTGAATTTTAGTTTTTGCTAATGAAATTGAAATAGCTTGTGCATCAGTATTTGCTGCAATTAAATCAAGATCATTTAATCCCATTTTAACCATATGGTTGATCATATTACCGCCACCGCCACCGCAGCCTATAACCTTAATTTTTGCACCTTTATTATGTTGCATTTCTTCTACTAAAAATTCACTCATAAAAATTTCTCCTTGTTAAAATTGATTCATAATTTTATGCCAGATATTTGAAAAAACGCTAGGTTTTTTTTCTTTTGGCTCTTTAAAATCTAATTGTTCTTGTATTGCAATTGTATCATTTTCTTGCAAATTTTCATCAAAAAAATCAGATTTTATTTCACTTTCTGTATCTTTTTGCAAAACAATATCTTGTTTGATTTGACGATTAAAATTTTCAATTTCCCCTTTATATCTTAATTTTTCATTAGAATCAAGTTCATAAGGCGTAAAATACCCCGCTCCATATAAACAAAGTCCTATAGCACAAGTATTTTCAGGATCATTAAAAATTTCACTAAAACCAGTAATCAAATCTTTTCTTGCAGTAGCTAGTCTAACTGAGCGATTATCAAATGTTGCAGGAGCTAGCTCATCAATACCTGCTAACTTAGTCATTCCACCTGTTAAAACAACTCCACCGCCTATAACATTGGCATAACGATTATCACTTAAGATTTTTGCCAAAATCATCAAAGTTTCTTCCGCTCTTGCATAAACTACGTTTGAAATAATATCCAAAGAAACTTCATTAACCTTTCTTTCATCACCCATTGAAGGAATTTGTATAAGGGTATTAGGCTGTTGCGAAAGAGCTGCATAATTAAGCTTGATTTTTTCTGCTTCTTTTAAAGGTGTATGCAATGCCATTGATAAATCTTGGGTAATATTAATCGAGCCAATTTGCAAACAATCATTATATCTAATTGAATTTCCAGTATGAACAACCATATCACAAATCGCTCCACCCATATCAATCAAAACAGCACCTAATTCCTTTTCACTATCATCTAAACAAGCTATAGCTGAAGCATATCCTGAAAGAACTATATTATCCACTCTTAAATCAGCTAATTCAACTGCTTTCTTAAGATTTTTAATATGAGATTCTTGTGAAATCACTATATGGGTTGAAACTTCCAAACGATTGCCACTCATTCCCAAAGGATCATCAACATGTTCAAGATCATTAACCTTAAAATTATAAGGCAAAACATGGATAATTTCATAACCACTTGGTAGATTGGCAGTATGCTTAGCTGTACTTACAGCACGATGAATTTCTTTAATGCCTATTTCATGATTTGGAATATTAACAACACCTATGCTATCAACGCTTTTAGTATAAGCACCTGATATAGACACCACAACCTTATCATAATGAACTCCGCTCATCATCTCAGCACTTCTAACAGCTTCTTCAATAGATTTAGAAGCAAGCTCTATATTGGTAATGGCACCTTTTTTAACCCCGTTGGTTTTCGACTTGGAAAAACCAATAATTTTTAATCCATCTTCATCTTTTTGAGCAATAATGGCACAAGTCTGGGTTGAGCCTAAGTCAATTCCTAATATATTCAAAATCAATTCCCTTTATAATAAATTTTTATCGGATATATCTTTTTAAGTTCATCAACAAGTTCTTGCTTAAGCTCATTTGCTTTTAAATTTTGCAAATTTTGTTCAAGCATAGTTTTGTATTGTTCAAATTTATCGGAGTTCATATCTAATTTTTGTTTATTTATTTTATATAATATTGCTTTATTGTCATTAATGATCACATAAGAACTATTTTGATCAGTATTAAATACATTCATTAAAAAATAAGCAAATTCAGAATCATTTAATATCTTATCACTAAGCTTTACACTCTCGCGAGAACTATCTCGACTTACAAAGCCTATATCATCGCCTTTAAAATTTACTAAACTATCTTTAGCTTTTTCTTCTAAATTTTTTCTAGCTTGTTCGCTTAAATACATAGGTAAAACTTCTTCTCTAGCTTCTTCAAAAGTTTTATTTCTTATAAGATCTACTTTATTTAGTTTAACTATGATATATCCGTTATTATAAGGTGCTGGTCGTAAAACATCTCCATTTTTAGCTTTATTCAAAAGATCAATTGGATAATAAACATCAGATTCACTAATATTTTGATCTTTTTGAAAATTATCTTTCCCATTTTTTAAATCTAAAAATTTAGCATTAGCCGCATTCTTTAGTTGCATTAAGGCGTAATCTTTAGCAACTTCATTTTTAGCAGACTGAAAATCCATCACTTTACCTGCAAAATCTTTATATTTTAGTTTATTTTCATCTTGATTATAAAATTTTTCTAATTCTTTGTCGTCAATTTTCTCATTGCTAACTGGCAAAAAATAAGTTGAAATTTCATATATTTTTTTAGTTTTATAATCTTCTTTATGTTCATTCCAAAGCTTTTTTAAATCCTCTTCATTAATCTTAATATTTTTTTTGTCATAATCAATTTTTGCAATACTTAAAGCATCTTGCATGAAATAACTAGAAGCTAACATCTTTAATTCCTCATCTTTGCTAGGAATATTAAAAATTTGATTAAGTTTATCAGTAATTACTTCATTTGCAAGTTGTGTTTCATAATCTTTTGGAGTTAAATTATTGGCATTTAAAAGTTCATAATAAATTGTTTTGTTAAAATCCCCTGTAGGATCTTGAAATTCTCTAGTATTTGCAAGTTTTTGTAAAATTTCATTCTCGTTTACGCCAATACCCAAATCTTTAGCAAAATTTAACAAAAGCTTATCTTCAACAAGAGAGCTTAAAGCTATATTTTTAATGCCTAGTTGCTCAGCATTTTCTGGAGTTAAAGCACCGTTGCTAATTTGATTATAATAACTTAAAATTTGTCTATATCTAGTATCAAATTCGCTAAAACCTATCTTTTCATTTCCTACGGTTGCAACACTCGAACTTCTATTGAGATTAAAATCATAAGCACCCCAACCTAAAAAGCCGGCGCCAACAAAAGCTATAGTACTAACCCATATAGTAACAACAAGATATTTTTTGTGATGTTGCATCCAAGTAAGCATATCATTCCTTGATTAAATTTAAACTAGATATTGTATCGTAGAAGTGTTTAAGTGGAGTTTAATTATAAAATTTTTACCAAAAAATATTTGTTCTTTAAATTTTATGATTTTTACAATGAAATTTAGTTATAATTATAGTTTATAAAAATTTATTTAGGATTGATTTTGGAAATTCCTCATATCCCAGTTTTGCTTAATGAAGTTCAAGAAATTTTTAAAAATCTTAAAACAGGTTATTTTTTAGACTGCACTTTAGGATTTGGCGGACATAGTGAAGCTTTGCTTAAAAATCATCCTGATCTTAAATTCATTGCTTGTGATCAAGATCAACAAGCTTTAGAATTTTCTAAAAAACGTCTCAAAGATTTTCACAATAGGATAACTTTTATACAAAGTAATTTTAGTGAAGTTTTAGAAAAAATTTCACATAAAGAAGAATTAAGAGGTATTTTAGCAGACATTGGAGTTTCTTCATTTCAACTCGATAATAACGAAAGAGGTTTTAGTGTAAATTCTGACTTTTTGGATATGAGAATGAATCAAAACTCCAAAATATCGGCTTATGAGATTATTAATACTTATACAAAAGAGCAATTAACTTCCATTTTTAAAGATTATGGAGAATTGCACGATGCACATTTTATTGCTGAAAAAATTTGCTTAGAAAGAAGTAAAAATCCAATCAAAAGTGCCAAGGAACTTTATCAAATCATAGGAAAAGGCAAACAAAATCATAGAAAAATTTCCAAAGCTACTTTAACATTTCAAGCCATTAGAATAGAAGTAAATCAAGAACTTAAAGTGCTTAAAGATTTTCTTGGGCATTTAGAAAATTTAAAACCAAAAAATTGCATTTTAGCAATCATTAGTTTTCATTCTTTGGAAGATAGAATAGTAAAAAATTTTTTCAAAAAATGGTCAAAAAACTGCATTTGTGATGAAAAAATAATGCGTTGCGAATGTGGAAATAACCATAGCCTAGGGCAAATAATAACCAAAAAAGCTATAAGCGTAAGCAAGGAAGAATTTTTAAAAAATTCTCGCTCTAGTTGTGCTAAAATGCGGGCTTTTTATTTTAATAATTTGGACAATAAATAATGCTAGAAGATGATTTTATAAAAGAACGCCAAAACATACGCCAAAAAATGCTGAAATTTTCTCGTGCCATAAATCAAGGCAAACCGCTTGATGATGATTTAAGAGATGAAATTTCTAGCGATGATATTTTAAGACGTCGTTTTAAAAAAAAGACTCCTAATAAATTCTTAGAAGAACTCGATGAAGAGTATGAGTCAAAACATACTAAAAAATCAAATATATATTTAAAAGAAGATCTGATCAATGTTAAATTAGAAGAAAAGCAATCTCTTGCTAAAAAAATTTTTTCCAAAATGAAAGAAAGAAAAAAAGAAGAAAATAAAAAAACTAAAAAGATTTTTTCGTTTGGAAGAAAAAAAATAAACGAGATAAAAAATATTCAAACCAAACCAAAAATTCAAACAAAAAATGATCAAAATCCTATCCAAGATAAAAAAGAAAAAAAAGAATCCATAAAATCTATAGAAAAAATTCAAAAAACTGAGCCCAAGATACAAATTTCTCAAACTATAGAAAAACAACCCAATATTAAACAAAGTTTGGAAAATTTACAAAAAAAGATAACACCACAAGAAAATAAACAAGAACTTCCAAAACCACCTAATCAAGCTCAAGAAAAACAACAAAATGATGAAGATACTCAAAAAGCAAAAAATGTTTTACTAGAAGGCTTCTCTAATGCCACCAAAGAAGATAGAAACCTAAATTTCAATCATCTTCTTTTTGCGGCTTTGCTTGTTAGTTTTGCGTTATTTTTATTTGCTCCACAAATTTATATTAGAAATCAAATTTATTATCTTAGTAGAGAAATTGCTACATTAAGAACAGAAGAAAGCGTTTTAAACGAAGAAAATAAAGATTTAAAAAGAAGGCTTGAAAATATGCGATTCCAAAATCAAATTTTAGATTATTTAGAATGAATAATTTTATCTAAAACATACTGCTCTAAATTTGCTTTTGGAATTTCTTCTTTTAAGGCTTCCTTATAAATTTCACCTGCCATTATAGAGTATTTTTCATAAGTAAAATAAGGAAAATGCAAAGCCCAGGCTTTTTGTATTATTTTTTTTGAGATTATTTTGCGAGTATAAACTTTAAAAATATCATATCCTATAAATACACAAGCAGTAACCATAACAGCACTCACTATGCTTATATGAAAGTCAAGTTTTGTTAAAAAATAATGAGTAATTAAAAGCAATGGCAACAAAACCACAGCACAAAAAACACCATAATAAATATAAGAATTTAGAATTTTGAAATTAAAATTTAGCTTAGAGGGATCTACAAGCATACCGTCATTAAAAAGTGCATTTGCTTCTAATAAATCTTTTATAAGAACAGGTTGTTCTGATACTTTAAATAAAAAACGAAGGCTAAATTCTTTAAATTTTTTCATAATCCATGCTTTATTTTTTAATTAAAATTTTATCCAAAGAAAATTAATTCCAACTAAAAAATCATTTTCATAAATAAGCACAAGTCTTTAAATTTTTTAGATATAATTTAAAATGTCAAATTTTTAAAAATACTTTAGAAAGAAAGCCATGAATTACTATCAAGAACTTAAAAAATACCTCAACAATAATCTTTTTACAAGCTATTCTTTAGAAATTGACTTTCCTAACATTTACAATTTTAACGCAAATCAAAAAGCCTTTAAAGATATTTTAACTAAAATTACAAAAATTTACGACAAAAACAAATTTACAAAACAAAATGAACATCAATTTGAAGATGAATTTATATCAAAAGTATTAGAAATTTTAGGGTGGTACTTTGTAAGACAGGATGAAAAAATCATACAAGGAAAAGTAGAAAAACCCGATTTTCTACTTTTTAGCAATGACAAATTAAAATCAAAATACGAAAATTTAGACAAAGAAACAAAAAAATCAAGCAATGATTTCACAATCATTTTAGAGTCAAAAGCTTATAATATAGAAATAGACAATAAAAAAGTAAAAGACAACCCACACTTTCAAATTCTAAGATATCTAGGTAATCTTAAGAAAAATTATGGTTTTTTAACCAATGGTAGATTTTGGCGTTTTTATGACAATTCTATACTGAATTCAAACAAAGTTTTTTACGAAATCAATCTAGAAAAAATCATTGAAGATCAAAATATTGAAGCTTTTGCGTATTTTTATAGCGTATTTAGCGCTTTTAATTTCACAGAAAAAGAAGATCATTTAGAAATAACTCTACAAAACAATAAACTTTCAAAAATCAAAATAGAAGATGATTTAAAATCTATCATTTATGGAACCAATGGAAATGAATCTTTATTTGAATTCATAGGCTCTAGAATTTACAATAAAACAAAGGCAGATTTAAAACTAATCTATGAAAATTCTTTATATTTTATCTTTAGGCTTTTATTTATTGCTTATTTTGAAGATAAATTTGAAATTATACTAGAAAAACATAAGTATTTTAAAAGTAAAATCAGTCTTAGAACCTTACTTAAAAATTTACAAGAAGATGAAAGCTCAAGTGGTGGTTTTGGAGAACTTGAAAATATTTTCAACATTTACAACAAGGGCAAGGGAAATTTTGACATGCCTGTTTTTAATGGTGGGCTGTTTGATGAAAGCAAAACCGCTCTTTTAAACACGCCAAAAATCTTTAACGATAAAGATTTAAAATTTATTTTAAACCAATTATTAAATTTTAAAGATAAAAATCTAAGCTTTAAAAGAGATTACAAAACTTTAAGTGTAGAACATTTAGGCACGATTTATGAAGGCTTACTTTCTTATTTTTTTGAAATAGCAAATGAAGATATTTACTATGTAAGCTATAAAGAAAAATCAAAAGAAATAGAATGTTATTTTGATAACTATGATTTTAAAATTTTAGAAAAATCAAAAAAAGTAGAAAAATACACCTTTTACAAAAAAGGACAAATTTACCTTAAAAATACTAGCAACTCAAGAAAAGCAAGTGCAAGCTTTTACACACCTCAATCCATAGCTAATTTTTTAATTCAAAGTGCTTTAAAAGACAAACTAAACAATGAAAATATTTTGAAATTTAAAATACTAGACAATGCTTGCGGTAGTGGACATTTTTTAGTTGGAGTTTTAAATGCTATTACACACATTGTTTTATCAGATTTTGATCATTTTACAAATTTAAAAGAACTTTACGAAGAAGAAAAAGAAAATATTTTAAACTATATAAAAGATTTTGTGCAAGACTATGAAGTAGATGAGAGTGATATTTTAAAACGACTTTTACTAAAACGCATTATTTATGGGGTGGATTTAAACCCTTTTAGCATAGAGCTTACTAAACTTAGCCTTTGGATAGATAGTTTTATCTTTGGAACCCCACTTTCTTTTATAGAACACCACATAAAGTGCGGCAATGCCTTGATAAATTCTAATCTAAGTGATTTTAAAGATTTGATAAAACAAAACTCAAGCAACCTTTTTACAAATTCCATAACACAAGAATTTGAAATTTTACAAGAAGTATTTGAAAAACTTGATAATCTAAAAGATACCAACGAAGAACAAATCAAACAATCTAAACAAATCTATCAAAATGAAATCACACCAAAACTTGATAAACTAAATTTATATCTAAATTATATCAACACGCTTCATTTTGTCAACAAAGAAGAATTACAAATTCTAAAAGCCCTAAGTCAAGATGATATACAAAATTTAAGCCAAAATGAACAAGCAAAAAGCATCATTAGCAAATATCAAAAAGAATTTAATTTCTTTAACTATGAGTTAGAATTTCCTGAAATCATAGAAAATCAAGTCTTTAAAGGCTTTGATATCATCATAGGTAATCCACCTTGGGATAAAACTAAATTTAGTGATAGTGATTTCTTTCCACAATACAAAAGCGATTATAGAAGCTTAATCGCTAGCAAGAAAAAAGAAATTCAAGACAATTTGCTAGCTAAAGATTATATAAAGCAAAATTACGAAAAACAAAAAGCATATATAAATGATTTAAACGAGTATTATAAAAAAGCCTATCCTTTAAACAAAGGCAGTGGAGATGGAAATTTATTTCGTCTTTTTGTAGAAAAAAATCTTTCTCTTTTAAAACAAGATGGAAATTTAGCTTATGTACTTCCTAGTGCTTTGATGTTTGAAGATGGAAGCTTAACTTTAAGAAAAGAAATTTTAGAAAATAAAACTTTAGAGTATTTTTATAGTTTTGAAAATAGACAAGCTATATTTGCTGATGTGGATTCAAGGTATAAATTTGCTCTTATGCTTATAAAAAACACACAAGCAAATCACACTCATAAAATCAAAATGATGTTTTATAAAACAGATATAAACTCACTAAAAAACAAAGATGAAATTTTAACTCTAAGCTTAAAAGATATCAAAAAGCTAAGCCCAACTCACCTAGCCTTAATGGAGTTAAAAGACAAACAGGCTTTAGAAATTCTAAGAAAATCTTATAATGCTTTTCAAAACTTGTCTTTTGATTATATAGATTTTAGAAGAGAACTTGATATGACAAACGATAAAGATTTGTTTATAGAAGAGTTTAGGGAAGGACTTTTACCCTTATATGAAGGTAAAATGATACATCAATTTGATGCAAATTTTAGCCAAGCTACTTATTTTTTAGAAAAGGCTAAATTTGATGAGCATTTAAAAAGTAAAGAACTTTATAGAGCTAAAAAAGCTACACAAAAAGAATTAAATCCTAAATTGATAAAATACGATAGAGAATTTTTTAGACTTGGATATAGAAAAATTTCAAGAGATACTGATGAGAGAACTTTGATAGCTTCTTTATTGCCAAAAAATTGCGGTGGAGCTGATAGTACTTATAGTAACATTCCAAAACAATATGTTTTAAAAGATGATGTAATTTGCATGGATATAGTGCCTTATGAAAGAATTTTATTTGTTTTGGCTTTGTTTAATTCTTTAGTGGTTGATTTTATCATAAGAAATATGGTACAAATCAATGTAAGCAAATCTTATTTAGAAAGAATTCCCCTGCCTCAACCAAGTGATGAAGAAATTCAAAACAATGAAATTTATAAAACCCTCGCTAAAAATGCTTTGCTATTACAGCTTTATAATGATCAAAATCATCATTTTGATGAGCTAAAACAAGAATTTAATATAAAAAATGAAGAAATTCCAAAAACTAAAAAGGCTTATGATATCTTAAGAGCAAAAAATGATTTATTGGTTAAAGAACTTTATGATTTAAGTGATGATGAATTTTCTTACATGATAAGCACTTTTAAAGTTTTAAATGAAAAGCAAAGTGAATATATAACCTTGCTAAAAACTATATAAATGAAAGATTTATATAGTTTTTAAAATTTAATTTTTACCGATAAGTTCTTCTGTGATTCTAGCGATTTCTAATTCTTCATCTGTAGGAATAACAAGCACCTTAACTTTAGAATTTGCATGATTTATCATTCTTTCGCCCGAAATCCTTTGTTTGTTAAGTTCAAAATCTAACTCGATACCAAGATGAGCTAATCTCTCACATACTTTTTGTCGAACCAAACTATCATTTTCTCCTATGCCACCTGTAAAAATAATAGCATCGGTTTTTGGCAACACAGCAAAGTAAGATCCTATATATTTGACAAGACGATAACAAAACATATCAAGAGCCAAGCGTGCTTTATCATTACCTTGTTCTATCTCTCTTTCTATATCTCTAAAATCATTATAACCGCAAATTCCATATACTCCACTTTTTTTATTCATCAGTGTATCTATTTCTTCTATAGTTAAACCCTTAAGATGACTAATAAAAGGTAAAATAGCAGGATCTAAATCTCCACAACGCGTTCCCATAATAAGTCCTTCAAGCGGAGTAAATCCCATAGAAGTATCTACACTCTTACCTTTTTCTATGGCACATACACTTGCACCATTTCCAAGATGAGCGGAGATAACATTTAGTTCACTTTTATCTTTTTCAAGCAAACTTGCCGCTCTAGAACTGACAAAAGCATGAGAAGTCCCATGAAAACCATATCTTCTAATATTATGCTTATCATAAAAATCATAAGGCAAAGCATACATATAAGCAAAATCAGGCATAGTGCGATGAAAAGCTGTATCGAAAATAGCCACATTTGCAACACTAGGTGCAGCTTTAATCATTGTTTTTATACCTGCTAAATGGGCAGGATTATGCAAAGGAGCAAAAATACTAACCCTATCTATCTCTTTAAGAACATAGTCATCTACTAAACAATGCTCACTTAAATTTCTTCCCCCATGAACTATACGATGACCACAGCCATCAAGAGCATTTAAATCCGCTAAAATTCCTGATTCTTTAAAAAGCTCATTGACTATACTAAGTCCTTCTTCGTGATTATTTATCGTTAATTCTCTTTCAAAACTTTCATTATTTAAAACATTTTTTAATATAACTTTTGAATTTTGCTCTCCGATTTTCTCTACTAAGCCACTCGCTTTAACGACTTTATTATCAAAAAATTTAAATTTAATCGATGAAGAACCCGAATTTAAAACTAAAATTTTCATTTATTATTCCTTTCTATTGAGCTTGTATAGCACTTAAAATAACAGTATCTACAATATCATCTACCAAACATCCACGACTTAAATCATTAACAGGTTTTTTAAGACCTTGTAAAATAGGACCGATTGCTAAAGCATTAGCAGTTCTTTGAACTGCTTTATAACAAATATTTGCTGCATTAAGATCAGGAAAAATATATACATTTGCATGGCCTGCTATCTTAGAATTTGGCATTTTCTTTGCTGCAGTTTTTGGATCGTAAGCGCAATCAAACTGCATAGGACCATCTATATTTAACTCAGGGTATTTTTCTTTAGCAATCTTTAATGCTTCTTTTACAAGATCTACACTTTCCCCTTTACCACTATCACCGCTAGAATAAGAAAGCAAAGCTATTTTTGGTTCAAGTCCAAAAGACTTAGCAGTCATAGCACTTACATAAGCACTAGTTGCAAGCTGTTCAGCACTTGGATTTGGATTTACAGCACAATCAGCAAAAGCTAAAACTTGATCTTCAAGCCCCATAAAGAAAATTCCCGAAACAGAACTAATACCTTCTTTGGTTTTAATAAGTTGCAATGCAGGGCGAATCGTTTCAGCCGTAGTAGTCGATGCTCCACTAACCATAGCATCAGCTTTTCCAGTATGTATAAGCAAAGTTCCAAAATAAGTTTTATCCTGAACTAGCATCTTAGCCTCTTCTAAACTCATTCCTTTAGATTTTCTTGCCTCGTAAAGAATGGAAGTAAATTCTTGATTATATTCTGAATTGAGTGGATTCATAATTTGTATAGTACTTAAATCAAGACTTAATCTAGCAGCATCTTGTTTGATTTTTTCCTCATCACCCAATAAAATAAGATCAACAACTTTACTTTTTAATAAAATTTCAGCAGCTTTTAAAATTCTCTCATCATTACTTTCTGGCAAAACAACAGTTTTTTTATTTTTTACGCTTTGTTTAATCAATTCATATTTAAAACGATGCGGAGTTATAAAATCATACTCTTCAAGCTTTTGCACTTCTTCAAAATTAAAATTTTCATTAATCAAAACATAATTACGACCATCTAGGGCATGATCGAAATATTTTTGAGCTATAAGTTTATCTTCATCGTTAATAATAGCAGCAATAGGGGTATTAAGATTTTTAGCCAATTTTATACTAAGATCAAATCCATCAAGTATTCCAAATTCACAAAAGCTATTTACAAGCACAAAATCGTATTTGCGTTTTAACTCTTCGTATTCTTCTAAAATAACATTAAAAAAATTATGAGGATCTTTGCTAAATTCCTCCATTGCTTCTCTAAAGGTAAAACCATAAGCACTTTTTACGGTTTGGTTAATATTAAATTCTTCCAACCAACCTTGCAAAACAGGGACACGATGTATGTATATCACAGGACAATAAATTGCGATATTTTTGTAAATTTTGCTATAATTTTTAAGCAAATTTGTACTAATAATAGTATTTAATTCATCACTTCTAGATCTCATCAAATAAAGATTTGCCATCATTTTCTCCTTGAATTTATAAATGTGGAACACTCTTTGCTTTTTCTAATTTTAACAAAATAAAAATAAAAAATTTATATTTTAAAGGACGAAAATGAAAAAAGTTTTATTTTATGTGTTACCGTTTGCGTTTTTTGGTTGTTCTGCAACGGTTGATCCACAAATTTCAATGAAACCACCTGCTTATGTAGAAGAACTTGCACCAAAACAAAGTAATAATGTAGAAAGTGCACCAGGATCTCTTTTTGGCAAAGGGGATAATCCTTTATTTTCAGATAAAAAAGCTATGAATGTAAATGATTTAGTTACAGTTATTATACAAGAAAGCACCACTCAAAGCACACAAGCCAATAAAGCAACAAGTAGAACTAATACCTCAAATTTAGGCGGAGGTGCTTTAAAAGGAAGTTCAGGAGTGGTAGCTAATGCTCTTAATAAAGTCAATGCTTATTCTAATATAGGCTTTCAAACCAATAGTTCAAACAACTACACAGGAACAGGCTCACAAAGCAGAAATGAAAGTTTCAATACTACAATTTCAACACGTGTAATTAAAATTTTATCAAATGGTAACTATTTTATCGAAGGTTCAAGAGAGCTTTTAATCAACGGAGAAAAACAAATCATACAATTAAGCGGTGTTATTCGTCCTTATGACATCGGTCAAGACAATACTATAGATAGTAAATATATAGCAGATGCTAAAATTCTCTATAAAACAGAAGGTGAAGTGGATAGAAGCACAAGAAAACCTTGGGGTAGTAAAGTTATAGAAGCGATATGGCCATTCTAAAAGCAAGGTTAAACCTTGCTTCTTGGCTTTTATTCTTTTGCAGCCCTACTTTTAACCTCATCTTCAACTTCAGTTAAAAATCTATCTACAAGTTCGCTTTCTTTTAATTTAGCTACAACTTCACCATGTCTTATAACAAGTCCTTGATTTTTTCCAAAGGCTATAGCCACATCAGCACCTTTAGCTTCACCCAAAGCATTTACCACGCAGCCCATGACACTGATATTTAAAGGTTCTTTTATATGCTTGGTTTTTTCCTCTACGATTTTAATCGCACTTAACAAATCACTTTGAATCCTACCGCAAGTTGGACAAGAGATGATATTTACTCCGCTTTTTTGCACTCCGCTATCTTGTAAAATCGCCCTTGCTACACGAATTTCTTCTTCAAGTTCGCCCGTCATAGAAACACGCATAGTATCGCCTATACCTTTAAGAAGTAAATTTCCTAAAGCTATAGAACTTTTTACGGTGCTATGAAATTTAGTTCCTGCTTCAGTTACCCCTAAGTGAAAAGGATAGCCACAAAGCGGTCTTAATCTCTCATAAGCTTCTATAGTTTTTTGAGCATCTGAAGTCTTCATTGAAATTTTAATATCAAAAAAGTCTAAATCCTCTAAAAGCTTGATATTATACATCGCACTTTCTAGCATAGCATCGACACCATAGCCAAATTTATCGCTAAATTGTTTTTCTATGGAGCCGTGATTTACACCGATGCGTATAGGGATACCCTGTTCTTTACATGCTTTTACCACTTCTTTGATATTTTCTTTAGAGCCTATATTGCCAGGATTTATACGCACTCCATCGATAAATTCAGCACAATATACAGCCAAATTATGATTAAAATGAATATCTACGATTAAAGGCAAAGGACTTTTAGCTTTAATCTCTTTTAAAGCCCTTGCATCAGCCATATCCAAGCACGCCAAACGCACTATATTTGCTCCTGCAAAATAAAGACGATTGATTTGTTCTAAAGAACCTTCTATATCTCTTGTTTTAGTAAAAAGCATCGATTGAACTGAAATAGGTGCATCACCGCCTATTAAAACATTTCCTACTTTGATTTGTCTGGTTTTGAATCTTTTATACTCCATAACTTCACTCTTTGAAAAATTTTAATATCAAATTTTAACTTTTTATTGCTTTAATTAAAGTTTATTTTTGATAATATATTTAAATTTCACGACATTTAAATATTTATGAATTATACATATAAATTAAATACAATTAAAAGAGGTTATATGCAAAATCTTTTACTCTATATAAAAAATAACCTAACTCCAACCTTGGCTCAAATTCTTTTACAAGCTTTAAAAAATTCGAATAATGAAAAATTTTTTACCTTTGTTTTGGAAAATATTGAAACAATTTGCACTTGGCTCAATTCTAGCGAATTTGAGAATAGATATTTATCAACAAAACATCCTTATCCACCTTTAATCAATCCTAATTTTATAGAAATAGATGCTAGTCGACATTGCGCAGAATTAGCTTGGGATTTAAATTTGCCCCTGCCTAAACACTATAAATTTATCTATATTTCTCCACATGGCGTTGGAGCAGCAGCATTTTTAAGATACCTTAATCAATGTTGCGATGTAACTTGTTTTGCCTCCTGGGTTTTACCACCTGATGCCAAAGAAAGATATTGTCTTAATTACATGTGTCTAAATGACAATACAATTACTCAATATGCTATTAATATATCAGAAATTAATCTACCTTATTTTGATAAATATCTATCTTTATTGGATTTTAACTCTAAAATTATTTGTGGAGTTCGCGATCCAATAGGAATTTTAAAGCATAACTGGGGAAGAGATTGGAGTAAAGTTTTAAGAAACTATCCCCCTGAATTTAATCTAACTTATGATTGGCGTTATTATATTGACTATCTTACTCATCAAAATCATAAAATTAAAATCGATATAAACGAACTACAACAAGGAGTTTTTATCATCTCTTATTTATTAAAATATTTTAACAAAGACAATGTATACTATCTTGATATGGAAGAAATCCGCCAATCAAAGGCCTTCGATACTATGAATTTACTTGCTATAAATTTTAATTTTACCCCCCCCATAAAGATAAATTAGATTTATTTAAAATTAAAGAATTTAGAGGTTATATTCGCTATCTTTTTCCTATTACACTTTATGCAAATTCTAAGGATATTAACAATACCTTTTATCTTAATACTCCTAAAAATAATAAAAATTTTAATATTGATAAAACTTCTAGCATTCCCATAATTTTAGACAGAAAACACATTAATAATGAAAAAATAGACATAATACAAGAAATTATAAAAAATGACCTATGTAATGATATGGGTGTATATATTGATAAAAATAATTTTAAGCAATTAGAACAAAACAATCTTTTATTTTCAACAATTAAACATTATTTACATAATTTTTTACATCAAATTAAAATAACCATAGACGAAACAGAAACAAAAATGATGAAAGAAAAAGATGTGATAGATTATTTTATAAAAAATAAATCACTTATTTATACTTTTTTTAATATATTTGAAAATGAACTAAATCATTTAAAACAAACACATCCTCATATTATTGACTCTTGGAAATATTATAAAGAATTTGAAAAGATATACAAAGATAAATAATTATCTTGCTTACACAAAATCAATAGGATCAATATCTGCACTTACATTTTTAAATTGCAAAATATAATTTTCAATTGCCACTAAAGCTTTGTGATTTTCACTTCTAAGTAATAAATAAAAACGATATTTTCCATGCAGCATTTCAACTCCACAAATTCCATAGCCTACCAATTCTACTTGTTTGATATTTTTAAATTGATAGGCAAGTTTTTCGCAAAGCTTTTGTGAGGATTGTTGATCCTTATCTTCTATAAGAACTCTTAAAAGGCGTTTAAATGGAGGATAAAGATCTTTTCTATTTTCTAACTCATCTTTTAAAAAAGCATCATAATCCTCTATATACCTTTCAAAAAAAGCTCTATTTTTTGTTTGCAAAAGTACTCTTGCTTCGCCTTTACGCCCTGCCCTACCTGCAACTTGCATAGCTAAAGCTAAAGTTTCTTCACTCGCTCTAAAACTAGGACGAAACAAATACTCATCAAGCCCTAAAATCACACTCAAATCCACACTATGATAATCATGCCCTTTAGCAAGCATAGAGGTGCCAATAAGTATATCGATCTTATTTTCATTAAAGTCTTTTAAAATAGTATTAAGCCTTTTAACGCTTGTGATTTCATCGCTATCAAATTTTACTATTTTTGCTAAAGGTAAAGCATTTTGCAAAAGCTCTAAAAGTTCAGCAGTCCCCATTTTTCTAGCTTCTAACATTTCTCCTTTACAACTTGGACAATTTTGCTCTATCAAAGAAGTATAATTACAATAATGACATTTTAAAACATTTTTCTTTTTATGCATACTCATAGCGATAGAACAAAAAGGACATTTTATCGTTTCCCCACAATCCTTGCAAATGATTTGTCTAAAATTAGCCCTTGTAGGTAAAAACACTATAGCTTGTTTTTGATGTTTTAAACTTTTTTCTAATTCGCTTAAAAGCATAGGTGTTATACCAAGCTCATTTTCATCATATAAAAAATGTTTTTTACTGTCAAAAAAAGTTCCTTTTAATCTAAAACTTTTTTGTTTATAAAAGCTCGTTAAAGATGGAGTTGCAGAACCTAAAACCACTTTAATATTATTTTTTTGACCCAAAAAAAGTGCTAAATCTCTTGCATTGATAAAAGGCTGATTAGAAGCCTTATAAGAATTATCGTGTTCTTCATCTACTACAATAAGTCCTAAATTTCTAAAAGGCAAAAACAAAGCCGATCTTGCACCCGCTACTAAAAGCACTTCTCCCTTGCAAAAACGCTCTAAATATTCTTGCTTTTTTTTCTTTGAAATTTTAGAATGCCACAGGAAAAAATTATCCTTAAAATACACTTCCAAACGCTTTTGCATTTGTGGAGTGAGTGCGATTTCTGGCATCAAAAGTAAAGCTTGTTTACCCTGTTCTAAACACTCTTTTATCAAAGAAATATAAATTTCAGTCTTGCCACTACCTGTATCAGCAAAAAGCAAGGAATTATTTTCTTTTTGAAGAAAACTTAAGGCATTTTGTTGTTGATTGCTTAGCTTAGGGGTATCTTTAAAAAACATTTTGTGACATTTATACTTAGGACTAGTTTCAAAAAAACCCAAAACAAAACCAAGTTTTGAAGCATAATAATAAACAATAAAATTTACCAATTCAAACTGCAAAGGAGTTAGAAAATACCCTGTAATTTCTTTAATTTCTACGGTTTTAAAATCAGGTTTTTGACATTCTTTAAGCACGATAGCTTTAAGGTTTTTTTTAGTTTTTAAATCCACTAATACTTGTGTTAAAGGTTTGATTTCATCAAAACTATGAAAAGTTAAATTATCCAAATACAAACCACAAATTGCAAGTTCATAATATCTTATATCAGATCTTTGCATCTAGAACTTCCTATACACTTTAACAAACCTTCTTTAGAATCATAAATAAATTCAACCATCTCTTTGGCATTTAATGCAAATCTATAGTGATTTTTACCTATTTTTATCCAAGATTTAAAATCAGAATAAATAGGTGTATCAAGCAAAGAATAATCACAATCATTTAAACAATAAAAGAGTTTTTCTTTGGCTTGATTGTTTTGTGCATTATCTAAAATTTCTGGAAAATTTAAATTTTTAAGTCTCATTTGACTACGCATTAAAGCAAGAGCTGAGCTTAGCATTTCATAGTCCATTTTTAATTTTAAAATTTTAACCTCATCTTTTGTAGTATTGATAAAAGATAAAGATAAGCTTGATAAAATTCCCAAAATCAAAATCACAAAAACAAGCTCAAGCAAAGTAAAAGCTTTATTCATTTTGTCGGGAGTTCTTCATTGATTGCTTTTATTAGTTTCTTAAGTTCTCTTTCTAAAATATAATTTTCATAACTTTTTTTAACAAACGCATCTACAAAGCGTTTAAGTTCTATTTTTTTAGTACCGCCAGAAATTAAAGCGATATCATCTTCTAAAAAATTTGCAAATTCTTCACTGCACTTAACAATGAAATCTTTTGCATTAACATTAACAATGACTTGTTTTAGATTATCTGCCAAGAACAGCCTCTATTTTCTTATAAATATCTTCGCTTTCTATATTGCGAGATTTAAGTTCTTCTTCTAAACGCATGATTTGATTGCTTTTTGCTTCATTTTGCGCTTTCACACTTACAAGCTCATTTCTTAAAGCCTCATTGGCTTCGCAAACTTCGTTATACTTTTCAATTAATTCATTTACTTTATCTGTCATAGTATTGATTATTTTTTCATCAAACATATTTTTGCCTTCTTAAGAAATTTGTAATTTATGGAAAATATTATTTGATATTGTAGCAGAAAAAAATTTAAATTTAGGTTTTTATTGTCAATTAATTTTTAATTAAAGCATTTTCTTTTAAAATTTTTTCAAAAATAAAAATAAAGTAGAAAAATGTTAGAACTTACCAGCGAATTTAAACCCAGTCCCGATCAACAAGAAGCCATAAAAGGTATAGTAAAAAGTATAAAAAAAGGCAACAAATATCAAACCTTACTAGGCGTTACAGGAAGTGGAAAAACCTTTACCATGGCAAATGTCATTAAAGAACTTAATATACCTACCCTTATCATGAGTCACAACAAAAGCCTTTGTGCACAACTTTATAGCGAATTTAAAGGCTTTTTTTCTAAAAATCATGTGGAATATTTTATATCTTATTATGATTATTATCAACCTGAAGCCTATATCCCACGCACTGATGTTTTCATAGAAAAAGACAGCTCTACTAATGAAGACTTAGAGCGTTTAAGACTGAGTGCTACTGCTTCTCTTTTAAGTTATGAAGATGTGGTTTGTATAGCTAGTGTTTCAGCAAATTATGGACTTGGCAATCCAAATGAATACATAGGCATGGTTTTAATCTTTGAACTAGGTATGCAAATTTCACAAAAAGAACTTTTAAAAAAACTTGTAGATATGGGTTATAAAAGAAATGATAATTTTTTTGATCGTACAGATTTTAGAGTTCAAGGAGATATTATAGACATTTATCCAGCTTATTATGAAGATGAAGTAGTAAGACTTGAATTTTTTGGCGATGAACTTGATGCTATGTATCATTACAATGTTTTAGAAAATAAAAAAGGCAAAGATTTAAAACGCTTCATACTCTATCCTACAAGCCAGTTTAGCGTGGGCGAAACAAGACTAAAACAAGCGATAAAAGATATCAAAGCAGAACTTAACGAACGCCTTGCTTATTTTGAGCATGAAAATAAACTCGTAGAATATCAACGCCTTAAACAAAGAGTTGAATTTGATCTTGAGATGCTTACAAGCACAGGAATGTGTAAAGGCGTTGAAAATTATGCAAGGCATTTAACAGGACTTAAAGAAGGTGATACTCCTTATACACTTTTTGATTATTTTGCGATTAAAGATAGGAAATTTCTTGTTATAGTCGATGAAAGCCATGTATCTTTACCACAATTTAGAGGTATGTTTGCAGGAGATAGAAGCAGAAAACAAACCTTGGTGGATTATGGTTTTCGTTTGCCTTCAGCCTTGGATAACCGTCCTTTAATGTTTGATGAATTTATCCATAAAAATTGTCAATTTCTTTTTGTTTCAGCTACACCTGCACCTTTAGAACTTGAACTTAGCAAAGAAAACATCTTTCATCAAATCATGCGTCCTACAGGACTGCTTGATCCTTTAATAGAATTAAAAGATAGTGATAATCAGGTTGAAATTTTATTTGATGAGGCTAAAAAAGTCATACAAAGAAACGAACGGGTTTTAGTAACCGTGCTAACTAAAAAACTCGCTGAAGAACTTACAAGGTATTATTTAGAGCTTGGTATAAAAGTCAAATACATGCACTCAGACATCGATGCTATAGAACGCAATGAAATCATAAGAGGTTTAAGAAGCGGTGCTTTTGATATGCTAATTGGCATTAACTTACTTAGAGAAGGACTTGATTTGCCTGAAGTTTCACTCATTGCCATTATGGATGCAGATAAGGAAGGCTTTTTAAGAAGCACTACAAGTTTAATCCAAACCATGGGAAGAGCAGCTAGAAATGTCAATGGTAAGGTTTTGCTTTTTTGCAAAAAAATCACAAAATCCATGCAAGAAGCTATGGATACCACCAATGAACGCCGCAAACTTCAAATGGCTTATAATAAAAAATACAATATCACGCCAACTTCAGTCAAACGCCATATTGAAGAGAGCTTGAAAAATGAAGAGGATTTAGGCGAAATTTATCGCAAAGGTAAAAAACTAGAAAAAATGCCTGCTAACGAAAGAGCAAAAATTGTCAAAGAGTTAAGAAAGCAAATGCTTGAAGCAGCTAAAGCACTTGAGTTTGAAAAAGCTGCTGCTATTAGAGATGAGATTAATAAATTAAGGGATTTATAATAAAAATATATCCCTTGTTCTAACTCCTGCCTCATTAAGTAAAGCACTTAAAATTTCATACTGAAAGTCTTGCAAGGGACGTTTTTCTTTTAAAACTATACCTATGACCCCTTTAGTTTTTTCCCCATCTTCTATAGGTAAATACATAGCATTAGCATTAGGCAAGGTATTTGTACAAACACCTGCTCTTTCTTTATTTGTTGCAACCCATTGAGCAATAGCAATCTCATCAGCACTAAAACAATTTTTTAACATTTGCTTATCATCGTTAAAAAACAACAAAGGTTTCGATAAAATATTGTTTTTATTTATAGGATAAATAATAATAGGTAAATTTAATAATTTTAAAGCTTGATTTCCAAGTTGTTCCCAAAGCTCTTGTTTGCTTTTCACTCTTGCTAACTTTTCACTATTTTCAAGCAAAATAGCCGTTCTATAAGCTCTTTCAGTGAGTTCTTTAGATTGCAATTTTAATCTTCTAGTAAAAACAGCTGTTAAAAATCCAACTATAAACATAGTTGTAAAAGTAATAATATTTCCACTATCATGAACTTTAAGACTAAAAATAGGTTCTAAAAAGAAAAAATTATAAATCAAAACACTTACCAAAGAAGAATAAAAGGCGAAAATTTTATTATCAGAAATAAAAGAAGAAGCAAAAACTGCTAAAATAAAAATCATAACTATATTACTTGGCTGAGTATTAAATTTATGAAATACAAAAGCTATAAAAGTTGCTAAAAGCAAAACTCCTGTGATTTTTAAAAAACCTAAAAAATCAAAACCTTTTTTACTTCGTATTTTAGGAGTAGAAATTTGATTTTCATTAACAAGATATAAATCAATATTGGGTGCTTTTTTAGCAACAGCTTCAAAAATCTCTTCTTTAAACTTTTTTTTATCTTTATTTTTACCTAAAACAATTTTAGAAACATTGCTAAGGCTTGAATACTCTGCAATTTGTCTTGCTATATCATCATCATATACGCTAATGATTTCAGCATCAAAACTTTTAGCTAGTTCTATATTTTCTTCTAAGGCTTTTTCTTCTTTAATATTGGGATTTTTTATATAAAGCGCACTCAATTTAGCATGAAAAGCTAAAGCAAGTCTTGCAGCTGCACGAATAACCTTTGCATTTGAAGCATTAATACAAACTAAAATATGCTCTCCAGTATGATAAGCTAAATCATCATTAATAAGCCTTTGTTCACTTGCTCTTAAATTCACTCTTGAAGCAAGTCTTCTTAAGGCAATCTCACGCAAAGCTATAAGTCTTTCTTGACGAAAGAAATTTTCAAGTGCTAGTTTAGCTTGTTTTTCCTTATAAATTTTACCATCTTGCATTCTTTTTAAAAGCTTATTAGGTTCAATATCAACAAGTTCTACCTGATCAGCCTCATCAAAAATACGATCAGGAATACGCTCTTTAACTTCTATCTTACTGATATTAGCGACTAAATCATTTAAACTTTCTAAATGTTGTATATTTAAAGTAGTATAAACATCAATCCCTGCTTTTAGAAGTTCTTCTATATCTTGAAAACGCTTTTCATTACGCAACCCTTTAGCATTAGTGTGTGCAAGCTCATCTACTAAAACCAAAGCAGGTTTTCTCTTAAGGGTAGCGTCTAAATCAAATTCTTTTAATACTATATTTTTATAAGGAATTTCAAGATTAGCTATACTTTCAAAACCTTGTGTTAAAGCCATTGTTTCAGGTCTATCGTGAGGCTCTATATAGCCTAAAACAACATCAACTCCATTATCCCTTAAAGTTCTAGCTTCACTTAACATAGCATAAGTTTTTCCAGAACCTGCAGCATAACCTAAGAAGATTTTTAATTTTGCAAGTTTGTTTTTTTCTTCTTCCTTGGCTTTAACCTCAAGTTTTTTAAGAATTTGTTCAGGACTTTGTCTTTGCATGTTTATTCTTTTTCATGGCTTTAGCAATAGCTATATTAACAGCTAAAACATTAACCTTTTCTTCCCCAAAAATCCCTAAAAATTTAGACTCGGTATTTTCTTGAATGATTTTTTCTAGTTCTTCTTTGGTAATTTTTGAAGATTGACTTATCCTAGGAATTTGCACTAGGGCTGCTTGAAGACTGATATGAGGATCAAGTCCTGATCCTGAAGCGCTTAACAAATCCAAAGGAATTTGTTCTTTTGTAATTTGCGGATTTTCATCTAAAAATTTTTGCAAATCTTTTTGCACACGCTCTTTTAAAGCAGGATTTGACATAGCATAATTAAATCCACCTGAACTTACACTGCTTTCATTTGTATCACTTGTATTGTAATTTGATACAGATGCTCTTGAATGTAGAAAATAAGGCTTATTAAAATCTTGACCCAAAAGCTTTGAACCTACCGCTTTGCTTATATCCAAAGTCGGACGACCTTCTTTATCCACTAAACTTCCACTTGATTGATAAGGAAAAATAAATTTTGCAACTGTATTTAAAGCAAAAGGATAAATAAGAGTACACAATATTAGCATTACTACAAAAAAACTAAACAAAGTTCTAAGCATATCACACTCCTAAAATTCTAAGTATCCAAGCTGTAGGAATATCAATTATTTTTATCCCTATAAAAGGTGCGATCATACCGCCTAAACCATAAATACTCAAATTTCTTAAAAGCAAATGCTCACTTTTCATAGGCTTAAATTTAACTCCACGCATAGCAATAGGTATGAGCAAAGGTATAATAATAGCATTAAAAATAAGTGCTGATAAAATAGCGCTTTGTGGGGTAGTCAAATGCATAATATTTAAAATTTGCATTTGAGGTAAAACCACACTAAACATAGCAGGTAAAATAGCAAAATACTTAGCAATATCATTTGCCATACTAAAAGTTGTAAGACTACCCCTAGTAATAAGCAAACCTTTTCCTATTTCAACTACTTCTAAAATTTTAGTAGGATTAGAATCAAGATCTATCATATTGGCTGCTTCTTTGGCTGCTTGAGTTCCTGAGTTCATAGCTATACCTACATCAGCTTGTGCAAGAGCTGGAGCATCATTGGTTCCATCTCCTGTCATGGCTACTATCTTACCTTGGGCTTGTTCTTTTTTAATGGCTTCTATTTTATCTTCAGGCTTGCATTCTGCTATAAATCCATCAAGCCCTGCTTCTTTGGCTATAGTAGCTGCTGTTAAAGGATTATCTCCGGTACACATTAAAGTTTTTATGCCCATTTTTCTAAGCTCATCAAAGCGCTCTTTAAGCCCTGGTTTTACAGTATCCTTTAGATAAATTACTCCTAAAATTTTTTCATTTTTACACACTACCAAAGGAGTGCCACCGAGATTTGAAATTTCCATTACCTTAGTTTCTAAATCGCTAGGAATTTTTCCATTCATTTCGCTTATATAAGCTCTTATAGCATCAAAAGCACCTTTGCGAATTTTTGTATTATCTTGCAAATCCACACCACTCATTCTATTTTGAGCGCTAAATTCGATAAATTCTTTAATATCATTACCTTCTAATTCATAACCCATTTTTTGAGCCAATGTAACTATGCTTTTACCTTCTGGAGTTTCATCTTTTAAAGAGGATAAAACACAAGCTTTAATCATTTCTTCTTTACTTATACCTTGGACTTCATAAAATTCATTTGCCAAACGGTTTCCAAAAGTAATCGTTCCTGTTTTATCTAAAATCATGGTATCAACATCACCACAACTTTCAACAGCCTTGCCTGAAAGTGCGATCACATTAAAACGCGTTACCCTGTCCATACCTGCTATTCCTATAGCCGATAAAAGCCCCCCTATAGTTGTAGGAATAAGACATACAAGCAATGCTACTAACCACGAAATAGGCAAACTCACACCTAAAAATTGCATAAAAGGATATAAACTTACAACCACTACTAAAAAACTCAAACTAAGCACAATTAAAAGAGTATTAAGAGCAATTTCATTTGGAGTTTTTTGACGCGCAGCACCTTCTACAAGATTGATCATTTTATCTAAAAAACTTTCCCCAGCTCCAACTAAAATTTTAATCTTTAAAAAATCAGTTAAAACCGTAGTCCCGCCCGTAACAGAAGAAAAATCACCGCCCGCTTCACGCATAACAGGAGCACTTTCACCTGTAATAGCTGATTCATCAACACTTGCAGCACCTTCTATAACTTCTCCATCATTAGGTATAAGTTCACCTGCTTTAACTAAAACTATATCACCTATTTTTAACTCGCTAGAATTAAGCATTTCTTCACTGCCATCACTTTTTATGCGTCTAGCTTTAGAATCCTTTTTACTTTGTCTTAAGGTAGCTGCTTGGGCTTTACCCCTTCCTTCTGCAATACTTTCTGCAAAATTTGCAAAAAGCAAGGTTACAAATAAAATAAAAGTGATTAAGATGTTATAAATTCTTTCATCAGAATTTCCATTAAACAAAGTAGGAAAAATACTTAAAATCAAAGCAAGAATCAATCCAACTTCCACCATAAACATAACAGGATTTTTTATCATAAAGCGTGGATCAAATTTTAAAAATGCTCCTTTTATGGCATTATTTAAAATTTCTTTTGTAATGAGTTTATTTTGTTTTTTAGACATTGACTCTCCTTAATGCCATAAAGATAAATATTCTGCAACGCTTGATAAAGTAAGCACTGGAAAAAAAGTAAGTGCAGTAAAAATATATATAATACAAACAAGCACAAACATAAAAGTTAAATTATCCGTTTTTAAAGAATTTGCAGTATTTTCTTGTGTATTTTTAGCCAAAAGCGATCCAGCTATAGCAAGCTGAGCTATTAAAACCAAATAACGCCCACAAAACATAGCAAAAGCTGTACTTAAATTCCAAAATAAATTATCATCTTTTAAACCTTCAAGTCCTGAACCATTATTTGCTACCGAAGAACTAAATTCATACAAAATTTGAGCCAAGCCATGAAAGCTAGGATTGCTTATACTATCTTTTGCAAAAACAACAGCTAATGCACTTAAAACAAGGATTAATAAAGGATGGATAAGAATTACCAAAGCTATAAGCTTCATTTGTGCGCTTTCTATTTTTTTACCCAAGAATTCTGGAGTTCTGCCTATCATTAATGCACAAATAAACACGGTTAAAAGCACATAAATAATCATATTCATAAGCCCTACTCCTTCGCCACCAAAAGCTACATTTAACATCATATTTAACAAAGTAGCACTGATGCTTAAAGGATTTAAACTATCGTGCATATTATTGACGCTTCCTGTAGTAAAAGCAGTAGTTACAGCACTAAATAAACTCGAACCATCTGTGCCAAATCTTATTTCTTTACCTTCTAAATTTCCCAAATTTGCATTTAAACCCAAAGAATCCAAATTTGGATTTGACATTTTTTCGCTAAAATAAATTAAAAGCAAAGAAATGATAAAAATAATCCCCATTGCACCAAAAATAACTCCCCCTTCTTTTCCCATAAGAGCAAAACCTTGTCTTTCTTTTCTATGATAAACCATCAATCCAAAAGCTACAACACAGGCGCTAGGAATAAGCATCATGGATAAAATTTGCAAAAAATTTGTAAGTGAAGTAGGATTTTCAAAAGGCATGCTTGAATTAGCACCAAAAAAACCACCCCCATTTGTCCCTAAATGTTTTATAGACTCAAGAGCTGCAACAGGACCTGTGGCAATACTTTGAAATTTATTTTCTAAAGTAAGCACGCTAAAATTTGCGTGATAGTTTTGCACTACGCCTTCAGAGATAAAAATTACAGCCAAAATAAAACTTAAAGGCAACATCAAACGCGTAATAATACGCGCAAAATCTTCATAAAAATTTCCCATTTGCATGCCACATAAAGCACGACAAAAAGCCATACAAGCAGAATATCCACTTGCACTTGAAACAAACATAGCAAGTAAAATGCCTGTATTTTGCGAAAGCAAACTTAAAGCACTCTCTCCACTATAATGCTGAAGGTTTGTATTTGTAATAAAACTAATTACAGTATTTAAATTCAAATCCCCTTTCATAGAATTTATCGAATTGGGATTTAAAAAAAGTTTATCTTGCAAATAAAAAATCACGAAAGAAAAAATAGCCACTAAGGCATTAAAAGCAATTAAATGCAAAGAATATTTTTGCCAAGTCATATTTTTTCTATCAATCGCACAAATTTTATAAATTAAGTTATCAATTGGATTAAAAATAAAATCAAAAATAGTTTTTTTACAGCTTGCAATTTTATAAAGATAATTTCCAAAAATTAAAGCTAATATAAAAGCTATAATCAGTGTTATTAAAATTTCTAGCATATTTTTCCTTTAAAATTTTTCAGGATATAATAGAGCATAAAATAAATAAAGAGCAAGTATTAAGCTTAAAACTAGTAAAAATATCATCCGCGTGTCCTAGTTTGAATTTCACAAAAACGGATAAAAAACCATAAACTACCAAAAGCTAAAAGCAGAAGCAAAGCAAAGATAACATCCATAGGATAGCCCTTTCTCATTGATTCAAAATAGGATTTATTCTATCCTTGTTAAGCTTATATTTTGATTAATACTAATTTTATGATTTATTTATAATTTTTATCTATATTAAATAAAAAGATAAATGAAGAATTTAGCAGGAAAAATCCTGCTAAAAATTGTTAAAGATAACCCGCTGCCATAGCAATAAAATATCCTGCTATACAAGAAGTGATTACACCTATAAGACCTGGCAAAATAAAACTATGATTGATAACAAATTTACCAATGTGAGTAGTACCTGATCTATCAAATTGTATAGTAGCTAAATCGCTTGGATAAGTTGGTAAAATATAATACCCATAACAAGCAGCCGCAAAGGCAACAATTACACCAGGTTCAACACCAATTCCTAAAGCCAAAGGAACAAAAGCCGAAATAGCTGCTGCTTGGGAGTTTACAAATTTTGAAATTAAAAGAAGCATTGCAGCATAAGTCCAAGGATGCTCTTTTACTATATCTCCAAGCGCTGCTTTCATCATAGGAGTGTGAACTGCAAACATAGTATCAGCCATCCAAGAAATTCCAAAAACCGCAACAAGTGCTATCATACCTGATTTAAAAATTTCATTAGAGCCGATTTTCTTTGCATCTGTTTTAGTAAAGATGATAATCAAAGAACCTGCTAAAAGCATAAACATCTGAATAACTGAAACCATGGATAAAACATCCATTTTAGGGTTGCCTAAAGCATCTACTTGAGGAATGCCATTTTTTACAACTTGTCCCCAGTTTGGGCGCAAGAAATCAAATACACCTAATAAAGCTACTAAAGCAATAGCTCCTAAGAAAATCCACATTGCAACCCAATTGCTTTTTGGAAGTTTAACGCCTAAAAGTGTTTTAGAATCCCCGTAAACATATTTTTTAAATTCAGGATCTTTAAGTTTTTCTTGAAATACTTCATCTTTATCCAAATCTTTTCCTCTAAACCAAGAAAAAATTCCTATACACAATACACCAAATAATGTACTAGGTATGGTAATTTGAAGAAGATTGATATAACCATCAAAACCTACTAATTTATGATTAGCATTTAAAAGCAAAGCAGTCAAACTCACAACAGCCACAGATACAGGAGATGCAATAATACCCATTTGTGATGATATAGAAGCTGCCGCCATTGGACGCTCAGGACGAATACCGTTTTTAATCGCTATATCATAAATAATAGGCATAATAGTATAAACCACATGTCCTGTTCCACAAAGTATAGTCAAAAAGCAGGTTACAAAAGGCGCTAATATTGTTAAAAACTTAGGATTGCGTCTTAAAATTCTTTCTGCTATTTGAAGCATAACATCTAAACCACCACTTGCTTGCAAAGTTGCACTCGCAACCACTACCGCTAAAATTGTAAGCATAACATCTATGGCTGGTTTTCCAGGCTTTATATGAAAAGCAAATACAAGCATTAAAATACCTATACCACCAAGTAAACCAAGCGCTATGCCGCCTTTTTTTGCACCGTAAAAAAGACAAATTAAAACGATAATGATTTGGACTGCAAATTGCCCTCCCTCGCTAAGGCTTGTTAAAAAGACCATTTTAACTCCTTTGAAAATTAATATTTAAAAACAGTTATTATTGTATCACATTTTTAAACTAAAGAATAATATTTCCAAAAATAAAAAATAATAATTTTTTAAATTATTTAAATTAAATTTAAATATAAAAGAAAAGTGTAATGGGTTTGATAGATTGATAGAATTTTATCCTTCAAGTTCATATAATTTTTTTCTATCTGTAGAACTTGCTATATTAAGATGTTTGCGATATTTTGTAATAGTTCTTCGCCCTATATCGACCTTAAATTCTTCTTTGATTAATTCTAAAATTTTACTATCGCTTAAAGGTTTATTGCGATCTTCATTCTTTACTAAATTTGCCACAAATTCTTTAACACCTACATTTGAAGTCTCCCCCTCTTCATCAAGAGCAAAAGCAAAAAAATCACGCAAGGGAATAAGTCCTCTTTCACAACTTAAATATTTATTTGCCACAGCTCTTGATATAGTCGAAGCATTGCGTTCTAAATCAAGTGCTAAATCCTTAAAAGTCATAGGTTTTATCTCTTTTCCCATGAAAAAATCATATTGATATTCTACTATCATAAGCCCTATTTTATAAAGAGTAGCTTTTCTCATCGCTAAAGCATCAACTAAATTTTTTGCTTCTTTGATGTAATGACTTAAAAAATCATGCTCTAAACCATCAGTTTGGATTGAAATTTCAGGATAATAATCATCATTGATTTTTACTTTAATTTCACCATTTTCTTTATAAACAAAAATATCAGGAACAATTATACGAGAATCTTCAAAATATTCCAAAAAAGGAGGAGTGCTAAAACGCTTAAGTATAGCCAATGCTTCTTTATATAAAGGCTCTTTGGTATAGTTTTGTATATTTTCAAAATCCATAATCAACATTCTACAAAACTCATCAATATCTTCATCTAACTCCATATTTTCAAGAGCAAATAAAAATGCTTCTTTATAATCTTTAGCTCCCACTCCTACAGGATCTAAAAATTTAAATCTTGCTCTTACTCGCTCAATTTCTTCCAAAGAATACTCTTTTAAAAATTCTCCATCGTATTCAAAATATCCTTCCTCATTTAAGCATTCTATAATTTTTTTTGCAAGTTCTTGAGATTTGTTTGTAGGAAACAAAGGAGGAAGAATCTGTTCATTTAAAAGCTCATAAACGCTTTTTTTGGCAAGTCCTTTACTATCCACAAGGGCCGAATTTACATTATGTTTATAAAATGAATCAAAATAATTCTTACCCTTATCATGAGTTTGTATCGAATCTTGAACATTTAAGAAAGGATTATCCTCAGCAAATTTATCTAAATTTTCTTTTAAATCCTCTATGTTTGCTTGTAAAATCGGCAACCAAGAGCGTAAAGTTTGAGAAATTTTAGTCTTGGGTGCTTGGGTGATTTTTTGCTTTAACATCAATCAAGGAGTTTAAACTCCGCTCCTAAATAATACTTTTTCACGTCTTTATTGGTTGCAATTTCATCAGCATTCCCGCTAGCAAGTAAAGAACCCGATCTTATAACATAAGCTCTATCACAAATAGCCAAAGTCTCACGCACATTATGATCGGTAATTAAAACCCCAATCCCCAATCTTTTAAGCTCTTTAATTAAAGTTTGAATTTCAGCCACTGCTATAGGATCAACACCTGCAAAAGGCTCATCAAGAAGTAAGAACTTAGGTTCGCACATCAAGCTTCTAGCGATCTCACAACGCCTTCTTTCACCTCCACTTAAACTTAAACCTTTCCTTAAACGAATAGGCTCTATACTTAAGAGTTCAAGCATTTGCTCAACTTTATCATGTAAAATTTTTTTATCTTTATAAAAAATCTGAGCCGCTAAAAGCAGGTTATCTTCTACGCTTAAATCCTTAAAAATACTACTTTCTTGAGGTAAATAACCTATCCCTGATCTAGCTCTTTTATTTAAAGGATCTTTTGTCACATCTAAACCGTCTAAAAGAACTTTTCCACTACTTGGGGAAATAAGTCCACATATCATATAAAAAGTTGTCGTTTTTCCTGCACCATTTGGCCCTAAAAGTCCTACAACTTCTCCGCTATTAACCTCTAAAGAAATTCCATGTATAATCTTAGTTTTTTTAATAATTTTTTCTAAATTTACAATTTCTAATTTACTCATAAATTTCATACTTTCTTTTGTCGTCTTTAATGCTAATTTTAATCTGGATAGTAGAAATTCCAAATTTCATTAAAGTTTTTTTCAAATTTTCACCGCCCCATTCAACCAAATGCAAACCTTTTTCAAAAAAATTTTCAAATAAACCATTCGCTAAAAGTCCTTCTAAACCTTCTTGATAAATATCATAATGATAAATGCAAATATCATGATTTTCATATTTTTGCATAGTGGAAAAAGTTGGAGAATCTACCCTTGCATCAAGACCAAGAAATTTAACCCAAGCTTGTACTAAGCTTGTTTTTCCGCTAGCCAAATCTCCTTGAAGCAAAACAACGCCTTCTTTAGGCATTATTTGAAGCATCGTTTTGATCTCATCTTTTGCTAAAATAAATTCTTTCATAATTTTACCACATATTCATTTTGTGCGTTTTTAGGAATACTTTTCGTACTAGGTAGAGCTAGCACTTTATATTTTTGAGTGTATTCAGTAAAATGCAAAGTGATGATATCACCCACCTTAACCTCTTTACTCGCCTTAACAATAACGCCATTAATCCCCACTACACCACTTTTACACATATCCTCAGAAATAGCTCTTCTTTTCGTGATATTAACTACATTTAAAAATTTATCTACTCTCATAAAAGCAATTTTAGCAAAAAAAATCAATTTTTGGAACAAAATTTGCTTATGCCTTTGCTTTATTTTTTAAGAAAATAGCAAGTAAAAACTTTTCTTTAATGAAATTTGGATACAATTTTACAATTTTCAAATCTATTTTAACAAAGGATATCTTATGAAAAATGAAGTAAAAAAAGTAGTTTTAGCGTATTCTGGAGGGCTTGATACGAGCATCATTTTAAAATGGCTTCAAGATGAGTATAATTGTGAAGTTGTAACTTTTACAGCAGATATTGGTCAAGGTGAAGAACTCGAACCTGCAAGAAAAAAAGCCCTTTCTTTAGGCATAAAAGAAGAAAATATTTTCATTAAAGATTTAAGAGATGAATTTGTTAAAGATTATGTATTTCCTATGTTTAGAGCCAATGCGATTTATGAAGGAGAATATCTTTTAGGAACAAGTATAGCAAGACCGCTTATAGCAAAAACTCAAGCACAAATCGCCCTGCAAACAGGTGCTGATGCGGTAAGCCATGGTGCCACAGGTAAAGGAAATGATCAAGTGCGTTTTGAACTTGGTTATCTTGCTTTTAGTCCCGATTTAAAAATCATCGCTCCATGGCGTGAGTGGGATTTAAACAGTCGTGAAAAACTCCTTGCTTATGCGCAAAAACACGGTATTGATATTTCTAAGAAAAAAGGAAAATCCCCTTATTCTATGGACGCAAATTTACTTCATATTTCTTATGAAGGACTTGTTTTAGAAGATCCTGCACACGCACCTGAAGAAGATATGTGGAGATGGAGTAAAAGCCCAAAAGACGCTCCAAATGAAAGTGAAATTATAGAACTTGATTTCCAAAAAGGAGATTTAGTAGCGATAAATGGAGAAAAACTAAGTCCCGCAGGACTTTTAACCAAACTTAACGAACTAGGCTGCAAACACGGTATAGGACGCCTTGATATAGTAGAAAATCGCTATGTAGGCATGAAAAGCCGTGGTTGTTACGAAACTCCAGGCGGTACTATACTTTTAAAAGCACATAGAGCGCTTGAAAGCATCACGCTTGATAGAGAAGCAGCACACTTAAAAGATGAACTCATGCCAAAATACGCAAGTTTAATTTATAATGGCTATTGGTTCTCGCCTGAAAGAATGATGCTTCAAGCCTTAATCGACGAGTCACAAATTCATGCCAATGGCAGAGTAAAACTCGAGCTTTACAAAGGCAATGTGATGATTATAGGACGCGAAAGTGCAAATGATAGCTTGTTTAACGCAGCTTATTGTACTTTTGAAGAAGATGAAGTGTATAATCAAAAAGACGCAGCAGGCTTTATCAAGCTTAATGCTTTGCGTTTTATCATCGCAGGAAAAAATGGAAGAAAATTTTAATAAAGGAATAAAATGAAAGTATTATTAATCAAAGATGTAAAAGCACTTGGAAAAGCAGGAGAAATAAAAGAAGTAAAAGACGGCTACGGACAAAATTTCTTAATCGCTAAAGGCTTTGCTAAAGCAGCTACTAATGAAGTTTTAAGAAAATATGAAAGCGACAAGAAAAAAGAGGCTGAAAATTTACGCTTTGAAATCGCAAATTTAGAAAAACTCAAAGAAGAGCTTAGCAAAATCACTCTTGAAATTTCAAAACCCGTAGGTGCAAATGGAAGTTTGTTTGGTGGCGTAACCAAAGATGAAATCGCTCACGCCCTAAAAGAACAAAGCCATATAGAAATCGATAAAAAAAGTTTAGAGTGCGACACCTTAAAAAGCTTAGGAATCCACGAAGTAAGCGTAAAACTTGGACACGCAATCCATGCTAAATTTAACATAAATATAAAGGCAGAATAATGTTTCACGCAACAACGATTTTAGCTTACAAAGGTAAAAATAAATCCGTAATTGGCGGAGATGGACAAGTAAGCTTTGGAAATACGGTGCTAAAAGGCAATGCTGTAAAGATTAGAAAACTCAACAATGGCAAAGTTTTAGCAGGTTTTGCAGGGTCAACAGCTGATGCTTTTAATCTTTTTGATATGTTTGAAAATCTCCTTCAAAGTTCTAAAGGCGATCTTTTAAAAGCAGCAATTGACTTTTCTAAAGAATGGAGAAAAGACAAATACCTAAGAAAACTTGAAGCCATGATGCTCGTACTTGATAGAAATCACATTTTTCTACTTTCTGGTACAGGCGATGTGGTCGAACCTGAAGATGGACAAATCGCAGCCATAGGAAGTGGTGGAAACTATGCACTTTCAGCTGCTAGAGCCTTAGCAAAACATACCGATTTAGATGAAGAAGAACTTGTAAAATCAAGTCTTCAAATCGCAGGTGAAATTTGCATTTATACCAATACCAATATCAAAACTTATGTAATCGAGGATGAGAAATGAATCTAACTCCAAAAGAAATCGTTAAATTTTTAGATGATTATGTTATAGGACAAAAAAAAGCTAAAAAAATCATAGCTATAGCTTTAAGAAATCGCTACCGCAGAATGCAACTTAGCCCTGAGTTGCAAGATGATATAGTGCCAAAAAATATCTTGATGATAGGTTCTACAGGTGTAGGAAAAACAGAAATCGCTAGGCGTTTAGCTAAAATGATGGGCTTTCCTTTCATCAAAATCGAGGCGAGTAAATATACTGAAGTAGGTTTTGTAGGTCGTGATGTAGAAAGCATGGTAAGAGATCTTGCCAATGCGGCTTTAAATTTGGTAAAAAACGAACAAAGGGAAAAAAACAAAGATAAAATCGATGAATTTATAGAAAATAAAATTTTAGAAAAACTTTTGCCACCTCTACCAAAGGGTATCAGCGATGAAAAACAAGAAGAATATAAAAACAGTCTTGAAAAAATGAGAACTAAGCTAAGAAATGGCGATCTTGATGAAAGCACCATAGAGATAGAAATTTCACAAAATATGTTCGATACCAATCCCAACCTACCTCCTGAAATGGGTGCAATGCAAGATATAGTTAAGGTTATAGGCGTTGGCAGTAAAAAAGTCAAAAAAGAAATGAAAATCAAAGACGCTAAAAATGCTTTAAAAAACGAAGCAGGAGAAAAAATCCTAGATCAAGAAAGTATCAAAAGTGAAGCCTTAAAAAGAGCAGAAAATGAAGGGATTATTTTTATTGATGAAATCGATAAAATCGCTGTTTCAAGCGGAAATTCAAACCGCCAAGATCCAAGTAAAGAAGGGGTACAAAGAGACTTACTTCCTATAGTTGAGGGATCAAATGTACAAACAAAAATAGGTACTTTAAAAACCGATCATATTCTTTTTATCGCTGCAGGAGCTTTTCATCTTAGCAAACCAAGTGATCTTATCCCTGAACTTCAGGGACGCTTTCCTTTAAGAGTGGAATTAGATAGTCTTGATGATAAAGCTCTTTATGAAATTTTAACACGCCCTAAAAATTCACTTTTAAAACAATACTCTCAGCTTTTAAAAACTGAAAATTTAGAACTTGAATTTGATGATGAAGCCATTAAAGAAATAGCAAAAATAGCTTCAAGAGCCAATGAAGAAATGCAAGATATAGGTGCCAGACGCTTACATACTGTGATAGAAAAATTACTTGAAGATCTAAGCTTTGAAGCTGATGAGTATGCGGGTAAAAAATTCGTAGTGGATAAAAAAATAGTAGAAGAAAAACTCGGAGATATCATAGAAAATAAAGATCTTGCAAGGTATATTTTGTGAAAAGTGGCTTTGTTAGCATCATAGGGCGTACTAATGCAGGAAAAAGTACTTTAATCAATTCCTTATTAGAAGAAAAAATCGCCCTAGTTTCTCACAAACAAAACGCCACAAGACGTAAAATCAAAGCCATAGTGATGCATGAAAAAAATCAAATCATTTTCATCGATACCCCAGGACTTCACGAAAGCGGTGCTACACTTAATCAACTGCTTGTCCAAAGTGCTATTAAATCTATGGGGGATTGTGATGTGATTTTATTTGTGGCGAGTGTTTTTGATAGTACAAAAGACTATGAAAATTTTCTTAGTCTAAACCCACAAGTACCACATATCATCGCTTTAAATAAAGTAGATTTAACCGACAATGCTACGCTTTTAAAAAAACTTAGCGAATATGCAAAATTTAGCCAACATTTTAAGGCTATCATTCCTTATTCTTTTAAGAAAAAAAGCTATAAAAAAGGCTTGTTAGATGAGATAGTAAAATATCTTGACGAACATGAATATTTTTATGATCCTGAATTTTTAAGTGCGAGTAGCGAAAAAGAACTTTATAGAGATTTCATACTTGAAAGTATTTATGAAAATTTAAGCGATGAGCTTCCTTATAGTAGCGAAGTGCTTATCCATCGCACCAAAGACACACCTAATCTTTTAATCCTAGAAGCCAATATCATCACCGATACAAACTCTCACAAGGGTATGCTTATAGGAAAAGAAGGGGCGACTTTAAAAAGAATAGGCAAAGATGCACGCTTTAAAATTTCAAAACTTGCACAAAAAAAGGTACTTTTAAAGCTTTTCGTAACAGTGAAAAAAAACTGGCAAAAAGATGAAGAATTTTTAAAAAAACTTTTAAATGATGAAAATTGATTCATTAAATAAAATAAATTTTATAAAATCTACAGATTTGCTTTATGCTCAAAGAACAGGAATATCCAAAGAAGACGAACTTTTTAACAATTTAACCGCAGATTTTAAGCTAAGCAAACCCTTTGACTATCAAATAGCTTTTTTTAAACATAATGAAATTTATCATTGTTTTTTAGCGCCTGTTTACAAATTGAAAAAAAGTCGTTTTTGCTTTCCTGAGCCTTTAATTTTTCAAGCTTTATTTGATGAAAGATTTATTGAGGAAAGTGATTATTGTGTTTTAAATTTATATGATCAAACTTTATATTTATATTTTTACCAAGAAGGAAAATTTATTAATCTTAAAAAAATCGAAAATTTCAACCCAGGTAATATGGATTTATTTTTTAAACAAAATCGATTTACAGAACTTTTAAAACACTATGAAAGCAAATTGCTACTTTATCAGGATTTGGATATAATCAAACATTACTTCTCATCTCAAATAAAATGTTTAAATCTAAATGATATTCTTGATAAAAATAGTTTATTGAAATTAAGTTCATATAGTATAAAAAATCTAGATCAAAATTGTAATTTTATCAAGCATAATAAAATAAAAATATCTATTTCTTTTAAAATTATATTAATATTTATTTTTAGCTTTAGTCTTAGCATGATGATTTTATTATTTAAAGATTTTATAGAGTACAAACAAAATAAGGAAATTCAAAATAAAAATTTTATCATACAAGAAGAAATTTCTAAACTAAAACAAGATAAGCAAAAATTATTAACAAACATACAAGATTTAAACTTTACTCTTTCCAATAAAATATCATCTACACAACAACAATTTCATATTTTATCCACCATAACAAAAGAAATCAATTTAGATAAAAATAAAGCAATCATTCTAAATCAAATCATATCATGGCTTAACTCCAATGACCTTAAAATCACAAATCTTGAATTTGAACAAACAAAAATCATTCTTTCTTTTATCGATGAAAACCACTTTAAAAGAGCATTAGAAAATCTAAATTCTGCTTTTAAAATTCTTGATAAAAACGAAGAAACATTGAATATCATATTAGAAGTCATACATGAATAAAATAGAAGTATTTTTGCAGAATTTAAATCCTAGGGAAAAATTTCTTTTTATTTCTTTTATCTGTCTTTGTGCTTTGTTTTTAGCTTTTAAAATTCACGATCACTTTTTAGAAGATATTTTTCAAAAAACATTAGTAGAACATAATTACCTTGCATTAAATGAAGCAAAAATAGAAAATTCACATCTTAAAGAAATAGAAACAAAGCTAACAAAACAGATAAAAACAGAGGAAGAAAAATTAAAATACTATAAAGAAAAATTGCATTTATTTTCTTATGATAAAGATTTTTTCAATAAAAAAATCAATAATTTATCCAAAAATTTAACCATTAATGAAATAAAATTTTCCCAAGAAAACAAAAATTTTATCCACTATAATTATGTTTCTCTAAGTTTAAATGGCAACTTTAAAGACTTGCTCAATTTTATACAAAATTTAGAAAATCTTCCTATAGCTTTAAAAATTGATAAAATAAAACTATACAATACACAGGGTTTAAAATTAAAGCTTGATTTAATGTTTAAATTTGTTAATTTATAATAATATTAAAATATTATATTTTTAAATATTATTATAAAAAAAATATTTAAAAATATTGTAATTTAATTATTTTTCTATTACTATTAGTTAAAATATTTTAAGCATAAAAAAGAAAGGTATTGGGAAGTGACTAAACAAGAAATACAAAAACTCGATACAAATTTCCTAGGTCATCCCAAGCCTTTATTCTCTCTATCAATGGTAGAACTTTGGGAAAGATTTGCTTTTCATGGCAACAACCATAAGCAAAGGTGGACTTGGAATAAGCACTGAATACGCCTCGGCAATTTATGGCATTTTTGCAGGATGCTTGTATTTAGCAGCACTTCCTGGAGGCTGGATTACTGATAATTATTTAGGGCAAAAAAAGGCTTTATTTCTAGGTTCTTTTATTATAGCTTTAGGACATATTAACATAGCCTTATCTATTTTAAGCACACCTATATTTTTCCTAGGACTTACTTTTATCGTTATTGGTGCTGGATTTTTTAAAACTAGTGCTTCTGTAACAGTTGGAATGTTATATAAACAAAATGATACAAGATGCGATACTGGCTATACGATTTTTTATATAGGAATTAACATTGGGGCATTCATTGCTCCTCTTATATGTAGCTTTGTTCAAGCAAAATGGAATTATCATTTAGGATTTGGAGGAAGTTTAGGTATGCTATTCTCTTTACTTATTTTATATTTTAAAGCTGCTCCTGAGCTTGAAGAATTTCATAAAAATTGCACTTTAGAGCAAAACTGGGAACAACCATTTAAAAAAGTAAAAATTTAACTCTTATACTAAGTATAAGCTTGTTAAGTATTATTGGATTTTTTCTAATTTTTATTAATCTTGCAGATATTAACCCCATAATACCATCAAAAAAACTTCTAATTGTAATTTTACTATGTTTGGCAATTTATTTCATATATCTTTTTGTTTTTAAAGCCTTAAATAAAAGAGAAAAACAGCAATTAACAATTTTAATTGTTTTATTCTTTGCAGCCACTTTTTTTTGGAGTACTTTTGAACAAAAACCTACCGCTTATAATCTTTTTGCGCAAGATTTTACAAATAGAAATATTTTTGATTGGAAAATTCCAACTGGTTTCAATCTTTTAATCCAATTTTTATCATCATACTTGCTCCTATAGCAAGTTATATTTGGATATTTTTAGAGAAAAAAATATATATTTTTCTTCCATTGGAAAATTTACTTTAGGAATATTATTTGCTGGTATTGGTTTTATGATGATGATCTTTGCTTCACAAAATCTAATAAACAACAATGGTTTGCCAATATCCATGGCTTGGATTATCATAAGTATATTCTTTTTAACACTTGGGGAATTATGCGTGTCTCCTATTGGACTCTCTATAATGGCTAAGGTTGCCCCTGATTTAATCAAAAATCAAATCATGGGACTTTGGTTTGTAGCAAGTGCACTTGGAAATTTTATTGCAGGACTTATAGGGGGAAATGTCAATATTAAAAACATCGATCAACTTCCTAATATTTTTGGACAATACATGTGGATGCTTTTTGTTGTAGCGCTTTTACTTTTTATTGCTAAAAAACCGATTTATAAAATTCTTAACGAAAAAAATAAGCAATTATCTAGCTAAACTTAAAATACAAAATACACCAAAGTTGAAAATTGATCTTAATATTTCTTTTTTTTATATCTGCAAAAAAGTAACATTATGATATAAATCATTTAAAAATATTACAAAGTTATACATATTTTTTAATTTTTTGTCTATAATTTATAAATAAAAATACACAAAGGATATAAATTGAGTAAAAATGTAAAAAATTTAGATACTTCATTTTTTGGACATCCAAAACCACTTTTATCTCTTTCACTTACTGAGCTTTGGGAAAGATTTTCTTTTTACGGAATTCGTCCCTTGCTTTACCTTTTTATGATAGCAAGTTTTGAAAAAAGTGGAATGAACTTAAAACCTGAAGAAGCAAGTGCAATTATGGGAATTTTTGCAAGTTGTTTATATCTTGCTGCTTTGCCAGGTGGATGGCTTGCGGATAATTACTTAGGACAAAAAAGAGCAATTTTACTAGGTGCTTTAACTATAGCATTTGGACATTTGTGCATAGCCTTTTCTTATTTTAATAATAAAATGATTTTTGTTGGTATGGTTTTTTTGGTTATAGGTACAGGACTTTTTAAAACTTGCGCTTCTGTAATGGTTGGAATGCTTTATAAAAAAAATGATGCAAGGCGTGACTCTGGTTTTACTCTTTTTTATATGTGCTTTAATTTTGGTGCTTTTGTAGCTCCTTTAATTTGCGGCTTTTTACAAAAAGAATACGGATGGCATTTTGGTTTTGGTGCAGGTGGGATTGGTATGCTTTTAGCGGTAATTATTTTCTACCTAAAAACTATGCCTGATTTAAAAGAATTTGATGAAAAAGTTGGCATAGACTCTACTTGGGATAGACCAAGCAAAAAAAGCAAAAACGCATTTTACATCATCATTGTATCAGGTATTGTTTTGCTTGGAGCAATATTTTTAATCCTTGGTGGTTTTATAAAATTAGATGCACAAGTTATTAATAAAAATATTATTCTAACTATCTTAGCTTGTGCTGGAATTTATTTTTTATATCTTTTCGCTTTTACTTCTTTAAAAATAGAAGAAAAAAGAAATTTAATTATTTTTATTGTTTTATTTTTAGCGGCTGCGTTATTTTGGTCAGTATATGAGCAACAATACACTTCTTTTAATTTTTTTGCAGAAAAATTAACGGATAAAACCATATTAAATTATGAAATTCCTACAATATGGTTTCAATCTCTTGGAGGTTTATTTGTTATACTTTTTGCACCTTTTAGTGCTTTTATATGGACTATATGTGCCAAAAATAATAAAGAAATTTCATCTATTATTAAATTTGCATTAGGACTTTTGGGTGCAGCTTTGGCATTTTTAATAATGGCTTTAGCTTCAAATCATGCAATTAGTTTAAATGGCGATGCTAATACATTAAGAGAAAATTTAGAAAATTCATCACAAATTATTTTAGTTTCACCTTGGTGGCTTGTCAGTAGCTTTTTGCTTATGGTTTTAGGAGAGCTTTGCCTTTCCCCTGTGGGACTTTCTATAATGACAAAAATTGCACCTAATTTAATTAAATCTCAAGTCATGGGACTTTGGTTTGTAGCAAGTGCATTAGGCAATGCTTTAGCTGGATTCATAGGTGGTAAAGCAAGTGAAGAAAATATAGCTTATTTGCCAAATTTATTTTACCAATGTATGTGGATATTACTTGGTGCTGTTATAATTTTACTTATACTCAAAAAACCTATCAATAAAATACTAAAAAATTAATATTAAGGAGAAAATATGAGTATTTACAAACAAAGAGTATTAGAACTTAGAAGATTAATGAAAGAAAATAATATTGACGCCTATCTCATCTTAAGCGCGGATCCGCATTTGAGCGAATATTTACCAGAATATTACAAAAACAGAGTCTTTATCAGTGGCTTTAAGGGTTCTGTTGGAACAGTTCTTATCACACAAGAAGAGGGCTTTTTGTGGGTAGATGGAAGATATTGGCTTCAAGCACAAAAGGAATTAGAAGGTAGTGGCATACTTTTACAAAAGCAAGATGCTAAAAATACTTTTACCAAATGGTTGGAAAAAAATTTAAGCGAAGATCAAATTTTAGGCATCGATTTTGCACTTTTACCTTTATCTTTGCAAAAAGATTTAAAGATTAATTGCAAGGCAAATTTAAAACATATAGATTTGATAAGTCCACTTTGGAAAGATCGTCCCACTTTGCCACAAGAAAAAATTTATGAACACGAACTAGAATACTGCTCTTACTCAAGAAAAGAAAAATTAGCATTAGTGCGTCAAAAAATGAAAAATTTAAATGCTACTTCTCATTTAATCTCCAGCCTTGATGATATAGCTTGGCTTACAAATTTAAGAGGGAATGATGTAAATTATAATCCTGTATTTTTAAGTCATTTGCTAATCTTGGAAGACAAAGCTTTGCTTTTTGTTGATCAGAAAAAAGCAAATTCAGAACTTGAAAAAAAATTAAATTTAGATGGGTTTTGGCTTAAAAATTATGATGAAATCATCATGGAGCTTGAAAAACTTGCAAATACAAATTTGCTTATTGAACCTTCAAAAATGACCGCTTTACTCATAAATTCTTTAGACAAAAGCGTAAAAATCATTCAAGAAATTAATCCAAGCACTCACTTAAAAGCAGTTAAAAATACAAAAGAAATAGCGCATATACAAGATGCTATGATAGAAGATGGAGTGGCTTTATGTAAATTTTTTGCATGGCTTGAAGAAGCGATAGAAAATAAAGAATTAATAAGCGAATTAGACATAGATGCTAAAGCAAGCGAATTTAGAGCACAAAGCAAGCACTACATAAGTGATAGTTTTGCCACTATAGCAGGCTTTAACGAAAACGCAGCATATCCACATTATAAAGCCACAAAAGAGAGTTTTGCTTATCTTAAAAAAGATGGGCTTTTACTTATTGATTCTGGTGGACAATATAAAAACGGCACAACAGATATTACACGCGTTGTACCAATAGGAAAGGCTAATGCAGAACAAATTCATGACTATACCTTGGTTTTAAAAGCACATATTGCCATTTCCAGTGCAATTTTTCCAAAAGATATAGCTATGCCCTTACTTGATGCAATCACACGCGCACCTTTATGGAAAGAACAAATTGACTATATACACGGCACAGGACATGGCGTGGGATATTTTTTAAATGTCCATGAAGGTCCACAAGTTTTATCTTATCTATCCCCTGTGCTTGAAAAAACAAAAGCCAAAGAAGGTATGCTAACCTCCATAGAGCCAGGTATTTATAAAGTAGGTAAATGGGGTATAAGACTTGAAAATTTAGTTATTCATACCAAAGTAGAAAATCCTAAAAATAAAGATTTTGGAGAGTTTTTATACTTTAAACCTGTTACTCTTTGTCCTTTTGAAATATCTTGTATTGATACAAAAATGTTAGATGAAAAAGAAAAAGAATGGTTAAACAATTATCACAAAGAAGTATTTGAAAAACTTTCTCCTAAGCTAGGTGATTATCCAAAAGCTCTAGTTTGGCTTGAAAAAAGAACAAAAGCCATCTTTTAAGATACTTTTGTTAACATAGATAAATTTTCCTTGTATCAAACTTATAATTTGTTTAATACAAGGTTTTTAAACCAATTGCTAAAAAAGTTTTTTTGAAAAACTCAATTTACAACTAAAAATTATTTAAAATATCCAAGTTCAATCATTTTTTGATAAATTTTAGCTACAGTTGCCCCTGAAGTAATATTTCTCCCACCATGTTCCAAAAGAACGGTAACTACATATTTTGGCTTAGAATAAGGAGCATAAGAAGTAAGCCACGCATGAGATCTAGTATAATACTCAAATTGTTTTTCATCGACCCTATTTTTATCTGTTTGTGAAAATCCCACAACCTGAGCAGTTCCTGTTTTTGCTGCAACTTTCACATCAAGATTATGCAAATAACGATAAGAGGTTCCTCCTTGCTCATTAGCAACAGCATACATTGCATCTCTTATATAAGGCAATTGACTCTTTTCAAATAAAGTAAAAATTTCTTTTTTATTTTCATCCATTTGATTTTCTATAGTTGTATTATTATTTTCTATGCTTTTTAAAAAATGAGGTATAACCTCTCCACCTTTTGCGATTTGAGCTGTATATCTAGCAATTTGCATAGGTGTTGCAAGAAAATTACCTTGACCTATAGCTGTATTTAAAGTATCACCTTGAAACCAAGATTGTCTATATCTTTGCATCTTCCATTCTTTGCTTGGTAAAGTTCCTACAAATTCACTAGGTAAATCTACCCCTGTTTTCGCTCCAAAGCCAATGCGAGATAAAGTTTCACTTATTTGATCGATTCCAACTTGCAAACTGCCATTATAAAAATAAACATCACAACTATATTTTATCGCATGTTTTAAATCCACAGGTCCATGGCCTGATCGATTCCAACATCTAAAAAACCTGCCTCCAAGCTCAATACTTCCATTGCAAACATATTGAGTTAATGGACTAATATTTTTAGAATTTAAAAAAGAAAGCCCTACTCCCATTTTTACAACAGAACCTGGAGGATAATATCCATTTATAAGTTTATTTGTAAAAGGATGATCAAGACTATTTGAAAGCTCATCCCAATCCTTAAAAGAAATCCCTGTTACAAAAGGATTAAGATCATATTCAGGGAAACTCCCTGCAGCTAAAATAGATCCATCATTTACATTCATAATTATAGCAGCTCCAGCATTCCCTTCAAACAATGAAGTTAAATAAGACTGAAGCTCTATATCTATCGTAAGTTCTATATCATTAGACATAGCAGGAGTGTAAGAAAGCTGTTCTACTTCTTGATTTAAGGCATTAACCTTATAAACCCTAGTTCCTTTTTCTCCTTGTAAAATATCATTATAATAGCGTTCTATACCACTTTTTCCCGTATAATTAGAAAGTTTTGCTATTTCATTTTCTTGAACATCTTGCAAATTTGCCTTACCTACATACCCAATAATATGCGAAGCTAATTTTCCAAAAGGATATTTTCTTTTTACAACAGGATCTATTTTTATTGTTTTATTAAGATTTAACTCTGAATAATGCGGAATAATCTCATCATAGGGTATAAAATCTACAACTTTAATAAAATCTTGATTATAGTAAGAATCATTTCTCTTATAAATTTCTGCTAATTTACTAGCATTTAAATCGGGAAATAAATTTGTAAGTTCAGATAATTCTTTATCCAAAATTCCTTTATTTGACTTTTTAATACTCAAATAAGGTTTAATAGAAATACTAAAACCCAAATCATTAATAGCCAATAAAGTTCCATTTCTATCTGTAATTTGACCCCTAACAGGTGGCAAAAATTCAGTTTTTATGGCATTTTGTTTAGCAAGCTCTTCATAATATACATTTGATTTTATACTCAAATAATACACACGACTTAATAAAAATATAAAAAACAATAGTATAAATCCAACAACTAAACGCATTCTCATTTAAATTTTACCTTTAAAAAACACATAAGCTAAACAACATTCTATAAAAACTGAAACAATATACGCCCATCCTAAAATTTTAATTTTTTCATCTCCAATATAAGACAATATCATATCCAAAAACAAAATAATGCCGTAAGCACAAAGCACAAAAACAACAGGGATAAATTTACCAATTTTTAAATTTGTCTTAATCCAATCTGCACAAAGATAATAAAAAATAAAAAATGCCAACCAAGATGAAAAAATAAAAAAATTATAAGTTATATCAGTAAAAAATAAAAAAAATAAAGAAAAATACCATCTAAAATCAAGCTTTGAAAAAGTTCTTTCTCTCTCTTCTAGTAAGCAAAACATATAACAGAAAAAAATCCCATAAAGTAACGGAGCATATACAAAAGTCGAACCAAGAATCTGATAGATTAGAAAAAAAAATCCTAAAAAGACATAAGCTCCATTAAATTTTGCTTTATAAGCACTTAAATTTCTTCTCATTTACCAAGACCTAAAGTTTGATTGATAATAATATCTTCCAAAGAATCAAGGCCAAATTTATTCAAATTTGAAACTAAAATAGAGTCTTTAAATTCATTTTTTAACTTAGCTTTTTCACTTTGATTTAATTTATCGCATTTGGTAAAAACTTTTAAAATTTTTTGATCAGGTCGTAAAAATCTTTTCAAATAGTCATTTAAATTTACATCGATCTCTAAATGAGTATGTCTTGAATCGATTAAATGTATAAATAACTTTATCGAGGTTCTTAATTTTAAAAATTCATCTAAGTTTTGATTCCATATTTCTTTTAAATTTTTAGAAACCTTTGCATAACCAAACCCTGGCAAATCGATAAAATTGATATTAAATTTTTCTTCATTTCTTTTGCAAGTTACTTCGAAAAAATTTATAAGCTGAGTTTTTCCAGGAGTTGCCGAACTTTTGGCTAAATTTTTTTGTTTACACAAAGAATTGATTAAAGAACTTTTTCCGACATTAGAACGCCCCAAAAATGCTACTTCACTAAAATTTGAGCTCAAATTCTCATCAAATTTCACTAAAGAAGTGATAAATTTAGCACTAATTATCATTTGTCTTTAAGGTCAAATACAAAACGAGCAGGTTTTTGATCCTTGCTCTCTACTCGATAAATATTAGCTTTTCTATCGACTATTATTTTATCACCAAAAAGTTTTTGATTGCTTCCAAGCTCATTTATATAAGCATGACCATTAATCTCGTAAGTATCTTTAATAACATTATAAATAAATTTATCTCCACTACCTTTATAAGTTTTACCTTTTAAAACAATCTTAAACCTAGCATTTTGCATTGCTTCATAACGAATAGGTTTGCGATTTTTATCCGTATAAATAATCAATTTTTCAGAATTTAAAATATCATCACCCCTAATTACTTCTACATTTCCACTAAGAATACTTTCACCCTTATTTTCATCTGAGTAAAAATTTAAAGCTTTTACTTCAATTTGAGTTGCCCAAGTTACACTTACACAAGCTAACAATAAAATTATTTGTCTTGCAACCACGCATTTACTCCTTGGATATTTAAAATTTTGTTTTTTACATCATAGTTTAAAGTATTTCCGTTAATAATACTTCCATTGATCAGAGCTTTAAAATTAGTATTTGTGTGTAAAATTTTATCCTTAGGTTGGTATTCTACCTCTTGAGAAATAATTTTGACATTATCAGAACCTATATAAGTAACATTTCCTTCAAACAAAACCTTGCTCATATCTTTATTAAAAAACTCTAAACGATTTGCACTAAGATTAAAATCTAAATTTAAAGTAATAAAATCATTAAATTCATCTCTATCTGTATATCTCACCCAAGAATTTGCCTTATAATATGCCTTAATTGTACTAGCATTACTCTCATAAGCTTTCAAATTTTTAGCCTCAATATTTTTAAAATTTAAAGCATTAGTTTGCAAATTCAAAGAATACGGATCTTGCAAACTTAAAATCGTAAAAGTAATTGTAAAAAGAGCAATTAAAATTCCAAAAATTTTTATAGCCAAAGCTTATTCCATTCTTCTTCTAGATGATTTTTTTCTACTAAAATTTCTATCATCTGTGCTACAGCAGCCTTACCACCTTTTTTGCTAAGCACTATGTCTACATTTAAATCTTTATGACCATCTTTTGGCTTAAAACTAAGCCCTACACTTTCAAGCAAAGCCTTATCGTTAAAATAATCTCCAATAGCCGCACACTGAGAAAAATCTAAATTAAGTTTTTGCAAAATTTCTTTTGCGCAAGCTAACTTATCCTTAACACCTTGATATAAAATTTCTATTTTTAAATCTTTAGCTCTTTTTTCAACACAAGGACAATTTCTACCTGTAATAATAGCAATTTTTTTACCAAGCTTTAGCCAAGCCTCGATAGCCGCTCCATCTTTTACATCAAATTCTTTAATAAATTCTCCATTAGAAGTATAAATAATTTTTCCATCAGTTAAACAGCCATCTACATCCAAAAAAATCAATTCTGTCATAATTTCTACTCTCTTACAACAAATGCGCCTGAAAATGCACCACTTGCAGCAAAATCCCTTGCTTCATCTTCACTTCTAAAGCCTGTTAAGAAAACGCGATTTAACCCATCCACTGAACTTGTGCGTATAGTGGAGCTATAAGTTCTATAAGTTTTATATCTTGCTGCTATCGTTTGTGCTCCAGCTGGGTTTTTAAAGGCTCCAATTTGAACCATGAAATTTCCACCTTCATAAATTTGTCCATTATTTGCAATCTCTCCACTATTTCCATAGTTTACATTAGAATGTACAATATTATTACCCGAGCTACTTGAACCAAATCCTATAACCTCAAGCCTTACTAGAGCTGTTCCTGAAGCAATCATATCAATTTGACTAGCAGCTCCTTTTGATAAATCTATAATACGATTATTTACAAAAGGACCTCTATCATTCACACGAACGGTAACTTGACGATTGTTATTTAGATTGGTTACTTTTAAAATGGTATTCATAGGTAAAGTTTTATGAGCCGCGGTTAAACCGTTTTGATTATAGGTTTCGCCATTAGAGGTTTTTTTACCATGAAAACCTGGACCATACCAACTTGCAATACCATCAGCAGTTTCACCTACTGCTACAACAGTAGGATAGTAAGTTTTACCGTTGATAGTATAAGGCTTCATCGTTCCTTTAGTCCCTGAAGAACTAGGACTGCTTTTAAAATCATTTGAAGGATAATACACTTGAGCATTATCCAAGCTAGAAAAAAAACTAGTGCCTAAACAACCACTAAAAAATAAAGCCCCTAGACTAACGGCTGACAACTTTAGTGTAATTGTTTTTATTTGCATTTTTATTCTCCTTGATTGGTATAATTAATTTTTGATTAATACTAAGATGATTTTTTGCTATTTTATTGAATTCTCGAATTTCATCAACACTTATATTATAATTTTTTGCTATTTTATATAAAGAGTCACCAGACTTAACGGTATAAGTTCTTGTCATAGGTATAGTTGTATCAACCTTTGCAAGTTTTTCTGCTTTAAAATTTTTATCAAAAAATGCTACTTTATTAAGTGGTATATACATATAATACCCTTTACCAGGAGGCGTAAAATTATGTTTAAATTGTGGATTATATTTCTTAAAAGTTGCAAGATCCATATTTAAATTTTTAGCTATTTCTTTTAAAGATGCAGAAGAAGGCACATCAACTTTTGCAAATTCATTGCTTAAAGCATAATTCATTAAAGACGCATCTTTATCTAATAAAAAATCCCTATCATTAGCTAAAAAAGCAAGCGTTAAAATCTTTCTTATAAAATTTCTAGTTTCTAAAGAAAGATATTTCTTATCAGGGTTCAATAAAACACTTAAATCATCACTTCCTGCTTGCTTGATAGCTTGTCTTAGCTTGCCATTTCCGCAATTATAAGCTAAAAGTGCCAAATACCATTTGCCAAATTCCTCTTTTAACTCTTTTAAATAATTTGTAGCGGCATAAGTTGACTTGACCGGATCACGCCTTTCATCAACATAAGCATCGATTCTTAAACCCAAATTTCTAGCTGTTGGTTGCATAAATTGCCAAACCCCTACAGCCTTGGCATTAGAAACACTATGAGTTTTCAAACCTGATTCAACCATAGCTAGATACAAAATCTCATCAGGAACTTCCTGCTGGGCTAAAATTTTTCTTATCATAGGAGTAACTTTTGAAAAATTTTGCATACTATCTATTAAAGTTTGAGCATGTTTTGATTTTATATCTTGTTGAGTTTGCACAAAAATCAAATCACTAATAAAACTTGGATTAATATCTAAATTTCTTAAAACATTCATTTGTCTTTCATAAAATTCAGGAGTATTAATTTGTGCAAAAAGAAAATTAAAACATATTAAAAAACACAATAAAATTTTTTTCATTAATAACCTTTAAAAAATAATTTTTCAGAATTGTTAAAACAAATTTCTAGAAGCTCTTTTCTTGATAAATTCAATACTTCACACATTTTGTTTGCTACAAATTGAGTTAACAAAGGTTCATTTCTTTTACCGCGATAAGGCTCTGGAGTAAGATATGGAGCATCAGTTTCAAGTAGTAGTTTATCTTTTGGAATTTTAGGCAAAATCTCAACTAATTTCTTAGCATTTTTAAAAGTTAAAACTCCCCCAATACCAAAATAAAATCCCTCTTCAAAAAGAGTTAGCAAATGTTCGCTTGCATTAAAGCAGTGTAAAACTCCTCCTACAAGATCCTTAGAATACCCATGTAAAATCTCATAAGTATCATGATTTGCTTCTCTTGAGTGGATGATAACAGGTTTTTTAAATTCAATAGCAAGTTCAAGCTGTGCGGTAAAAATCTTTTTTTGATTTTCTTTTTCTTTTTGAATTTCTTCAGCAAGATCGCTTTTAAAACGAAAATAATCAAGCCCACATTCACCTACAGCTACACACTTTTCATCGCATAAATACTGCCTTAAAATTTTCTCATCATAATTATCAATTTCATAAGGATGCACCCCTGCTGCAAAAAAAATATTTTTATATTTATGAGCAATTGTAGCTGCATAGGGCAAATCTTTTATATCAGCACCAGGTATGATGATTTTCTCTATACCATTTTTAAAAGCACGATTTAAAGTTTCATCTAAATCATCTTTAAATGCTTCACTGTCTAGATGGCAATGCGTATCAACAATCCTTAAACCATCTTGAAAATCAAGATTTAAGAACATACTTCAACTCTATCCTTGCCATTATCTTTTGCTTGAGACAATATTTTACTTGCTTTATCAACCAAAGAATTAATCTTATCTCCACTTTTTCCAAAAACCACGCCTATAGAAGCTGTAAAAAAGACTTCATCTAAATTAACTAAAACACCAGCTTTTTTTATATTTACTCGTATACGAGAAAAGATTTTAATCGCTCTTTCTTGGGATATATTTTTAAGCAAAATGCAAATTTTTTCTGCACTATATCTACCTACAAGATCTCTTCCTTTAGTTTCATTAACTATTTCATTGGCGCAGATTTTAATTACTTCATCACCAACTTCACGGCCGTATTCATCGTTAATCATTTGAAGATTGTCTATATCTAAGAAAGCAAAAGCAAATTCCTCGTCTTTTGTTGCTATTTCGTTAAAATAATCATCTATTCCATCGATTAAAGCATTATAATTTTTAACCCCAGATACAGGATCTAAAACATTATAAGTGCTTAAAAATTTTTTATCATCCATGTAAGATAAACAACGATCTAAGCGACAATTAAAACTTTCTTTGCTTAAAGGCTTAAACAAATACTCATTAACTCCATTTTTAAAAGAATTCGCTTCAAATGAATCATTATGATCCCCCAAAAGAATCACACCTAATTCATCATCACTAAAACGTTCTCTTACTTGAGTCAAAAGCTCAAAACCGCTAATTACTGGCATATTGACATCTGCTATAATAAGCTTAACATCATTATTATCATTTAAATAACTCATTGCTTCTTCACCATGAGCTGCAGCTAAAACATTAAATTGTCTTTGAGTAAGTATTTTTTTAATTTCATTACGTTCAGGTAGCTTGCTCATAGCTAAAATCACTTTAGTTTTTGCATATTGATTAAGTTTTACAATAGAACTAATAATCTCATCAATGCAAGTTTCACTTTCTTTAAAAATATAATCTAATATATCTTTATCCATAAATTTTTCTTTAGTAGCCTTATCACCACTAGCTGTAAGAACAATAGCAGGAATTTTCTTTTCTATAACATAATCCACAACTTCACCATTTGGGGCATCTGGCAAACATAAATCCACAAAAGCTAAAAAATAATCATTATTCACTAATTCCTTAGCTTCGGCGAAACCAAAAGCAATATCTACCTCATAATCTAAAGTCATTTGAATTTTTTTAGCTAAAAGTTTGCCGAGCATTTTATTGTCATCAATAATTAAAATTTTCTTATTCATAGTGTGTAAAATACCTTTATATCTAAAATTTTTAATATATTTGTTTCAAAGAAAGGAAATTTTATAGTTATATATTCTAACATAGTAAAATAAAAAATCCGCTTAATTCTTAAACAAGGTCTTAGCAAATTCGATTGCTTCATCACTAACAAGCTCTCCGCTTACCATCCTAGCAAGCTCTTTAATTCTTTCTTCTTGATCAAGCTTTTTTACCTTGCTTTCTTCGCCATTTTTTTCAACTAAAAAATGATTATGTGCCTTAGAGGAAAGTTGAGGCAAATGAGAAATAGCAAAAATTTGATAAAACTTAGAAAGCTCTTCTAAAACCTTGGCTATACTCATAGCCTCTTTTCCACTTAAATTTGCATCAATTTCATCTAAAAATAATATCCCTTTACCTGCATTTAAAATTTTACATTCTGTGGCTATAAAAGCAAGTCTTAAGCGATTTAATTCACCCGAACTTAAATTTTTTAAATGAGCTAAATTAATATCTAGCATTATCTCATCTTTGCCTAAAATTGAAATTTTTTCATTTTCTTTAAGTGTCAAACTTGCGTCTTTCATATAAAGATCTTTAAGATAATTATTTAAACATTTTTCTAATTTTTTAAGGTTTTTCTTTCTTGTTTGACTTAAAATTTGCGCTTTTTCTTCTAATTTTTGTTTTAATTCTTGAAATTTTTTTTCAAGTTCTTTTTTTTCAAAACTTAAATTTTCATAATGTTCTAGTTCATGTTTTTTTTGTTTTAAAACCTCTAAAGCATTTTCTATGCTTTCATAACGCTTGATGAGATAGGACAAATTTTCAATGCGATCTAAAAGCGTCTCCACATCAAAATCCAAATCTTCCATTTTTTGATTTTCACAAATCACGCGTAATTCATTTAAACATTCACTAAAAAAACTTGCATCAACTTCGCTTAAATTTAAAGCTTCAATAACAACTTTTTCAAGCTCAAAAATACGCTCTGCCTTACTCCAAGCTTCTTCTAATTTATCTTTTTTAGAAAGCTTTTTTTTAAGTATTAAAAGCTCTTCATACTCACCTATTTTAGGATTAATGCTTGAAATTTTTTCAATTTGCACCCTAGCTAATTCTTTTAATTCTTCTACTTTTTTTTCTTCTTCCAAAATTGCATTAAGCTCATTAGAAATTTGACTATAAGCATTAAAATCTTTTTTAAAATCTTCTAAAAAGGAAATAAAATTTGTATTTTCTTGCATTTCTAAGGCATCTAAGAGATTTAAAAATTTTTCATTTCCAAATTCGTTATTTTCCTTTGCGCTTAAATACTTAATAAAAGTTTTACTTAAATTTTGCAAACTTTTTTTCGCTATGCTTTGATTGTTAATAAAATATTTTGTGTTTTTTTCTTTTAAAAGCTTAAAAACATTCTCCTCTTCGCTTTCTATGCCAAAACTTTCTAAATCTAACTTATCATCTAGTTCTATTTCGACAATTTTAGCCTCACTTTCACTCAAAGAAAATGCGGATAAAATTCCTTTAAACAAAACTGATTTTCCAGCTCCACTTAGGCCTGTAAAAACGGTAAGCCCTTTAGAAATTTCAAGCTCAGCCTTTTTAAAACCAAGATTTTCTTTCATAAAAATTCTATTTATCATCAATTTCCCCAGTGTAATTTTTCTTTTAAAATTTGAAAATAATCCCTATTTTTTGGGTGAATTAAAGCCACATTTTTATCACTTAAACCCACTTTTATACTTTTAAAATCATTCATTTTATAATTTTCTTGCCCATCAATACAAAGTATGCAATCCTTTGCCATAATCTCTATTTCAAAACCTTTTGGCAAAACAATAGGGCGTTGTGTTAAAGAATGAGAACAAACAGGAGTTAAGATAAAAGCTTGAGCTAAAGTATAAACTATGGGCCCATTTGCGCTTAAATTATAAGCTGTTGAACCCGCAGGAGTTGCAACAATAAGCCCATCTCCAAAATATTCATTAAATTTCTTTTCTTTTCTAAAAACTTCTATATGAGCCATAGAAGCTTGATTGTTTTTACTGATGACCACATCGTTAAAAGCTAATTTTTCTAAAATTTTTCCTTGCTTATCTTCTAAAAAAACACTTAATAAATAAGGCTTTTCTATTCTAAATTCTCCTTGAAAAAAAGCTTGAAAAAAATTTTCAGCTTCATCAACTTTAAAATCTGTTAAAAAACCTAAATGTCCAGCATGAATTCCTAAAACTGCTTTATCATATTCACAAGCTTTACGACATAAAGAAATCAAAGTTCCATCTCCACCTAAAGAAATAACAAAATCAGATATTTTAAACAAATCATCCAATCCATACTTTGGCAAATCTAAAATTTCAGAACTTTCTTTAAACAATACAAGTTCAACTTTATATATAGATAAAATCGATTGAAGTTTTAAAATTTCCTTATCTAAACTCACATTGGGTCGTGTAACAAGTCCGATTTTTTTAATATTTTTATAATCTATTTTATTTTGCATAAAAAATTATATCAAATCTTAGCAAAGCAAAAGAATAAAAATACTATAATTTTGCTCATTATCTTAAAAAATCTTTTTCAAGGAATAAATTTGCGAAGTCATTATAATACAGACTTGGGAATTTCCCATGTTGGTCAAAGCGTTAAACTTTGCGGTTGGGTAAATAGCTACCGCGATCATGGTGGAGTTATTTTTATAGATTTAAGAGATAGAAGTGGTATTATCCAACTTGTTTGCGATCCAAATGATAGCAAAGAAGCTCATGAAATCGCTTCCAATGCAAGAAATGAATTTGTACTTATTGCAGAAGGTGCTATTCGTCCGCGTGGCGAAGGACTTGTAAATCCTAAATTAAAAACAGGAGAAATCGAAGTAGTTGTTTCTAAACTTACCATAGAAAATGAAAGTGCCGTACCTCCTTTTGCTATCGCCGATGAAAGTGTAAATGAAGAATTACGCTTAAAATATCGCTTTTTAGATTTAAGAAATCCTAAACTTTATGAAAATTTTGCCTTGCGTTCTAAAGCTTGTATAGCAGCTAGAAATTCTTTGGCAAATATGGGATTTTTAGAAGTTGAAACCCCTATTCTTACCAAAGCTACTCCCGAAGGCGCAAGAGATTATCTCGTACCTTCTCGTGTGCATCAGGGTGAATTTTACGCTCTTCCACAAAGCCCTCAGCTTTTCAAACAACTTTTAATGTGTAGCGGTTTTGATCGTTATTTTCAAATCGCAAAATGTTTTAGAGATGAAGATTTAAGAGCTGATCGCCAACCTGAATTCACACAAATTGATGTTGAAATGAGTTTTTGCGAACAAAAAGATGTAATCAATGTAGCTGAAACTTTTTTAAAAGATATTTTCAAAGCTTGCGGCAAAGAAATTCAAACCCCTTTTAGACAAATGCAATACAAAGACGCTGTGGAGAATTATGGCTCTGATAAGCCGGATTTAAGATTTGATCTTAAATTTATTGATGTGATTGATATTTTTGCTAAGTCAAATAATGAAATTTTTGCAAATATTGCCAAAGATACAAAGAAAAATCGCATCAAAGCCATACGCGTTCCAAAAGGCGATACCATTTTTTCAAAAAGACAAATGCAAAGATTTGAAGAATTTGTGCGTAAATTTGGTGCTCAGGGCTTAGCTTTTATACAAGTTAAAGAAGATGGGCTTAAAGGTCCACTTTGCAAATTCTTTAGCGAAGAAGATTTAAATGAGCTAAGCAAACGCTGTGAACTTGAAGTAGGAGATGTGGTATTTTTCGGTGCAGGAGCTAAAAAAACCGTGCTTGATTACATGGGAAGATTTAGAATTTTCTTAGCCAACGAGTTAAATCTTATAGATCCAAATGCCTTAGAATTCTTATGGGTTGTTGATTTTCCTATGTTTGAGCAAAATGATGATGGAAGTTATTCTGCGATGCACCATCCTTTTACCATGCCAAAAAATATCGATGAGACTGATTTAGAAGAAATTTCATCTATTGCTTATGATGTAGTGTTAAATGGCGTTGAGCTAGGTGGAGGTAGTATAAGAATCCATAAAAACGATATTCAACAAAAAGTATTTAAACTTTTAAATATCGATGAAGAACAACAAAAAGAAAAATTTGGCTTCTTACTTGATGCTTTAAGTTTTGGTGCTCCACCACATGGAGGTATCGCTATAGGACTTGATAGACTCATCATGCTAGTTACAGGAGTAAACAGCATAAGAGAGGTTATAGCCTTTCCAAAAACCCAAAGAGCGCAATGCTTAATGACAGATGCACCATCGCCTGCTAGCAATGAAGCAATGAGAGAATTAGGAATCAAATTAAGGGAGAATATAAAATGAAAGAATTGTTTTTAATCATAGGTGCACCAGGTAGTGGAAAAACTACCGATGCTAGTTTAATCGCACAAGCAGATGCGACAAATATCACACACTATTCAACAGGAGATCTTTTAAGAGCTGAAGTAGCAAGTGGGAGTGAGCTTGGAAAAACTATAGATAGTTTTATATCCAAAGGCAATCTTGTTCCTTTAGATGTTGTTGTAAATACTATAGTTTGCGCACTAAAAGCTGCTCCAACTAAAACTATTATCATCGATGGCTATCCAAGAAGCGTAGAACAAATGATGGAATTTGACAAGGTTTTAAGTGAGCAAAATGAAATTTGTCTTAAAGGTGTTATAGAAGTAAGAGTAAGCGAAGAAGTTGCCAAAGAAAGAGTTTTAGGCAGAAATCGTGGTGCAGATGATAATGAAGAAGTGTTTTATAATAGAATGAAAGTTTATACAGAACCTTTAAATGAAATTTTAGATTTTTATCAAAAGAAAAAACTTCATTTTATTATCGATGGGGAACGCACTATCGAACCTATCGTTGCAGACATGAAAGAACTGATTAAAAAAATTCAAAGTATATAAGGAGAAAAAATGGATTTAAGCAAAATCAAAATCGGAGATATTCCAAATAAAATCAATGCCGTAATTGAAATTCCATACGGATCAAGCATCAAATACGAAATCGATAAAGATAGTGGTGCTATCATGGTAGATCGCGTTATGGCTAGTGCGATGTTTTACCCAGCAAACTATGGTTTTATTGCCAATACTTTGGCTGATGATGGTGATCCTGTGGATATTTTAGTGCTTAATGAATATCCTATCCAAGCTGGAGCCGTGATTCCTTGCCGCTTAATCGGTGTTTTAATCATGGAAGATGAAAGCGGAATGGATGAAAAACTTCTTGCAGTTCCAAATTCAAAAATAGATGCAAGATATGACAATATAAAAACTTACACAGATTTACCACAAGCAACTTTAAATAAAATCAAAAATTTCTTTGAAACTTATAAAATTTTAGAGCCAAACAAATGGGTTAAAGTACAAGATTTTAAAGATGAAAAAGCTGCAATTGAAATTTTAGAAAAAGCAATCAAAAACTACAAATAATCCTAGCCCTTCAAAGGGCTAAACTCAAGGAAAACTCGCAATGAAAAATATCGTTTTAGGTGGTGGTTGTTTTTGGTGTGTTGAAGCCGTATTTGAACGCCTAAAAGGTGTAATCGATACTGAAGTTGGATATAGCGGAGGAAATCCAAATCCTAGCTATGAAAGCGTGTGTAATGGTGATGGTAACATAGAAGTTGTCAAAATAAATTACGATGAAAAACAAATCTCTCTTCTTGAAATCTTAACACTCTTTTTTAAAATTCATGATCCAACAAGTATAGATAAACAAGGTGGAGATATTGGTATACAATATCGCTCAATAATCTTTTACGAAAATGAAGAAGATAAAATTTTAGCTCAAAATTTCATCGAAGAACAGCAAAAAATATTTAGCAAAAAAATAGTTACTAAAATTTCAAGATTGCAAACTTACTACAAAGCTGAAAACTATCATCAACATTATTTTATAAATAATCCCAATCAAGGATATTGTCAAGCTGTAATAGTTCCAAAACTGCAAAAAATACAATCAGACTAATTTCATCTTTTTAAGGTTAAAAAAATTTCAACTTTATTCACAGCCTTTTCACGCTGTGATTTTCTTTTCAAAGTACTTAAAAATAGAACTTTAAGCTTTAAAATAAAGAAAAAATTATTTATTGTTTTTTAAGTTTTTTTATGAATTTGTATTTAAATGTGAATAATTTTATCAATTAACATAATTTCCTAAGTTTAGCTATAAAAAATCCATCATAGTCTAAGCTTGGTAAAATCCGTCTGCATTTTGAAATTTCAGCAAATTCTTCACTTTGCCCTGCTTTAGCCTCAACATTTTCCAAATCAATATCTAAAAGCTCTAATTTAAACTCGCTTTTTAAAGCATTCTCTATCACTTCTTCATTTTCTTCTTTGGTAAAGGTGCAAGTACTATATACAAGCTCTCCGCCTATTTTTAATGCCTTTAAAGCAGAATGTAGAAGTTTTTTTTGAGTTTTTGCAATATTTTTGATTTCTTTATAACTTTTTTCCAAATCAAAACCTATTTTAGCAAAAGTTGAACAAGGTGCATCAAGTAAAATTTTATCAAATTTTAAAGGACATAAATTGCCTATATTTTTACCATCTTTCATAAAAACTTTAGCATTCACGCCGTAATTTTTAAGATTTTTTTGCAAAATAAAAAATCTATCCCTACTCATCTCATTGCAAGCTAAATAACCTGTATTTTGCATAAAATTTGCAAGATTGATACTTTTACCACCCGGAGCTGCACACATATCAAGAACACTTTGCCCTGCTTTAACTTCTAAATTTAAAGCACACAAATAAGAAGAATAATTTTGTATATAAAAGTGCGCCTCATTAAAAGCTTTCATAGAACTTAAGATAGCCTTATCTTTGGCGTCAAACAAATAACAATAAGCGTTAATCTTTTTAAATTTTAAATTTTGTTTTAAAAATTCTTTTTCTAATTCTTCAATGCTGGTTTTTAAAGCATTTGCAAATACACAAACATTTTTTTCTTGAGTAAAAGAAGATAAAATATTTTGCATTTCATCTTTGGTATAAAGTTTTTCTATTCTAGAGAGCAAAATAATCCTTTATCATGATAAAAGCGGATAAAGAGTCTAATTTACCATCTTTTTTGCGTGTATTGGCTACACCGTATCCTAAAGCTTCTTTACTTGTTCCACTTTCATCTACAAAGCAAATTTCTTTATCAAATTCAAGCAAAGAAACAAAATGCTTAATGCGTCTTGTCATTTCTTCTTCGCTTGATCCACCCTTAGGAATGCCTACAATGAGTAAAGAAATTTCATGTATTTTAAGTAAATTTTTGATTTCATTGGCGGCTTGATTGCGATTTTTTCTTAAAACTGCATCTAAAGGCAAAGCGATCTTTTTATCTACACAAAGCGCTACACCTATGCGTTTTAAACCTACATCTAAAGCCAAAGCTCTCATACTAAAACCCTTATAAAAAGCCCTTCTATGGAAATTTTTCCCTCAAGTTCGTATTCATAAACTTTTTGTCCATAAATTTTTAAAGCCTCATCAACACTCACACCTTTTTTACAAAACTCTAAAAATTCATCTTGATTTGTATCTATACTTGCAAACTCACTTACAAATTCTTTGAAATCACAAATCAATTTTGCTTTATTTTCCTTTAAAAGCAAATTAGTTGCTGTGCTTTCTCCTAGTCTTTGCGGTAAAACATATAAAGGTTTATTGAGTTCTAAAGCAAGTTTTGCACTTTGCATAGAACCACTTTTTATATCTGCTTGTGCAACTACAACGGCCTTACTTAAAGCAATAACCAAACGATTTCTTAGTAAAAAGTCATAATTTTTTGGCAAATAATCATCTTCGTATTCGCTTAAAGCCAAAGCATTTTCATAAATTTGTTTAATGATTTTTTCATTAGTTCTTGGATAAATTTGATCTAAACCATTAGCAAAAATACCTATAGTATTTGGCATAGCCGCCATACTTGCGGTGATATCCACACCCAAAGCACCGCCACTTACCACACAAAGATGGGTATTTTTAAGCATACTCGCTAAGGAAAAAACACAATTTTTCGTATAAACACTCATACGCCTTGAACCTATAATAGCGATTTTATCTTGTCTTAATAAAGATAAATTTCCTTTGTAGTGTAATTTTTTAGGAGGCTTTTTTAAATCTTTAAAAAGTTCTAAAAATTCATCAGGCAAAATTTCACTTGCCATAAATTTCACTCAAATACACAAGATCAACGCCTTTTAACAAATCCTTACTTTGCTCTAAGGCTTTAAAAGTATTTTTCCTAGGATGTCCTATGGCTATAACAAAACCTTTTTTTTGTGCAAGTTTTACTGCACTTTCGAGTTGTTTTTTAACATAATTAACATCATCCTCATTATCCAAAAACACATCTCTTTGTATATAAGGCATACTGAGTTCTTTAGCGATTTTATTTGCCTTAGAATTTCCTATAGTTTTAGAATCTACAAAAAATATATTTTGATTTTTTAAAGCCTCGTAAAGCTTTCTCATAGCTTCTTCATTGCTTGTAAATAAACTTCCTGTGTGATTATTGATATATCTTAAATCCTTAAAATCTTTTTTAATTTGCTTGATTTTTTTAAAAATTCTTTCTTTGCTATCATTTGGATTTAAAGTATCAAGCTCGGGTTTATTGTAATTAATCGCTGCTAAAGGTAAATGCACCATATAAAAATCAAATTTTAAAGCAAGTTTTGGCGTTTCGCTATGGTTTTTATCTGGCGGGAAAAAAGAAGGATTTAACTTTAAATTTAAAGCTTTTAAACCTCTAACCTGACTTGCATTTGCCATATCATCGATAATAATAGCAAGTTTTGGTTTTTTAGAAATTTTATTTAAATGAATATCTTCATCAAAAGTTAAATTTTGATCTTGAGTTAAATTTGTATCTTTTGGAATAAAATTGTGTTCCAAACTCTGATTTTGTTCTAAACTTAAATTCTGCTCTACATTGCTTAAATTTTGCTCATTTAAACTTATATTTAAATCATCAATTTCTTGAATTTTTTGCTCTAAAATACTTACAGATTTATTATTATCAAACTCATTCTCTTGAAAAATACCAATTTCATAATGATCTTTATTTGATGAAATTAAATCTTCTTGTTTATCAATAAAATAATCCGGCTTAACAGAAGAAACATCTTGGGAATTTTGATATTTTACTAAAATTCCCAAAGCTAAAGCTATACAAAGTAAAAAAAGTATAGCTATGATTAAATAACGCTGAATTTGAACTAATTTTTTCTTTGACAATGTTTAGTTCTTATCTTTATCTACTAATTTTTTAGCACTGATCCAAGGCATCATCGCACGCAAATTACGCCCTGTTTTTTCTATCAAAGAATCATTCATATTTTTGCGTTCTGCATGCATTCTAGCAAAACCTGCACGGCGTTCTAAGATAAAATCTTTTGCAAAAACACCATTTTGTATATCTTTTAAAACACCTTTCATCGCTTTTTTAGTCTCTTCAGTAATAATCTTTGGCCCTGTAATATAATCGCCGTATTCTGCAGTATTTGAGATAGAATAACGCATATCTGCAATACCACCTTGATAAATCAAATCCACAATGAGTTTCATTTCATGCAAACACTCAAAATAAGCCATTTCAGGTTCATAACCTGCTTCAACCAAAGTCTCAAAACCTGCTTGAATCAAAGCACTAAGCCCACCACAAAGCACAGCTTGTTCACCAAAAAGATCTGTTTCTGTTTCGGCTTTAAAGGTTGTTTCTATAATACCTGTGCGTCCGCCCCCAATCGCACTTGCATAACTTAAGGCTAAATTTTTAGCATTTTTACTTTCATCTTGATGGATGGCTATTAAACAAGGAGTTCCACCTCCTAAAGTAAATTCATTTCTTACTGTATGTCCTGGTGCTTTAGGTGCTATCATGATAACATCTATACCTTTTGGAGCAACAATTTGACCATAGTGGATATTAAAACCGTGCGCAAAAGCTATAGCCTTGCCTTCACTTAAATTTGGTTTTATTTCGACATTAAAAATATCTGCTTGAATTTCATCAGGAGCTAAAATCATAACCACATCTGCTGTCTTAGAAGCTTCACTTACACTCATTACTTCAAAACCAGCATTTTTTGCTTTAACAGCACTTACACTACCTTCACGAAGTCCGATAATTACATTTACGCCATTATCTCTTAAATTCATCGCATGAGCGTGTCCTTGAGAGCCAAAGCCTATAATTGCTACTTTTTTTGATTTGATTAAATTTAAATCACAATCTTTATCATAATATACTGTAATAGCCATATTCACTCCTTAAAAATTCAAAAATTAAAGGTATTATTATAGCAATTAAAGTATAAATTTCATATTTTTTTTATAAACTTTATGTAAGAATTTTACAAAAAATCATAAAGTATCAAAAGTGAAAGAATTTTTAAACAGTCTTAGTTATGGCATTAGCTCTCATGAAGTAAGCAATGAATTTAAACAAATTTTAAGAGAGCTTTTAGCTAATCATATCATCAAAGAACACAAAAACAAATACTATCTTAACAATGGTTTTGCCTTTGGAGTACTTGATATTTCAAGCAAAGGCACAGGTTTTTTACAATGCTTTGATGAAAGTTTTAAAAAAGATCTTTTGATAGAAAACAAAAACCTAAAAGGTGCAAACTATAAAGATATAGTCGCGGTAAAACTTCTACCTTTAAAGAAAAAACGCCCCAGTGCAAAGGTGATTTTGGTTCTAAAAAGAGCCAATGAAACCTCTTTAGTGATCACCAAAAGGTATGGCGAAGCCGTGCTTGGAATGAATATCAAAACAGGATTAAGCACTGCCTTAAAAGCTTCTCAAAAATCTTTAAAAGCACTACCTTTAGGGACAATTTTAAAAATAGAAAATGAAAATAACAATATCATAGAAGTTTTAGGACATATCGATGATGAAAGCGTAGATGAAAAAATCTCCCTAGCTCTTTTTAATAAAAATAACGAATTTAGCGACGCTTGTATCAAAGAAGCTCTAGCAAACGGCGATAGTGTTGATGCGAGTATGTATGAAAATCGCATGGATTTAAGAGCCTTGCCTTTTTGCACCATAGATCCTATACATGCAAAAGATTTTGATGATGCGATTTATTTTGACATCCAAAAACGAGAAATTTATGTAGCTATTGCTGATGTTAGCGAATATGTTTATGCTTATAGCGCTATAGATAAAGAAGCAAGAAATCGTGGATTTTCTATTTATTTTCCACATATTGCTATACCTATGCTGCCTCATCCTTTAAGTGAAAATATCTGTTCTTTAAAACCTCATTTAGATCGCTTAGCGTATTGTTTTAAAATCACACTCGATCATGAAAATAAAGTCATCAAAGAAGAACTTTTTGAAGGTATTATCAACTCAAAACGCCGTTTTAATTACGATGAAGTTGATGAAATTTTAGTACAAAAACCTGATTTAAAAGAGCTTTCATGGCTTTATGAGCTTTTTGAAATCACAAAAAATTTACGCAAAATGCGTCTTAAAAATGCCTTTGAATTTCGCACCGAAGAATTAAGAATGAATCTAGATGAAAACTTAAGTCTAAAAAGCACAGTTTTTGAAAAAGACACACCTTCGCATAATTTGATCGAAGATTGTATGCTTTTAGCCAATAAAGCCGCAGCAAAACTCATAGATATAGGCGTTTTTAGAAATCACTTAAGCGCTGATGTAAGAAAAATCGATAAGCTTTTAAATGAATTACGCGAACTCGGAATCGATGTAAATTTTAAGCCCAATCTTCCTGAACTCATACGAGACATACAAGCTTTAGCCGATGAGTTAAATTTAAGAGCAGAAGTAGATAAACTCATCATCAAAGCACAAAAAAAAGCGGAATATTCTAGTGTAAATGCGGGACATTTTGGCTTAGGTTTTGATAAATACTCACATTTTACAAGCCCTATAAGAAGGTATTCTGATCTTATTTTACACAGACTTTTAAAAGCCAAACAAAAAAACGATGAAAAACTTTTTAATTATCTACTTTTAAACATAGAAAGCACTTGCGAGAATCTTAGCACACTTGAAAGAGAGGCGGATAAGGTTGCTTTTGATTTTATGGATAGAAAATTTGCTAGATGGGCGGCTAAAAATATAGGCAAAAAATTTAAAGCTTTAGTTGTGCAAAATGATGGAGTTTGCATAGCTAAACTAGATGATGAAATCAAAGGAGCAGATATAATCCTTTATGATACGCGTGTAAATTTGCTAGAAAGTGTTGAAGTGCAAATCATGGAAGCAGATATAGTTATGGCAAAAATTTATGCTAAAATCACCCAAAGACTCATAAAGGAAGAAAATGTATAGAAAAGAGCTTCAAACCTTACTTTCTAAAGATTCAATACCTAATTTTTTCTTTCTTTATGGAGCAGATAATTTTCAAAGCGAACTTTATGCTGAATTTATAAAAGAAAAATATAAGCCCGATGAAACTTTAAAACTTTTTTTTGAAGAATACAACTTCACTCGTGCAAGTGATTTTTTAAGTACAGGATCGCTTTTTAGTGAAAAAAAATTACTCGAAATTAAAACTTCTAAAAAAATTCCAACAAAAGATCTTAAAATTTTAGTAGATCTTTGTAAAAACAATACGGACAATTTCTTTCTTTTAGAGCTTTATGATGAAAACTCAAAGCAAAGCGACATAGAAAAAATTTTCTCTCCTCATTTTGTAAGATTTTTTAAAGCTAACGGAGCTAGAGAAGGCGTGGAGCTTTTAAGTATAAAAGCAAAACAACTAGGGGTTGAAATCACTCAAAATGCTTTGTTTACCCTTTTTACAAGTTTTGATGAGAATTTATATCTTGCTGCGAGCGAGCTTAATAAATTTAGTGGTTTAAGAGTAGATGAAAAAACCATAGAACAATACTGCTATAGTTTGAATACAGGAAGTTTTGAAAGCTTTTTTGAGAAAATTTTAAAAAAACAAGACTTTAAAAGCGAACTTGAAAAAATTTTAGATAATTTTAATGAAATTGCTTTAATCAACTCTTTGTATAATTCTTTTTATCGTTTGTTTAAAATCGCACTTTATGCTAAAGTCAATGGTAAAATTGACTTTAAAGATCTTTTAGGCTATACTCCACCTCCTCAAGTGGGACAAAATTTAAGCTCTCAAGCCTTTAGTTTAAAAATCGAACAATATAAAGAAATTTTCACTCTTTTGCTTAAAAGCGAATACGAGCTTAAAACCAATTCTAAGCTCGTAAAAAAAGAATTTTTGATTTCAAATTTGCTTAAACTTGCAAGGATTTTAAAAAGCTAGATTTATACTTGGTAAAAATAAATATTACTTATCTTTCATCTTGAAAACTTACAAATTCATCAAAACTACTAAGGAATTTATCATTTATATTAAAGTTCTTGTTTATAAAAAACGGTAAAGATTGAAGAGTTAATTTTTTATCATCCTTAGTGGTTATGATTTTTCCTTTTAAAGTCTCTAAAAATTCTTCCTTCCAAGCATCTTTTGCTATTGCTAAATGCTCCCCTTTTGTTTCTATAAAACATTGTATACTTAAAAAATTATCATCATCTTTATTTTTCTTACCAAAGAAAATAAAATCAGGTTCAAATCCCATAGCATAAGTTACTTCATCTTTTCTATTATCGTAAATTTTAAATTCTTCAAAGCCTTCATTTCTTATAACAAACCATTTAGAAAACACTTTATTGATTTCATCTTTTTTCACTTCTATAAAATTTAAAAATTCTTTTTCTAAATTACTATCAAAACAAAAAGTTTTGTGATAAAGCCACTCAAAATTCATTTCCTTAAAATTCTCTTTATTTTTAAATACTACCTTATTGCCTATATTAAATTCATGAGTTATAAACTCACTTACTTCGTATTCTTGTTTTATGTTTTGCTTGAGCGATTTAAAATTTTCTAAAATATATTTGGCTATTTCAAGATTATTTATTTGATTAAATTCTTGTCGTTTTGAAAAACAAACAACTGTATTTTTTAAACAATTTTCTATAAAATCTTTTTTGCTTTTAAAGGTAAAATTTTCATTGATTTTGTTAAAATCAAGTCCTAATATATTCATAGCTTTTAAAAAATATATATTATCTATATGATTAAGAGCAGATGGTCTTTGAAGATCATATTCTTCTTTGATTTCTTCAAATTTCTCCTCACTTTCTTTTATAGAATTTGAAAAATAAGGAATTTGCAAACCTTTTATTTTTTGTTCCATCTCAATTCTTGTAATGTAAAAATTTTTCAAATCACGCTTTTTGATTCTTTTATTATTAGCGTAATAAATTTTGTTATTTTTAATAATCTCTTTTATTTTTTCATTGACTATTAAATCTATGCGTGTTTTTTCTTCCTCAAATAATAATCCTTCTTTATTCATGCTTTCATTGAGTTGCTTGATAAACTCAACATCATTTCTAGTATGATAAGTTAATTTCTCTAAAGCATTTAACTCATTTTCAAGATCACTATCATACTTTCTTTTAAATTTAAACTCATCATCAAAATCAAACAAATCGCTTTTGAAAGGATAATATCTAGCACCTCTTCCTATAAGTTGCGCTTCCTTTGTGGTTATTGTTTTACTTGCCTTTTTATTTCCAAGCCTAACTATATCAAAAAGATTTAAAACATCCCAACCTTCATTAAGTTTATCAACGCAAAAAATAACTCTTATTTGATTATCTTTTTCTTCTAAGCTATTAAGTAAAATTTGATTTTTTTCTAGCTCTTTATCATCATTTGTGTTTAACATATAAAGCGTTTTAAAATTATTTTTCAAAAAATTTACAATAGTTTTTGCATAAGTATTTTGATATTCTTTTTTAAAAAACTCTAAGCTTTTATTTAAAAGATCGCTTTCTTTGTTTATATTTTTATAAAAATCTTCTATATGCAAGCTTTCTAAATTATCTATAAAATCTATAAATTTTTCTTGATTTTGCATAGATTCTTTTATAGATTCACTCTTAAATAAAACAACAGGCTTTAATACGATATTATATTTTTGAGCCAACAACTCTCTATAAAGACTACAAAGTACTGCTCCTAAAAATCTATGTTCTAAACTATCATTATCATACTTAACTAAAAATATACGCTTAGAATATCCATCTTTGCAAAATTCTCTTAAGGTGTATTCATAAATGATTTTATCTTGATATTTTTCTAATACATTAAATTCTTGCGGAATAGTAGCACTAAATTCAAACAATAAATTTTCATTATTGCTCTCATAAGCTCTTTTTATAATAGCTTCCCAACCTTCTTTGATCTCATTTTCATTTTTGCTTTTAGTATCACTATTTAAATGATGAGCTTCATCAGCTAAAAATACAAGCTTTTTGTCTTTTAAATCTTCAAAACTTAAAGAATTTTCCCTTTCATTTTTAAAAAGAGAAAACAAGGCTTGTATGGTGGTAAAATATATATTTATACAGTCATCTTTACTTTCAGAAAGATTATTAATAATGTTAATTTCTATATTTTTAGAATCTATATTTATATTTTCTTTAAAAAGATATTTACTTGAGTATTTGTTGGCAAAATTTGCTTTCGTTTTTTCTAAAATCGAAGTAGAATTTACAAAAAAGATAAAATTTCTATATCCTTTTTTATAACAATCTAGCATTAAAGCTGCCATTATAAGTGTTTTTCCACTTCCTGTTGCCATATTAAACATTAAATGTCTTTGTTTTATGCTATCAAAATTTGCATAATAATACTTTAGAGCTTTTTCTTGATAAAATCTTAGTTCTTTTGATAAATTCTCTTTTACATAAAAAGGAATTTCTATTTGCTCTATACCTCTTTTTCCAAATTCTTCTTGTAAAAGCTCATGTAATTTTTTATTAAACATTTTCATCACCATAAAATATTTTATTAAGCTTTATTATTTCTTTAGACAAGGCATAATCTTCATCTTTTATATCACCATATAAAACATAATCCATATTAGAATCTAAAACAAGCTTTAAAATTTCTTTTTTGCTTTCTAAGTCTAAATTTTCAAATTCTTTATCTTTTAAAATTTCATTTATATCTACTCTATAATCTAAAAAAGCTTTAGTTTTTAACTCTTGATAAATACCATCTAGCTCTTTTTCATCATTTAAATTTTGTATTTTTTCTTTATAAATTGCATTAAGTGGCATAAGCTCAGCATAAACAAAATTTCCACCACCTTGCCAATTTATTGCTTTGCTGATACCGCCTTGCTCACCTTCTATGACTTTTTTGAGTCTTTCTTTTGTGATAGTTTCTATATAATCCATTTGTTCTATGCCTATCCATTTGCGTTTCATTTTATGAGCAACGGCTAAAGTAGTGCCACTTCCTGCAAAAAAGTCCATTACTATATCGTTTTCATTTGTGGAAATTTCTATAATTTTCTTTAATAATATTTCTGGCTTGGGAAATGAGAATTGAATATTTAAATTCTCTTGCTCTTTTGTAGCTTTTTGATTTTCAGCATCTTCTATAATTATAAGAGAAGAAAAAATTTCTCTTTTTATCTCATTTAATTCCGTATCAAAGATTTTTTTACATACACCCCATTCGGATTTTTCACCGTGTTCATTTAAGTACGGACTGTTTTTTGTTTTATAAAAATAAAATCTACCGTGTGACTTTTCTTCTAAATATCTTTTTTGGCTCCAAGTCCAACATTTATCTTCATTGGTTTCTGGTCTAATACTTTCGCCATCAGCTTTTATTTTTGGAAAAACATTACCCTTTGGAATAATTAGACTTTTATCTGGACATTCTATATAATATCTTTGATTAGCTCTAGAATCCAATTTATCCCTATAAGGAATTTCCCCCTTTATAAATTTTCTTATCTCTCCATTAAATTCTTCTTCTATAAAATTATAATTACTGTTTTTTGTGGAATAGTATAGTCCATAATTTTCTACATTTATTTTAGATATATCTTTAAAAAACATAACGATGAAATCTGTTTTAGGTTTAATAAAATTACCTTTATTTCCGCCTTTTTTTGAAACCCTTATAATAGTTCCTACAAAATTCTCTCTTCCAAAAATCTCATCCATAAGTACTTTTAAATATGCTTGCTCATTATCATCGCATTGTACAAAAATCACACCATCATCTCTTAAAAACTCCCTTGCGATTTCAAGACGATTTTTCATAAAAGTAAGCCAAGTAGAATGATTAAATTTATCATTATAATTAAAACTATCATTGCCTGTATTATAAGGTGGATCTATATAGATTAATTTTACTTTATTTGCATAAAGCTTTTTTAAAGAATGTAGTGCTAGTAAGTTATTGCCTTTTATAAGTAAATTTGGATTATCTTTTAAATATTCTTGTAGATTTTTACTTTCGCCTATTAGTTCAAAATTCTGCAAAGCTTTTTTATCAAATAACACATCTATTTCATCACGAGCTAGTATTTCATTGAAAAATATTTCTTTTGATTTTTGTTCATCTTTGCTTTGTCCGCCTTTTATAACACCATCTTTAAAAGCAAAATTTAATACTACTTCGTTATTTGTTTTTAAAAGAGATTTTGTTTTATTTGCAAGTCCTATTTTGTTAGCATAGCTTGTAAAACTACCACCTAAGCTTCTAAGATCTAAAAAATTCAAAAAATCATTAAGCTTAAAAACCAAAGTTTTTTTGCTAAAAATAAAAAATCTACTTTTAAATTCTTCTTTATGTTTACTTTCTTCTAAAAGATAATCAAATAATTTCTCATCATAATTTTGTGCTAAATTTCTAACTTGTCCTAAAGTTTCAAAATGTTCTTCTAAATCTTGCAATAATTTATCTTTTAACATATTTTAATCCTTGTAAAATTAAAAATTTTATTTTATTATAATACTAAAAATTATGTAAAATCAAACAAAAAACAATGTTTCTAAATTTATCATCTCACTCCATCACAAGTCGCATAAGGTGTAAGTCCTCACCTTGTGTGATTTTATATTCTATACTTTGACATTTAGGACACTTAAAAACATTTTCTTCTAAAATACTTGTTTGATCACATTTTAAGCATAAAATTTCAAGCTGGGCAAGTTCTATAAAAAGTTTAGCATTTTTACAAATATTTGAGCTTTCTTTAAAAGTTTCAAAACAACGCTTAAAAAGATCCACTTCTATACCGCTTAAACGCCCAATTTTTACATAAATTTCTTGCACATTGCAAACCTTATTGTTTAAGGCATTTTCTTCACAAAGTTCGATTAAAGATTCTACTATACTTAATTCGTGCATTAGCAAATTCTTGGCAAAAGTTCGCCTTTAGGGCTTTCTAAAAAGCGTTTTGCCCCATAAGCGTTTTGTAAGATCACACGTGCTTTTTTCTCTTCTAAAACTTCTCCTATAATACTCGCATTTGCATTGTATTTTTTTAGAATTTCTAAGGCTTTTAACTCATCTTCTTTTTCCACGCAAAGTATAAAAGTGCCTTCATTTGCAAGCTCATAAGCTTCATAACCAAAAAGCTCACAAAGTCCTAAAACCTCATCTTGAATAATGATTTTTTCTTCAAAGATTAAAAGATCATTTCCGCTTTGCTTTGCCCACTCATTTAAAACCGCACTAAGCCCCCCACGAGTAGCATCTCTCATGGCTACAACCTTTATATCTTTTTCTAAAAGCTCTAAAACCTCTTTATCTAAAGCCTTACAATCACTTTTAATATCAGCTTCTAGCTCATTTCTTTTGATTAAAACACTAGCTCCATGCCTTCCTATATCGCCTGAAAGAAGTATGCTAAGCCCTGCTTTGATATTTTTACTTTCTTTTTTAGAAATAATTTCACCTAAGGCTGTAGTATTGATATAAATTTCATCTGCCTTACCCTTAGGAACAACTTTAGTATCACCACAAACCAACATAACTCCACATTTTTCACATTCTTCTTTAATGCTTTTTAAAATGCGTTCTAGTTTTTCTAGCTCAAAACCTTCCTCTAAGATAAGCCCTAAACTTAGATATTTTGGCTTAGCACCTACCATCAAAATATCATTAACAGAACCACAAACACAAAGTTTGCCTATATTAATCCCTTCATCTAAAAAAATCGGACTTAAAACAAAAGAATCCGTGCTTAAAGCCAAATTTCCCAAAATTGCCGCATCATTATTTGCGTTTAAAATTTCATTATCAAAGATCTTAAAAAGCTTAGCTAAAAGCTCATTCATCTCTTCTCCGCCACCTCCATGGGCTAAGGAAATATTTTTCATACATTCACCTTTGAGTATTTATAATACGCCGCACAAGCACCCTCGCCAGAAACCATACAACTTCCTATAGGACTTCTTGGCGTACAAGCCTTGCCAAAAACTTTACAATCATAAGGCTTAGCCAAACCTCTTAAAATTTGCCCACAAATACAGGCTTTGCTTTCATTTTTACTTTGCACCGTACAATCAAATTTTTTACTCGCATCATAGGCACTAAATTCTTCTTTTAACTCCAAGCCTCCATCTTTAATAAGTCCTAAGCCACGAAATTCAAAATCACACACTCTAAAGTATTTTTTTACTAAATTTCGTGCTTTAACATTGCCTTCTTTGCTTACAGCTCTTTTGTATTGATTATACACTTTAAAAGTGCCTTCATTGCTTTGTTTTATGATATTTAACACACTTTCTAAAATATCAACTGGCTCAAAACCACTCACCGCTATAGGGGTTTTAAATTTTGCCGCTAAAGGCTCATAAATACCATAACCTGTTATTACACTCACATGAGAAGGGCCTAAAAAAGCATTGATTTTTACATTTTCATCATTCATGATCGCTTCTACAGGTGCTGGAACTGTGATATGATTGATATGAAAAAAGACATTATTTATTTTCTCTTCTATAACCTTTTGAAGAAGTAAAGCGCTCATAGGTGTAGTGGTTTCAAAACCTATAGCAAAAAAGATGATATTTTTGTTTAAATTTTGCTTAGCGATTTCCAAAACCTCAAGTGGAGAATAAAGCGCTCTAACATCAGCCCCTTTAGCTCTTAAATCAAGCAGAGAAATTTCACTTCCAGGCACCCTTAAAAGATCTCCTAAAGTACAAAAAATCGTATCTTTCATAGAGGCTAGTTTAATAGCTGTATCAATGCGAACTCTTGGCATAACACAAACAGGACATCCTGGCCCATGGATAAAGTTAATTTCCTTTGGTAAAATAGAAGGCAGGGCATATTTCATGATACTATGCGTATGCCCACCGCAAATTTCCATGATGTTAATAGGATTTTTAAGTTCTTGTTCTATGAGTTTTTTTAAAGCTAAAATGCTTTCTTTATCTCTAAATTCATCGATGAAATTCATTTAAACCCAAATCTCCCTCATCACTTTTTATCTCTCCACTATTCATTTTTTCTACTATTTCTTGATAGGTTTTAATGCTTTCTAGCGCAGCTTCTTTGTCGATTTTTTCCATAGCAACGCCTACATGGATTAAGACATAATCGCCTTGTTTTAAAGGCTCATCAATCAAATCCAAATTAACTTTTCTTTTCACACCTAAAGTTTGTACTAAAGCATTATTTAACTCATCGATTTCTAAAATTTCAGAAGGTATAGATAAACACATTAAAAAAGCTCCTTTTTAAGTTTAAGCACCTTATACCAAAGCTCCATATTAGTGCCATTTTTTGCATCAAGAGTGATAATATCTGCTCTAGGATTTAATTCTTTAATCAACTTAGTTGCCTCTTTAACATCAAAATCAAAATGATGAGCCAAATCTGCCTTTGTGATTAAAACTATATCAGCCTTTTTAAACATCACAGGATATTTTTGCGGTTTATCACTTCCTTCAGTTACCGAAAGCAAAACTACATTTAAATGCTCTCCTAAATCATAACTTGCAGGACAAACTAAATTTCCAACATTTTCTATAAAAAGCAAATCCACATCATCAATGGCTAAATGATGCAAAGCTTCATGCACCATAAAAGCATCCAAATGACAGCTTTGCCCTGTAGTGATTTGATATGCCAAAGCTCCAGCATTTTTTACTCTTAGGGCGTCATTATTGGTTTCTAAATCCCCTTCAATCACAGCGATTTTAAACTCATTTTTCAAAGCCTTAATCGTGCTTTCTAAAAGAGTGGTTTTTCCACTACCTGGAGAACTCATTAAATTAATACAAAGCGTGTTAGCTTCATTAAAATGCGCTCTATTGTGCTTAGCTTCTTCATCATTTTTGCTTAAAATTTTAGAAATCACTTCTATGGTTTTACTTTCTTTTAAGCTTGGATTTTCATGGTGGTGATCATGATGATGATCGTGCGTATGGTTTGAATTTATAGAACAGCCGCAATCTTTACACATTTTCTTTCCTTTTATATTTTTTGTTTCATTTTAACCTTAAAAGCATTAAAAAATTATGAGTTTTTAGAATATTTGCTTTATTTTTCTAAATTTAAAAAATGTACCATTTGTCCTAAGGCTATGGAGCTATCATTGCAAGGGTATTTTAAAGGTACAAAAAAATCAAAATTTTTAGCTTTTAAAATTTCAAGCAAGGTTTTGTTTTGAAAAACTCCTCCGCTCAAAAGCACTTTTAAATCATAATCTTTGCTAAAATCTATGATAAAATTTGCCAAGGCATTAAACATACCTGTAATTGCCTTAGTTTTTTCATCTTGTAAAGCCCCTAGGATTAAATTTTTAAAATTAACCTGCCCTTTTTCTACAAAAAGCTTGTAAGAAAAATCAAGATTTTTATCATAAAAAGCTTCACACATTAAACCAACTTGAGCTTCATAAGAACTTTTTTCTAAGTTAAAAACAATACTTCCAAAAGCATCGATAATGCGTCCTAAAGAACTCGTTTGTAAGTTAGAATGTGAATAAATTTTTTTAAGATTTTTAAGTTTGATTTTTGGAATTTTTGCTAAAAACTCCTTAGCCTTATCTTCTAAATCATAATGAAAAATAAGACTTAGAGCCAAATTTTGTATATTTTTAATATCACTATTTATAAGAGTGAAATTTTCAAAATGTGCAATTCTTTCATATTCTTTCAAATTTCCTACAAAAACTTCTCCACCCCAAATTTTGCCATCTTCACCATAACCTGTTCCATCACAAATAAAAGCTAAAGCCTTTTCATCTTTTGCAAAATTTTCTTCATATTCAAAATAAGCCGCACAAAAATGCGCATAATGATGAGAAATTTTAATCCTTTCTTCAAATTCTTTTGCATAGCTAAAATGCGGGTGTTTATCGCATAAAATCGCATCAAATTTCAAATCATAATTTTGTTTAAAAAATTCTAAAAGTTTAAAAAATCTCTCATACACATCTAAGCTTTTCAAATCCCCTATATAAGGAGAAATTAAAAGTTTATTTTCATAAAAAACCACAAATTCATTTTTAAGCTCCGCTCCCAAAGCTAAAAAAGTGCCTTTTTTATTAAAATTTCTTTCCAAATAAAAAGGATTTAAACCCCTTGAAGTACGCAAAAACATGGTTTCACCATTTACCACTTGAGCTATGCTATCATCACTTGCATTCATAATTTCTCTATCATAATCTAAATAAAAATCAAATACTTCGCTAAGTTTTTGACACAAATTAAACTCATCTTTAATAATACTTTCTCCGCTTAAATTCGCACTTGTTGCTACAAGACTTCCTTTAAAATACTCAAAAAGCAAAAGATGTAAAGGCGTATAAGCTAGCATAATACCAATTTTATCAACATCAGGTGCGATTAAAGAAAAGGCTTTTTTCGCCTTTAAAATCACAATAGGAGCTAAAACCCCACCAAGCAAAGCTTCTTCTTTTTCATCTATAAAGGCAAGTTCTTTAGCACTTTGTAAATCTTTACACATCAAAGCAAAAGGTTTTTTAGGGCGATTTTTTCTAAGTCTTAGAGCTTTTAAAGCTTCTTCATTAAAAGCATCGCACATGAGATGAAAACCACCCATGCCTTTTATGGCTAAAATTTTACCTTCCTTTAAAAACTTCGCACTTTGCATAAAAGCTTCTTGATCTTTAGCTAAAATTTCACCCTTTGGATTTTTAAGAAAAACATTGATTTTACACTTAGGACAACTAATGGGCTGGGCATGAAAACGCCTATTTTTAGGATCTTCGTATTCGCTTTTACAAAACTCACACATCAATAATTCTTGCATAGAAGTATGGGTTCTATCATAAGGAAGACTTTTTATAATACTAAAGCGTGGCCCACAATGTGTGCAAGTGATAAAAGGATATAAAAAGCGTGGATTTTTTTCATCAAAAAATTCTTTTTTACACTCTTTACAAAGCGCAAAATCACTTAACATAGGTGTGCTTTTTGCATTCTTTAAAGAAGGAGTGATACTAAAATTTTCATAGTTTGGAATAGAAATTTGTGTGATTATAAGCTTATCTATTCTTGCTAAAGGTGGGAGATTATTTTTTAAATTTTCTATGAAATTTTCACATTCTTTTTGAGTGCAAGAAAGGATGATTTCCACCCCAAAACCATCATTTCTTACCTCTCCAAAAAGCTTTGATTTCAAAGCTAGTTCATAAACTAAGGGACGAAAACCCACCCCTTGAACTAAACCTGAAATTTTGATCTTATATCCTAAGTGGCACATCGCTTAATTGACAATTTTTAAGATGTTTGAGAGTATTTTTAAGCAAAGATTTATGTTCAAACAAAGATCCACTTATAAGTGCTAAATCGCTTTGCTTTTTCTCTCTTAATTCATCATAAGTATCACGCAAGAAATAAGCCAAACTTTCAACCGCTCCATAAGCGATATTAGCACTATCTACACCTGCTAACATAAAACTCATAGCAGATCTTAAGGTTCTTGTATAATCAAAACTTTTATCTTCTTTCAAACGATAATCAATCTTTACTCCACGAGGCATTTTTGACTCATCGGCAATTTTTAAAAGCTCACTAGCACTCTCTTGTAAATTTTTACCCAAATTTAGCACTCTACCCACTAAGCCAAGTAAAGAATAAAAATTATTTCGAAGTTCAAAACTTTCATCTAAAAGAGGAAATTCCTTGCTAAAATTTTCTAAAAGCCTTGCACCAATTTCATCTTTTTTAATCTCTTCATAAAGCTCTTTGCTGTGTTTTGGTAAAGAAAGTTTAAGCAAATTAAGCTCTTTATTGATAAGCAAAATATCTTCATCATCTTTACTTAGCTCTAAAATAAAAGCCTTTTCCTTATAACGGCTTACAAGATAAGAAATTCTTGCCATATTTTTATCTTTTTTAGAAAAAATAAGCTCTCTTGCCTTAGCATTGATAAATTCAAAACCTTCCAAAACCACCACTTGCTCATCTAAAGCACTGATATAAAAATCTTTTTGATATTCTTCTATCTTTTTTACGCTTAAAAATTTATATTCATTTCCAAAAAGTTTCAAACCTAAAGCAAAGCAAAACAAATCTCTAGCAAGTCTGATTTTAAAATCATTAAAATCAAGATTATGATTTTTTCTAAACATGGCATTAAGCCTTAGCTTCATCAAAGGTTTTTCCAAACTTGCAAGAAGTTTTAAATTTTCATTTGAACAAACAAAAACTGAATTTATAGCTTTAATATCACAAGGAAGCAAAAAATCTCCTATAAATTCGTTCTTAAACAAAGAAAATTCATAAATGCCATTTTTATCTTTTAAATAAATCTTTTTTTCCTGACTTAACAAATCAAAGGCAAGATTTAAAAAAATATTGAAATTTTCTTCATTGATTTTTTCAAATTCTGATAAATTGCTTGAAAATTCACACTCACAAAACACGCCCCATTCGTTTTTATTTAAAAGTTTTTTTTCTTGATAAGCATTAGAATTTAAATGCGTAATATAAGAAAATTTCGAAAATTCTTTATCTTCTGGCATACAAGGGTTAAAATCCTGTCCCGCTTTTACATCAAATTTTTTCAAAAAAACACTATGACTCATTAAATTTAAGGAATCACAAAAAGTCTTTAAATTTTCTTCATCTGCATCGATAGAAAAATGATAAATATTTTCTTCTTTGCTAAGGGTATAATTGTAATTTTTCGCATAAAAACGCAATAAATATTCAAAAATATCATTATCCGCATTATAAATAAAATCAAAATCCAAAGTCATATTATGCCTTTTTTGAAAAATAAACTATAAATATAACATTTTTAACTTAAAAATTCTTTCTCTCTTTGTCTAAAATCGCTCATAAAATGCTCCATAAAAGCGTAAAATTCTTTGCTGTGATTAGGGAATTTTAAGTGGCTTATTTCATGCAAAATCACATATTCAATAGCCCTTAAACTCTTTTGAATGAGTTTTAAATTTAAATTGATATAGGCTTTATTATGATTACAAGAACCCCAACGCGTTTTCATATTTTTAATGCTTAAGTGTGTGTAAAATAAACCTGTTTTTTGACTCCATTTTTTAAGATAAAAAGTAAAAATCTTTTTGGCATTTTGTCTTAAAAATAAATCTAATTTTGCTTCATTTTGACAAAGAATTTTATCTTTATCAAAATAAGTTTTTTTAGCATTTTCATCAAAAATAATTTTATATTTTTTAGCCAAAAAGATTAACTCATCATCTTTTAAAGCTTTTTTATCAAATCTTTTTTTTGCCTCATTTATCCAAGGGTTTGATTTATCTAAAAACTCATAAACACTTTTAAAGGTGCAAAAATAAGGAATGCTAAGAACAAATTCACCCCTTTCATTGAGCCTTAATCTTAAAGTTTTTATGCGTTTTTTAGAATAAAAATAACACTCATCTTTATAAATAAAAGATTTTAAACTAGAGCTTTGCCTTGCCATTTTTTGCTTTTCCATCTATATGAATTTACCATTCCACGCAAAAACTCATCCGCACAAAATCCTATCCAAATCCCTAAAATTCCAAGATTAAAATAAAAACAAAGCACATAACCCACAGGCAAAGATACCCCCATCATAAAAACAAGTCCGCTAAAAAATGGAAACTTAGCATCGCCACTTGCGCGCAAGGAATTAACCATAACTATATTAAAAGTTCGTGAAATTTCAAGAAAGATTGAAAGAGCAAATAAAGGTATCATTAAATTTTTTAGCTCTTCTTTAAGCCCTAAAATTTGCATAGTAAAATCTTGACAAAGATAATTCAAAAGTGCCACTAAAGCACTCGCTATTACACTAAAATATAAAGCACGCCAAGCATGTTTATAAGCGATATTTATATATCTAGCACCGACTAATTTACCTACTATGATTTCATTAGCTATGCTCGTAGCTTGTCCTATAAGCATAATAAGCATTGAAATTTGAAAATAAATCGTTTGCACACTCAAACTCGTCTCGCCTAAGCTTGCTACAAAAGCAAAAGCTATAGTGTATTGAACTATCCACAAAAGATTTTCTCCTGCTGAAAACCCACCTATATTTAAAACCTTTTTTAAAACTTCTTTTTCAAGTTTTATCATTTCTTTGATTTTAAGATGAATTTTAAGTTTATAAAAAAGTATCACAAGTAAAGCCACTATAGCAACAATACGGGCAAAAATATTACTAAGTCCTACTCCAAAAAGTTCTAATTTTGTATAATGCAAAACATAATAATTTCCACAAATCACCACTATATCCATCAAAAAGCCTATAAGCATCACCCAATAAGCCATATTATAAACCCTTACAATGGCCGCTAAAACAATTCCTATGGCATCAAAAAACAAACAAATTGCAAGCATATGTAAGTAAATTTCACTATCTTTAAGCAATTCTTGTGGAATTTTTAAAAGATAAAGCAAATACTCCCCATGCCATAAAATAAGCGCACCACACACAAAGCCTAAAAGTGCATTTAAGAACAAACTTTGATGAATCACTTTTCTTGCTAAAACATGATCTTTTGCACCAATAGCCTGAGCTATCACCACACTACAACCCACACTTAAAAATGAAAAAATAGTGATAAAAAGATCTAAAATTTGATTTCCAGCCCCCATAGCACCCACAAGAAAATTAGAATAATGCGACACCATAGCAGTATTGATAATCACAGTTAAATACTTAGAAAGCAAATCCCAAAATATAGGAATACTAAGTCTTGTTAAAGAAAGTTGTTTTTTTGCCATGATTATTCTTTTAAAAAGCCGTATTCATAAATTTTTGGCTCTAACTTTTTAGCTAAAGCATTTAAAGCTATGTTTAAATCACTTAGTAAAATTTTATAATGCTCGTCTTTTGCTTGGCTAGGAAGCTTCATCCTATCTTTTTCATCTCTGCCTTGAAAAAATTCTTTTATATCATAAAGTGAAGCATTGACAAGATAGCCTTTATCCTCACTATGTGTGTGATAATACTTAAAAAGTTCTTTTCCTGCTTTTAAGAGCTCTTGAGCTTCAAGACTGAATTCTATCTTTGCTAACTCATCGCCAAAAAGCGAATTTTCATCTTTTATCTTACCCTTTATAAATTTATACATAAAATCACTTTCAAAAGCTTCTTTTGTGATACCTAGTTCTTTTTCACTAAAAGGTATAAAATGATTTATCCCTTCTTTTGCACTTATGCGATTTTGCCCATGAAAAAGCATAAAAGCTAAACAATCACTTTTAAACTCATCATCGTTTTTGTATAAATCATTAGGATATAAAAACTGATCTCTATCATTTATCCAAGTAGCATTTATAGCATGACGAACAGAGAAATATACAGCACCATTCAACAGGTTTTTTAGCGAGAATATGTAAAAATTAAAATGCTCTATTCCTTTGTTAAGAGAAAGATATAATTGGCTATTATGTTGAAAATCTGGGCTTGGGTTTCCCATAAATCCAAATTTCTCTTGTGATTTTTTATCATCAAAAATCTTGATCCATTTATTAATACTTTCTTTTTGATCATTATAAAAAGTTTTTATTCCTAAAAAACTCCCATTTTTATTAAATGTATCAAGTTTTATTTTTTTAATTTCTTCTTTTTTACTCATATCCCATATCAAAAATCCTATGGGAAAATTTCCTTTTACATTATCAAAGGTATTAGCAGGCACCATAAAGCCTTTTAAAAATTTAGCCTTAAAATTCTCTCTAAATTTTATAAAATTGGTAGAATTTACATATTTTAATTTAGAAAAACTAGCCATTAAACAATCTTCTATCTCACAATAAATTCTGATAAAAAATTGTGCAAAAAGCTCATTGTTCGCTTTTCCTAAAATGTCTTTATATTTTTCACAAATTTTATTTTCTCTTGCTACTTTACCTTTATTTTTTCCTGTATTTGTAACCTGTGTAGCGCTTGTAGCCTCCGCATAAGGTGGGTTGATAAAGATTATTAATTTTTTGCGTTTATTTTCATCTTTTAAAATCTCTTGTAAATTTAAAGGTAATTTTGATTTTTGGATGATTTTACTCTTATCATCCACTTTATCAAAGAATTCATCATTTAAAAAATCAAATTGAAAAACATGATTTTCAAATAAATTCGCACCATTTTTTATACGCTCATGTATCACATCTATATCAGCTTTATCAAGAGTAGAACAAAAGATATTTTTTTTATTTGTAAAATTTGCTAGCAAATTTCCTGTTCCACCCGCTAAATCCCATATATAATACTCCTCTTCATAATCCTCCCCAAAAGTTTTAGAAAGATACTCACAAGCCTTATCCACCCAAATTCTTGGGGTAAAAAATGCTCCTTTTCGCTCTCTTACATCTTGATCTACAAGTAAATCTCTACGCTTTATAATATAATCCCAAAATTCTTTCCTTGGAGGACGCTCGTAAATCGCCCAAAATCCATGATGGGCTTTTTGATTATCTTTAAAAGAAGTGCGTTCGTTAATGATAGAGCCTAAATCACTTTTTGTTTTATTAAACTCATAATAATCTTTTTTAAGAATGGCAAATAAATTTTGACTGATGGTTTCATTTTCGTTTGAGAGTAAATCAGCCAAATAAAAATCAGCATCTATAATCCCGCTTTTTTTAGCCAAATTCCAATCAATACTGATAGTATCTTTAACCATTTTATTCCATTTGTGATAAATGCTTACAAAATTGTTTTTATCGATTTTAATTTTGCTTATATTTTCGCTTGTAAGATTTTCTTTTATGAAAGTTTTTAATTCTTCATCATTTTTTTCATAATAAAAAATTTGTGCTGTATTTAAAATACTATCTAATTCTTTTAGAAGTTTTAAAAACTGCTCGCTTTTATGATTACTAGGTGTTACACTAAAGTTTATATCGCTTTGATAAAAAATTTCTTGCAAGGAAGAAAAAGGTAAAAAGGCTATCTTTTCAGCGTCAAAAGCACAAAGTAAATTTGGAGTTTGCTCTGTATAAAATTTATATTTTCCTATGGTAAGTACAAGCTGAACAAAAGACTTTTTAAGCTCGCTTTTTCCTTGTTTGGCTTCAGCCCAAAGTAAATTAACTTCACCTAAAAGTCCTAAATTTTGAGTGATACAAAAATCAATCTTAGTACCTATATAATTAAACTTAGAAAAATACAAATCCTTAATCTTGCTTTTTAAAGGCTCTTCGCTAAGTTTTAAAAGTGTTTCAAACAAAACTATATCCTTATGAAATTTTTTTCAAGGATATAATTTTAATACAAAGATACTTGTTTTTCTATAAATCTCACCCAAAAGCACCGCTTAAGTAAGCTTTGGTTTTTTCTTGTTTTGGATTTTCAAAAAATTCTTTACTTTCACCAAATTCTATAAGCTCACCTAGGTGAAAAAATGCAGTATAATCAGCCACGCGTTTACCTTGTTGCATATTATGCGTAACCATGATCATAGAAAGATTATGACTTAATTCTTTTAAGAGCTCTTCTATAACACCTGAGCTAATAGGATCAAGTGCGGAAGTTGGCTCATCTAAAAGCAAGAGCTTAGGTTTTATTGCTAAAGCTCTTGCGATACAAAGGCGTTGTTGTTGTCCGCCTGAAAGAGCTAGAGCATTTTGCTTTAATTTATCTTTAACCTCTTCAAAAAGTCCTACTTTTTGCAAACAATCCACCACCAAAGCTTCTTCTTCATCTTTATTTTTAATCATACCATGAAGTTTTGGTGCATAAGAGATATTTTCATAAATGCTTTTTACAAAAACATTAGGTTGTTGAAAAACCATGCCTACATTTTTACGCAAAGCTACTACATCTTGATTTTTAACATCTTTTCCTTCAATTTCTACCAAACCATCGATTTTTGCGATTTTATCATTCATTCTGTTAAAACAACGCAAAAAAGTGGATTTACCGCATCCTGAAGCACCGATGAGTGCGGTAATTTTGTTTTGTTCTATTTGCATATTGATATCAAATAAAGCTTGTTTTTTTCCATAAAATAAATTTAAATTTGTTGTTTTTGCTATCACTTTAATTTTCCTTGAAAATATTTTCTTAATAATATCGCACTAAGATTTAACACGACTAAAAGTCCTAAAAGCACAATAATACCCGCTGCTGTTCTTTCTAAAAATGCACGCTCTGGCATAGCCGACCATGAGTAAATTTGAGCAGGCAAAACGCTAGTTGGATCAAAAATCGAACTAGCTACATCAGGGATAAATGCTATCATACCGATAATCATCAAAGGTGCAGTCTCTCCTATAGCCCCAGCTAAAGTCAAAATAGAACCTGTTAAAATCATAGGCATAGCTAAAGGTAACATAATCCCTTTTACCATTTGAACCTTTGTCATGCCTAAGGCATAAGCGGCATTTTTCATGTTAATGTCCACACTTTTTAAAGCCGCTTTGGTTGAAACAATGATAATAGGTAAACTCATAATAGCCAAAGTAAGCCCACCCACTAAAGCACTTGAGCGAGGCATTCCAAAAAGATTGATAAACACTCCAAGTCCTAAAAGTCCAAACAAGATACTTGGAATACTTGCAAGGTTATTAATACACACTTCTATAAAATGTGTAAATAAATTTTGCGGTGCAAATTCTTCTAAGTAAATTGCCGCTGCAACGCCTATAGGAACACTCACAACCATACAAACAAGCATAACAAGCAAAGTCCCTACAACTGAAGATAAAATTCCTGAATTTTCAGGAGATTTTGAGTCCCCATTTAAAAAGAAATTGCTATTAAATTTAAGCTCTATCTCGCCTTTTTGCACAAGATCATCAACTAAAGCTCTTTGTTTTTCACTAAGGCGATTATATTTTTGCTTCATATATTGATCCACTTCTGAATTTGCCAAAAGCCAAGTTTTTTCAGTGATTTGCCCTGTTCTTATCTTTCTTTGCTCAGCGCGAGATAAAAGATCATAAGCAGGAGAATTTCTATTAGCCTCTACAAAAATATAAGTTTGCTTAAAAGATCCAATTCCAAGATAACCCACACTCCCTAAAAAGATACAAAGAAAAATTAAATTAATATAAAGTCCCATTTTACAAAGTCTTTTAAAAGACTTTGAAGCTTTTTGTCTTTTTTTAAAAAGTTTTTTCATAAATTTTTCCTTTTGTGAAAGCGATTGATAAGATAAACACTAAACATATTGATGATTAAAGTGATGATAAAAAGCACTAAACCTAAAGAAAAAGCACTTAAAGCTAAAGAACTATCAAAAGCTTGATCTCCGCTTAAAGCTTCTACGATTTTTACCGTTACCGTTGTCATATCTTCTAAAAAATTTAAAGTTAAATTTGGACGCAAAGAAGCTGCCATTACCACTATCATGGTTTCACCTAAGGCTCTTGAAAGTCCTAAAAGACAAGCTGCAACTATACCAGGAATAGCCTCAGGTAAAATCACAGCAAAAACCACTTCTTTTTTTGTCATACCTAAAGCATAAGCACCATTAATCCTTTTCTCACTTACTGCTTCAATACAATCTTGAGATAAAGAAGCCACTATAGGTACTATCATGATCCCCATGATAAAACCTGCGCCTAAAGCACTTTGAAAACTTGCTTGTATGCCAAATAAAGAAAAAAACCACACTATAAAAGGTGCTACAACTATAGCCGCAAAAAATCCAAAAACAACAGTAGGAATCCCTGCAATGATTTCTAAAATAGGTTTTAAGTAATTTTTAGATTTTTTACCAGCAAAAACACCTAAATATATAGCACACATAACCCCCAAAGGTAAAGCCGTTAGCATAGCAATCAATGAAATATAAAAAGTTCCCCAAAAAAGCGATAGTGCCCCAAAAACACCTTGTTTGCTCATACCATCTGCATTCATAAAAGCTGCATCAGCTGCCCACTGACTTGAGAATAAAAAGGTAACAACGCTTTCTTTTTGAAAGAATTTTAAAGCTTCAATTAAAATTGTAAGCATGATAGCAAAACTTACTATCACGCTTACAAAAGCACATAAAAAAAGTGCAAATTTGATTATTTTTTCTTTTAACAAAGTTTTTCCTTAAAAAACTTTTCCAGCTTTTACAAGCTCATCATTTAAAATTTTTCTATCTTCTATATGTTTTTGAGAAGCTTTTAACTTATCATTATTTAAAGGGATAAGTCCTATTTTTTCAAGCTCTCCACCACTTTTTGCCAAATCATCACTCATATAAATTTTTGCAAATTCAAAGGCTTCTTTTGGATTTTTCTTAGCATTGATATAAATAAACAAACTTCTTGCGAGTTCGTATTTTTCATCTGCGATGCTTTCTTCGCTTGGCGTAACACCATCGATATTAGCAGCATTGATTTTGTCTGAATTGCTCACTAAAAAGCTATAACCAAAAATTCCAAAAGCATCCTTATCAATAGTAAGTTTTGAAACGATTAGATTATCATTTTCGCCACTTGGGATATAAGCACCATCTTGGCGTATGGTTTTATACTCGCCTTTATACTCAGGAATTTTTTTAGACACATCACTCATTACAAGCTCTTCTATAGTATCTCTTGTTCCTGAACTTGATGGTGGGCCATAAACACTAATTTTACGATTTGGTAAATTTTTATTGATTTGATTCCAGTTTGTATAAGGATTTGGTATAAGTTTTCCATTTTGTGGAATTTCTTTTGCTAATGCTAAGAAAAGTTCTTTTTTTGTGATATTTAATGGAGCATTGGTTTTATTTTGGGCTAAAACTATACCATCATAACCTATCATAATCCCTACTATATCAGTTACTCCTGCTTTTTTGCAAGTTTCAAATTCGCTTAATTTCATAGGTCTTGAAGCATTAGAAATATCAGTAGTTCCTTCGCAAAATACCTTAAATCCACCCCCTGTTCCCAAGCTCTCTACTATAGGAGTTTTGGTATTTTTAATCGAAGCGTATTCTTCAGCTACAAAAGAAGTAAAAGGATACACAGTCGATGAACCTGCGATTTTTAAATCTGCTGCATTTAAAGTACCACAAAGTGCAAGACTTGCCACACTTAAAGATAGAATTTTTTTCATTTTTTCTCCTTAACTTTAAAAAAGTAATGGAAGTTTAAAAAAACTTGGAAACATTTTGGAAACATTTTTTATTTTGTATTTTTCTTAAATATAATTTTTAACTATCAAAAAATTTAGCTTGTTTTTAAAAAAATAATATATCATTATAAAACATTTTAAATTTTAATAAGGAGATAAGAATGCTTTCTAAAGAAGTTGTAAAATTACTCAATGAACAAATAAACAAAGAAATGTATGCAGCAAACTTATATCTTAGTATGAGTTCTTGGTGCTATGAAAACAGTCTTGATGGAGCTGGAGCCTTCTTGTTTGCACATGCAAGCGAAGAAAGCGATCATGCTAAAAAGCTTATCACTTATCTTAATGAGACAGATTCTCATGTAGAGCTTCAAGAAGTAAAACAGCCTGAACAAAATTTCAAATCCTTGCTTGATGTTTTTGAAAAAACCTATGAACATGAGCAATTTATCACAAAATCAATCAATACTTTAGTTGAACACATGCTAACACATAAAGATTATTCTACTTTTAATTTCTTACAATGGTATGTAAGCGAACAACACGAAGAAGAAGCACTTTTCCGCGGTATAGTTGACAAGATTAAGTTAATCGGAGAACACGGAAATGGACTTTATTTAGCTGATCAATACATCAAAAATATTGCATTAAGCAGAAAAAAATAATCTTTGCCCTACTATGGGCAAATCTCGCTTTGGATTGAAGGTATGACTTATTTTTCTCTAGAATTTAGTATTTTAATGATAGCTTTTTTTGCTATTTATTGGACTTTTAAAAATGATTACAAAATACAAAATATTTTAATTTTAATTTTCTCTTATATTATTTATATTTTAATCAATCCTTATTTCGCCTTGGTTTTATTTATATATACCTTTTTTATACACTATTTTGCCTTGCTAATTTTTGTGCGTCGCAAGCGTTATATTTTCGCTACTTGCATGGCTTTTATTATTTTAAATTTATGTTTTTTTAAATACTTTCCTAGCATCAAAGGAAGTGTTGATGAGATATTAAATTTTTTCGGTTTAGAATTTTTAAATATTGATTTAGTATTACCAATAGGGATTAGTTTTTATACCTTTACTTCTATTACTTATCTTGTAGAAGTTTATCAAAAACGGCGTTTAGAAAGTTTTTTAAATTTAGCAACCTTCTTATCATTTTTTCCAACACTACTTTCAGGGCCTATTATGCGAAGTTCTTTTTTCTTTGAACAGGCCTATCAAAAACGCGAATTTAAACATGCAAATTTAATCATCATCTTGCTTGTTTTTGGTATAGTTAAAAAAGTTTTAATAGCCAATTACCTTGGAATTTATGCTAAAAGTATTTTAGACTTTCCACAATCTTATAATTTTATACAACTTTTAAGCGCAATTTACGCCTACGCGATTCAAATATACTGCGATTTTAGCGGATATGTTGATTTAGTTTGTGCTTTTGCTTTAATGTTAGGTTTTACCCTTCCACCTAACTTTAACATGCCTTATCTTGCAAAAAACCTAAAAGATTTTTGGGCTAGATGGCATATCAGTCTTTCAGCCTTTATAAGAGATTATATCTATATACCTTTAGGGGGCAATAGAAAAGGAATGCCACGCACTATAGTTAACATACTCATCGCTTTTATACTTTCAGGTATGTGGCATGGCAATACACTTGCTTTTATTGTTTGGGGTTTATTGCATGGTATTGGCATAGTTTTTATACATTTGCTAGCTTTAAGCAAATTTAGTTTAAAAAAAATTCCAGCTTTAGGAAGATTTTTAACCTTTCAATTTGTATGTTTTACTTGGATTTTCTTTTATTATAGCAAAAATCTAGAAGATGCAATAGAATATTTTAAAGCTTGTTATTATAATTTCTTCCAAATTCCATCTTATAACGATATTTATATGTTGGTTGCTTTTGGGGTTCTTTTTATGATCTATCCTTTATTTATTAATTTTAAAGAATATTGCATTAAGATTTTAAATCTTACTCCATTTTTGCTAAAACCTTTTATCATAGCTTTTATTTTACTTTTGGTTTTTGCTTTTATGCCAGATGGAATTCCTGATTTTATTTATTCGAGTTTTTAGATGAGTGTAGTTAGATTTTTCTTCATTTTGATTATAGTGCTTGGCTTGGTTGTTGTAGTTATGAATCAGAGTATTAGCTCTTATATAGAACAAAAATATCACTTTGCATTCTATCCTCATAATGATCTTTTAAAAGAAGCCAATGGCTTCAAAATTAAATTAGAACAAATTCGTGCAATTTTAAGCAACGAACCCTTGCCTCAAACCAATGAAGAAACTACAAATCAAGAAAGTAAATCAACAGATGAAAACTTAAGTAAAATAGATAAAGTTCTAAACACTTTAGAAAATGATGAAAACACTTCTCATAAAGAAACAAATCCAACCTTAATCCAAGATGCAAATATTAGTTTTATCGACAATACCAAATTAGAACTACAAAATGGAGATGAGTTTTTATTTATCGGAGATTCTTTAATGCAAGGTGTTGCAATAGCCTTAAATAGAGATTTAAGAAATTTAAATCTTAAGGTAACCGATCTTAGTAAACAAAATACAGGCCTTTCTTATAAATCCTATTTTGACTGGTCAAAAGCCACCAATGAAGCTTTTGTTAAAAACTCAAATATTAAATATCTTGTTGTTCTTCTTGGCGCTAATGATCCTTGGGATATTAAAAAAGGAGGAAATTACCATCGTTTTGGCTCCCCTTCTTGGATAGATATTTATACAAATCGTGTAGATGAAATCATTAAAATCGCTAAAAAACATAAAGCCAAAGTTTTTTGGTTTGAAATCCCTCCTGTAAAAAAAGAAGATTTGAACAAAAAAATACAAGTGCTCAATAAAATTTACAGCGATGAAATTCTTAAAAATAAAGAAATTTTTATCAACACTAAGCTATTTTTTAGTGTCAATGATGAATACTCAGCTTATATAAAAGATGAAAACAATAGAAGTATAAAAGTAAGAACAGATGATGGGGTTCATTTTACTCCAAGTGGCGCAAGAGAAATGTCTAAACTTTTATTAGAACACATAAAACTTAAGGAAGAAAATGCTAGTAAATAAATTTAAAATTATCTTATTGTTTTTTATTATTTTTACTAGCTCTTATGCACAAAATTTAAATACAAATGACACAATAGATTCCATGCTCAATCAAAACAAAAATCACTCTGCTTTAACAAGTTATGTATTAAAAAAAGATCTTAAAAATCTAGAAAAAAAATTAGAAAAAAATCAAAACATAGGAATTAGAATTTATGGAGATTCTCATATGGCGGCTGATTTCTTTCCGCGTGTCATAAGAGGATATTTAATCCGATCTAACTCTATAGGTTTTGCCTATCCTCTACAGCCCAAATATCAACAAAATCTTAATCTTGTTTATTCTTATAAAAACTTTGAAATTTTAAACTCAAGAAATCCTGCTAATACTGGACATAATTTTCCACTAGGTGGGATAATAGCCAAAGCAAAAATCAAAGGCGCAAAAATCAACCTTGATACAACCTTAGATAAAAAAAAATTCAAGATAGGATTTTTATTTAAAGCCAAGCAAAATACCAATGCTTTTAGCATCAAAGATGCAAAAAACCAAAGCTATGAGTTAAGAACTACACAAATTAACAAATGGTCTTATAAAGAACTAGAACTTGATCTTCCTTTGCAAATTTCAGCTTTACAAAAGGATGCTGAACTAGGAGGATATTTCATCACAAATAAAAATAATAATGTTTTCTTAGATACCATTGCAATCAATGGTGCCAAAAGTGATTTATGGCTCTCTTGGAATCAAGCAGTTGTAAAAAAAGAACTAGGACTTTTACACAATGATTTGATTATTCTTGCCTATGGTTCTAATGATGCACTCTTTAAAGGGTTTGAAAAACAAAAATTCAAAAATAATTTAAAAAAATGGATTAGCATTTTAAAAACTTACAATAAAAACGCTGTTATCATGCTAATCTCTCCACCAACAGTAGTTCAAAAACAAGGTAAAAACTACAAGCTTGCTCCTGATTTTTTTACTATACGCAAAGCATTATATGAAGTTGCTAAAGAAGAAAAAACTCTTATTTTTGATATGCATCAGTTTATGCAAGATAGCGGAGGAAAAAACAAATGGATAGAGCAAAAGCTTTCGCTCAATGATGTACATCTTACTATAAAAGGCTATGAGCTGATGGCTAAAAAATTACTCGAGGATTTAAAAAATATCATCGATTATTAAATTAATACTTAGGAAATTCTAAGCTTTCATCATTAAAACTTAAAGCTGTGATTTGATAGTAAGAATTAATGGTTTTTAAAAGATTAAATCTAGCTCTTAAAAATTCTTGCTGGGTAGATTTTAAAGTATTGTTTGCATCCAAATAATCTTTTAATTCACTTTTTCCTAAAATATATTTTTCATAATACGCCTTAGTGATAAGCTCTTGTTTAATGTTAATACTTTGCAAATTTTGCAAAAGTAAGGTGTTACTTTGATAATCTTTATAATTCAATGCAAATTCATTCATCGCACTTTGGAAGGCTTGCTCATAAGAAATTAAAAGTTGCTCATAGGTAAATTGAGAAATTTTGATATTTTGCTTTACTCTACCATAATCTAAGAAAGGTAAAGAAATCTTAACATTACCACTTAAAATTTCAAATTTAAAACTATCATCAATTTTTTTATCACTCCCACTTAATGCTCCACCTAAAGAAATACTAGGCAAAATAGATTTTTGTATGGAAGAATAATCCTTAAAGGCTGATTTTAAGCTATTGAGTTTAGATCTCACATCTGCACGGTACGCTAAAGCTTTTAAAGGTATATTAAAATCAGGACTTAAGGTTTTAAAATCATTTAAAGATAAAGTTTTAAAATACTCTATGTAAGCAAAACCTTCTTGCTTTGCTAATAAATCTTGTAAATTTTTTATGAGTAAATTACGATTTTGATCATTGCTTAATAAATTTTGTTTAGCTCTTAATAAGCTTTGTTCTATGTTTAAAAGATCTAATTCTTCTATTTTTCCAAGCTTGTATTTATAACTATAAAGCTCTTTCATTTGTTCTAAATTTGAAAGATAAGCTCGAAGCAATTTATCTACATCGTTAAAATAAGCCAGCTCAAAAACATCATTTAAAGCTGTATTGATCATGCTTATTTTTAAATTTTCAAGATCATAAGCACTTGCTTTTGCACTAAATTCACTCGCACTTGCACTATCTCTTAATTTTCCATAAATATCAAGCTCATAGCTTAAATTTAAAGAATGATTGAAATTTTTACTTTGTTTGCCTGAATTTAAATCTTTATCTCCACCAAAACCCAAATTTCCACTTAAAGTCGGATATAAATCATAATCAATCAAATCGGCTCTAGCCAAAGCTGAAAGCAAAGTTTTTCTAGCAATATTAATATCGCTATTATTCAATAAAACAAAATTTAGAAATTCATTTAATTTTGCATTATCATAAGATCTATACCAATCATAAGTAAGATTTAAATCTTTCATTTGTTCTTGGGTTAAATCAACTTCTTTAGGCAAGCTAAGTTTTGCACCACAAGCGCTCAAGAAAAATGCTAAAAAAATGCTAAATATTACTCTCATATCATTCCTTTGATAATGCACTAATAGGATTTAAATTTGCTGCATTTCTTGCAGGGAAAAAACCAAAAACCACACCGATAAACATAGAACTTAAAAGTCCCAAAAGCACAGAATAGGCATTTAAAATCATAGGAAAATCAGTACTTAAAGTATTAAAAGCAAAAATAACAAAAATCGATAAAATCACACCTAAAATCGCCCCTATAGTACAAATCATAACCGCTTCGATTAAAAACTGCATCATAATATCTTCTCTTCTAGCCCCTATAGCCATGCGTATGCCTATTTCTCTTGTTCTTTCACTTACAGAAACAAGCATGATGTTCATCACTCCTATACCCCCAACAATCAAAGCAATCACAGCCACACAAGCGGTAAGTATGGTTGTAGTGCGTTTATTTGCTGTAATAGCTTGCTTAAAGGTGTCAGAATTAAAAGTAAAAAAATCCTTTTGTCCGCGTTTAATTTCTAAAATTCTTATAATAGCATTTTCAGCCAAAGTTGAACTCACATCATCTTTAACCTTAACTATAATTTCACGCAAATTTCTATCTCCTGTAAGCTTATTCATCAGTGTTGTATAGGGTATATAAAGACGCACTACATTATCTTCTATAGGTTTGTCTGTATCTTTTTGCAAAACTCCTATGATCTTAAAAGGTTGAGAATTAAAAAGCACCACACGACCTAAAATATTTTCACTTTTTTCATCAGGAAAAAGATTTTTTTTAGCATTAAAATCTAGCACAGCAACATTGGTACTATTTTTTACATCATCATTATTTAAAATTCTTCCCGCATCTATCCTTAAACCTTCTATAGCAAAATTATTTACCCCCACTCCTTCAGCTCTTGCACTTAAAGAAATATTGGTATAAGTTGCCACACCTGAAGTATTTGAATGAGCATCCACTGCTTCTAAATATTCTAGGGATCTTAGCGTTTCTAAATCGCTAAAATTAAGCCTTGTTTTACCCGAACGCAAATCCCCAAACCCTTTTCCAGGGCGAATTTCAATAGTATTTGTCCCAAGTCTCGCAATAGACTCAAGCACTTTAGCTTGCGAGCCCAATCCTAAAGCTACAACACAAACTACAGAAGCAATACCTATGATGATTCCAAGCATAGTTAAAATAGAACGAAGTTTGTGCGCAAGTATAGAAAAATAAGCTATCTTAAAACACTCAAAGGCTTGATTTTTAAGCAAAGTAAATGTTTTTTTCTCTTTAGACATTGTTTTTAAAGTGAGTTTTTCTTGAGCTTTTTCCTTTTTAGTATCGCTTAAAATTTCTCCATCTTTAATCTCTATAACCCTTTTAGCTTGTGCTGCGATTTTTGGATCGTGAGTTACTAAGACTATAGTATGACCTTGCGCGTTAAGTTTTTGTAAAATTTCAAGTACCATAATACCGCTTTTACTATCCAAAGCTCCCGTTGGCTCATCAGCCAAAATAAGCTCTCCGCCATTGATTAAAGCTCTTGCTATAGAAACGCGTTGTTGCTGTCCTCCGCTTAATTCATTCGGTTTAGAATCTAACTTATGAGCTAGTTCTAAATCATTTAAAAGTTTTTTAGCGTTTTGACTTCTTTCTTGTAAATTTTTTCCCGCATAAACTGCAGGTAAAGAGACATTTTCTTTAGCACTAAGCAAGCTTAAAAGATTATATCTTTGAAATATAAAGCCTATTTTTTCACGCCTTAATCTTGCTTTTTCATCGTTATTAAGTTTAGTGACTTCATACTCATCAAAAACATAAGTTCCACTACTTGGTGTATCTAATGTTCCTATGATATTCAAAAGTGAAGTTTTACCACTTCCACTTTGTCCTATAATGGCAACAAATTCACCTTTTTCTATACTTAAACTTACATTTTTTAAAATGGCATTTTCGCCTATATTCTTGCAAATATTTTTAAGAAAAATCATTAAAATCTCAACTTCATTTTAGGAGCTAAGCCATCAGCACTTGAGCTTACTATCAATTCTTCATTTTCATTTACACCTTCTAAAATTTGAGTGTTGATAGAATCTTTAATGCCAAGTTTGACATATTTTTTAACAGCTTTTTGATTTTCTAAAATTTCAACATAATAGCCTTTTGGATCGCTTTTAATTGCATAAGTTGGCACTGCTAAAACAGCCTTTGCACTCGCTACGACAATTTCATTTTGTATACTCATACCAATACGCAAAAAATCATCTTTATTGGCTACATAAAATTTTGCGTAATAATAAATAGCATTTGATGAGCTTGAGCTTGAAGAACTCGAACTTGATGAGCTTGAGCTTGTACTAGAATCACTCACTTCAGTATCAGCTGGATCTATACTTGCAATAGTAGCATGATAAGTTTTTTGAGGATCATTAAGCAAAGAAAAATCAAGCTCTGTTCCTACTTTTATCTTACTCACATCAGCCTCTGCTATTTCCATTCTTACTTCCATTTCGTCTAAATTAGCTATACGGACTATAGTAGGAGTGTTTTGATTAGCATTAACTGTTTGTCCTTCATCTACAGCTACATTAATCACAACACCATCCATAGGAGCAGTAATGGTTGTATAACCTAAATCTTTTTGTGCATTTTTAAGAGTGATTTCAAGCTGAACTACTTGAGCATTAAGCTCTGCAACATTAGCTTTTAAAGTATAATAATTATTTTTTTGAGTTTCTAAATTTTCAAGAGAACTTGCTTTAGCTGCATAAAGTTTTTGCTCTCTTTGATACTGCTTATTCGCAATCTCAAGAGCAACTTTTTTACTCTCTAAATTAGCCTTAGCGCTTTCAAGCTGAGCTTTTGTAATATCTAAATCGTTTTGTTGTTTATCTTTGTCAATTTGAGCGATCAAATCACCTTGCTTTACATGAGTTCCCACATCAACATAAAGTTTTATAATTTGTCCGCTAACTTGAGCACCCACATCGACTTGATCTTTGGCATATACCTTTCCTACTGCCTCTATGGTTTGAGATATATCTTTTTTTTGTATTTTTTGAGTTAAATAGCTGATTTTTCCATCATTATTAAAAAAAATAAAATAAGCCCCAACACTTCCAAGTATTGCAATTAAAATGATTAAAACAATCTTCTTTTTCATAATAACAAATCCTAAAGAAAAATCAAGATTAAATTTTACTCATTTTTTGTGAATTTTTTGTGAATTTTTAATTCTATTTTATAAATTTAAAAATTCTAAAGCCATCATCACATCACCCTGCATTAAAACTTTTAAATTTTCATCATCCCAACAAAAAGTAGAACTATGGTGCAAAGCTGGATGATTTAAATCCTTTGAAATTCCAACAAATACATAAGCTCCCATTCTTTCTCGTGTTAAAAAAGCAAAATCTTCAGCCCCCATGTCAGGTTTAGAAGAAACAATGATATTTTCTTCTCCTAAGACCTTTGCAAAAGCTTTTCTTGCTATTAAAGCAGCTTTTTCATCATTAATCAATGGAGGAAATTCTTTAGTATATTTAAGCTTATAATCTCCACCATTAGATTTTGCTGTAGCAGCAGCCACTTCTTCTAGAGAACTTTTTAAAATATCTTGTGTTTTATCATTTAAAAAACGCACGGTTCCTTTTAAATAAGCATTTGTAGGAATAACATTATAAGTAGTTCCTGCACAAATTTGACCTACGGTAATCACCCCTGCTTCATAAGGGGCTAAACGCCTAGAAACAACACTTTGTATATTATTTACAAATTGCGTTGCCATAATTATAGGATCTATACAAGTATGCGGATGAGCTCCATGTCCTCCTCTGCCAATAAATTCCAAATCAAAAATATCCGTTCCAGCCATCATTTCGCCACTTACAATTTGAGCAGTATTTTCAAGCAAAGACCCCCATAAATGACAACCAAAAACCGCATCAACATAAGGATTTTCCAATACACCTGATTCTATCATAGGTTTAGCTCCACCGCTTCCCTCTTCTGCGGGCTGAAACATAAATTTAATCGTGCCACAAAATTCATCTTTGAGCTCATTTAATATCAAAGCAGCTCCCAAAAGTCCTGCTGTATGTCCATCATGTCCACATGCGTGCATCTTACCATCAATTTTTGAAGCATAACTTAGATTAGTTTTTTCTTGTACAAGCAAAGCATCCATATCCGCTCTTAAAAGAACGCATTTTGGTTTTTTCTGACTCTTCTTTTTTCCTTCTATAGTAGCTAAAATTCCTGTTTTTGCAATATTTTTTTGATATTTAATGCCAAACTCATCTAAAATTTTACACACTAAACGAGCTGTATTTTCTTCTTCAAATTCAAGCTCAGGATGCATATGAATTTGATGTCTTAAATCAACTACTTTATCATAGTACTTTAGTGCTAAATTTTCAACCAGCTTTTGCATTCTTTTCCTTAATCTAAATCTTTTATTTTTTCATCTGCTTTTTTACTGTCAAGTTTTTCCAAATTCGCCTCCATTTTTCGTATTTCTTCTTCTCCGCTACGCACTAATTTTGCATCAATTTTGGAAAAATCTCCAGTTTTTTTATTTGGATATTCTACCTTAGAAAGTATAAAACGCAATAAATTTAATCTTGCTTTTTTCTTATCATCAGAAGAAATAATAGTCCAAGGACAAGTTGGAGTATTAGATGCTAAAAGCATAGAGTATTTAGCTAAAGTATATTTATCCCATAATTCTTGCGATTTTTGATCCACAGGAGATAATTTATATTGTTTAAGTGGATCACTTCGGCGTTTTTCAAAACGTTTTTTTTGCTCATCTTTTGATACTGAAAAATAAAATTTAAAAAAAATAATATCACTATTTGAAATCATATTTTCAAACAAAGGCACCTCTCTTAAAAAATCCTTATGTTGTTGCGGTGTACAAAAACCCATAACCGGTTCTACTCCTGCACGATTATACCAAGATCTGTCAAAAATCACAATCTCACCGGCTGAGGGCAAATGTGCTATATAACGCTGAAAATACCACTGTGTTTTTTCCACATCACTAGGTTTTTCAAGAGCCACAACGCGGCAACCACGCGGATTTAAATGCTCAATCAAACGTTTAATCGCTCCACCTTTTCCAGCCGCATCACGCCCTTCTATAAGTATAAGAACCTTTAAACCTTTGGCTTTAACATGATTTTGAAATTTCAAAAGCTCAATTTGCAAATTCTTTAAATCTTTTTCATATTCTATTGTACTTTTCTTTCTTTTAACAGAAACATAAATTTCATTCTTTTTAACAGCCACTTGCGTTTTTGGAGAATTATTTTCTTGCATTTTCAAACCTTTATAAAGTATTTAAAGCAAATTTACCATAATAAATTATAATTGAAGCTAAAAATAAAGGAAAAAATAAGTTTTTAGGAAATTTATGCGTATTTTTGGTATTATTTTATTAAGTTTTTGTTTATGTTTTGCTTCTATATTGTCTTTAAAGGAAGCTTTTAATGTAAAATCAAACTCTTATAATAACTCTATCTCAATTGATATTGAACTTGGAAAAGATATTTATCTTTATTCTAATAAACTTAAATTATATATAAACGAAAAAGATATAAGTTCTTTGATTAATCTACCTCAAAGTTCTACAAGAGATAATGAAAATGTTTATTATCAAAAATTAAATTTAGCTTTGCCAAATTTATTACTAGAGCGCTTTGCAAAAAATACCACAAATTTAATCAAACTCGAATTTCAAGGTTGTTCCGAACAAGGCTTGTGTTATAATCCTCAAACTTGGTACTTTGATCTCATTTCTAAAAAAGATGCTTTTGAAATTTCAAAACCTTACAAAACTCAAAAAACAGATAAAAAAACTAAAATTGAATCTGAAGAAAGCTCTATAGCAAATTTTTTAGCAACAGATAACTTTTTTTGGATTTTGCTAAGTTTTTTTGGCTATGGACTTTTACTCTCCTTAACACCTTGTATTTTACCTATGATTCCGATTTTATCTTCTCTTATCGTAGCAAAAAGTAATGCTAAATTTTCAAAAAAATATAGTTTTTTTCTCTCTTTTATCTATGTTTTTTTCATGTCTTTAGCCTATGCTATTGCTGGAGTTATAGCAAGTTTTCTAGGAGCAAGTATTCAAGGAATTTTACAAAAACCTATTATTTTAATTCTTTTTGCTCTAATTTTCATAGCTTTTGCTTTTGCTATGTTTGGAGCTTTTCGTTTTGAATTGCCATTAAAATTTCAAACCTTTATACATAAAAAAAGCGAAAAAGGGAAAGGAGTTTTAGGTATAGCCATCATGGGATTTTTATCTGCTTTAATAGTAGGTCCTTGCGTAGCAGCTCCTTTAGCAGGTGCTTTAATTTATATAGCCAATACAGGCAATGCTTTATTAGGCGGTAGTGCGCTTTTTATCATGAGTTTTGGCATGGGTATACCTTTGCTTTTCATAGGCTTAGGATTAGGTTTTATTAAACCTGGTTTTTGGATGGAAAAAGTAAAAATTTTCTTTGGTTTTGTTATGTTGACTATGGCTATTTGGATACTTTCTAGAATTATTGAAGAAAATTACATTTTAATTGCCTATGGAATTTTAGGTGTATTTTTTAGTGTTTTTATGGGAATTTTTGAAAAAAGTTTTACAATAATTTCTAAAATTAAAAAAAGTATTTTAATTCTTATTTTAGCTTATTCTCTAAGTATTTTCCTAGGGGGACTTTTTGGGGCTAAAAATTTCTTAAATCCTTTAAATTTCAATACTATATCTGCCTCAAAACCTGCTTTAAGCTATGATTATATCAACAATTTTGAACAATTAAAGCAAGAAATACAAACAAATACAAAGCCCATAATGCTTGATTTTACTGCATCTTGGTGTGAAAATTGCAAACTTTTAGATGAATTAACCTTTAGCGATGAAAGAATCATACAAAAAATGCAAAATTACAAACTTATCAAAGTTGATGTAAGCGAAAATAATAATGAACAAATTAAAACCATGAAAGAATTTAATGTTTTTGGCCCACCTGTTTTAATTTTCTTTGAAAATGGAAAAGAAAAATTAAAAATCACGGGTTTTATCAGTGCTGATGATTTATTAAAAAAACTAGAACCATGAAAATTCAAAGTTTGCAAATAGGGAAAATTAAAAACTATAAAAATTTCCAAAGCGCATTTATTAAAGATACTTACCTAGAAGAAACACAAATTGATTTTCTAGGTATTTTAGATGATCAAATAGCTGATAAAATTCATCATGGAGGCTACCATAAGGCTATTTTTGCCAACTCTTGTCAAAACTATCCTATATGGGAAAGATTTCTTAATAAAAAGCTAAATTTTGGCTCAATGGGTGAAAATTTGAGCATCGATGGGCTTTGTGAACAAAATGTTTGCATAGGTGATATACATCAAATTTCAAATGCAATACTGCAAGTAAGCGAACCTAGAAAACCTTGTGTAAAAATTTCTAAAATTCACAATAATCCAAATTTTACACATGAAATTTTTAAAACGGGTTTGAGTGGATGGTATTATAAAGTTTTACAAGTTGGACAAATACGAAAGTATGAAAATATTAAAATTTTAGAAAAAAATTCTACTTCACTTAGTGTATTTGAACTCAATCAACTTTTTTACTCCCCACATCAAGCTCTTAGACAAAATCCGAATTTATTAGATAAATTAGAAAAATTAAACTCTCTCATATCTCAAAATTGGCACGAAACGATACACAAACGCTTAAAAAATACTTACGATATAAGCTATATGGATAGCTTATAAGTTTTTAAAGTTATTTTTAGGTAAAATAATTCTTTTTCGAAAGGATAATCATGCAAAGACAAACATGGAGTAGCACACTAACTTATATTCTAACAGTTGCTGGAGCAACCATAGGATTTGGAGCAACTTGGCGTTTTCCCTATCTTGTAGGAGAAAATGGTGGCGGTGCTTATGTATTAGTTTTTTGTATAGCTATGATTATCATAGGCATTCCTGTTATTTTAGTTGAAAATGTCATAGGCAGAAAAGCGATGACAAATAGCGTAGATGCTTTCAAACAAAAATGGCAAAGTATTGGATATATGGGACTTTTAGGAAGCTTTGGCATAATGGCTTACTACATGGTACTTGGAGGATGGGTTTTAGTTTATATTTGGGAATTAACCCTAGGGAATTTTAGTCTTGCCAATGTAGTAAGCAAAGAATTTACTCATCAGTTTTTTAACGACAAAATAGCCTTCAATCCTTTAGGAGTTGGTATTTTTACCACTGTTTTTGTAATTATTAATTATATTATTTTAAAAAGAGGCATTATAGATGGTATAGAAAAATCCGTAAAATTTTTAATGCCTTTGTTATTTATCTGTCTTATTATTGTTGTAGGACGCAATTTAACCCTTGATGGAGCTATGGCTGGAGTTAAATTTTATCTTGAACCTGATTTTAGTAAAATTTTATCACCAAAACTTTTAATCGATGTTTTAGGACAAGTCTTTTTTGCTTTATCCCTAGGCTTTGGGGTAATGATAACACTTTCATCTCATCTTAATAAAAATGAAAATATGGCAAAAACCGCTATTTATACAGGGGTTTTAAATACTATCATAGCTGTTTTGGCTGGTTTTATGATTTTTCCAGCACTTTTCTCAGCGGGACTTGCTCCAGATAGCGGGCCTTCTTTGGTTTTTGAAACTTTACCTATAGCATTTTCTCATATCCATTTTGGCACCATTGTGTGTATTTTATTTTTTGTCTTACTCTTGATTGCAGCTTTAACCACAAGCTTGCCAATTTATCAAGTTATTATTAGCGTATTAGAAGAAAAATTTAAATATTCTAAAAATCTTTCTATTAACCTAACTCTAGGGTTTATCTTCATACTTGGCAATCTTCCTTGTATTCTAACTTATGGGCCTTGGCGTGACATTGTTATCATAAAAGGAAAAAACATTTTTGATAGTTTTGATTTCATTAGTGGAAATATTTTGTTTGTTTTAACTGCATTTTTTTGCTGCATTTATGTAGGTTGGATTTTAGGCAAACAAGAAAGTCTAAAAGAACTTAGCAATAACAATACACTTAAAAGTTCATGGTTTGGAATTTGGTTTTATTATGTAAAATATATAGCACCTTTGATTATTTTAATCATTTTTATCTATGGAATTTTAAACTAATTTTTTAAATTTATATCTCTCTAACATAGTGGAATTTCCTAAAATTCCACCTTGATGTATATAAAGCAATGGTTTTTTCCACTCTTGTTTTAATGCTATACTTAATCCTAAAATATCATACAACAAATCAAATTCTATATTGCACTTTAACTTTAAATCCATATAAAGCTCATAAAATTCTTTATACGGTCTAGCAAAGTGATATTTTTTATCACTTGTTAAAAATTCTAAATTTGAAAAATCATAGCTTGGATCTAATGTTAAAATTTGTTTTTTAAGATATTTAATATCACCTACACAAGCGCAAGTAAATACTTTAAATTTAGAATACTTTGCCAAAAAAGCTGCCGAAGTGCCTGTACCCGAAGGTAAAAAAATATCAAAATCAAGCTTTAAACTTTGACTTTGCATTTGAATTTCTTGAGCAAGTTCCATATAGCCATATTGAGCTTCTAAATTAGCTATGCCTTGTTCTATAAAAATATCATCTTTTTTACACAAAGAAAAAGCAAATTGCTTTAAGGATAAAGAATGGATATTTTCTACAAAATCAACACCATTTTCTAAAGCTAAAGCATAGTTTCCACAAGGATTATTCTTAAGAAAAGTAGAAATTTTTTCACAAGCAAAAACAAGCTTATATGATCTTTGTTTAGCAAAAATACTTAATGCCGCCAAAGCATTACTTTGGCTTCCTCCATAACTTACAAAAGATTGATTTTTAGGATATCTTTGATGGATATAAAAAGCAAGTTTCCTAGCTTTATTTCCATTAATTTCTCCTAATAAATCATCTCTTTTAATATAAAATTCAAATCCGTTAAAATTGATTTTTTGTATAGGACTAATTGTTTTAATGAAATTCAAAGAATTTTTCTACATCCTTTAAAGCATTATCATTTTTAATGCTAAATTTTATTTCTATGCGACGACTCTTATCCTTATCTTCAACTCCGTTGACAAACACAGGATCTGAAAAAGAACGTCCACTTGCCATTAAAAGCTTTTGAAGCTTATCACCCTTATAAAAAGTATAGATAAAATTCATCACCTCATAAGCTCTTTTTTGCGACAAATCTAAATTATAAATATAAGATCCATCACTATCAGTATGTCCTTCAATAATGATATTTTCAATGCTAGAAAAAATTTTTGGATCTTCAAGAATAGCATCAAAATATTCGCTTAAGATTTTTCTCAAACTTGCCTTTGCCTCATTTTTTAACACATAAGAATCTTTATCAAAAAGTACTTCAGCAGGCAAAGAAATAGATCCTGTCTTTTCATCTATAGTGATATTATTATCAAGTTTGCTTTGCAATTCCTTGCTTAAATTTTCACGAATCAAGCCAAGATTTTGCACCTTTTCTTTAGCTTTTTGAAAATCTTCTTGTAAATTTTTAAGCTCTTCATCTTTTTTCTCTAGTTGACCTAGTAAAATCAAAATTTGCTTATCTTTATTATCTAAAGTTGAGTTCAAATCTTTACTTAACTGCTTGTAATTTGTAATATTAGCCTCTAATTCTGCTTTTTGAGAATTAGCAAGATTTAAAGCACTAGAAGCATTGTTTAAATCAGAACTTAGTTTAAACACTATGGCTTCTTTATTTCTAAGCTCTTCTTTGCTCTCCTCTAAGCGCGCCTCTTGTTTATTGAGATTATCTTTGATTTCTTTTAAATCACTTTGAGTTAAAACATATTTTACAACAATAGCACCTATTAGCAAAATAAAAACAAACAGCAATCCTGCCATTAAATCAGCATAAGCTATCCAAAAATTGCTATCTTCTTTTGACTCATTTTTCATTTATTTTCTTTATCTTCATTTTTTAACTCATCATTGCTTTCTTGCTTAGATATTTCTGCTTGAATTTCATCTTGATTTTCTTCAGTCTTAGACTCTGAAAAATCTTCTATTTGTTTGGTTTCATTTTCTTTATTCTGATTTTCATCCCCAGAAAGCTTGCTCATCATTTGACTTGTTTCTTCATCAAGTGCTTTCATTTCTTTTTTAAGCTCATCCATCATTTTGATTTTAGCATCGATACTTTTTTCTTCTTCGTATACTTCTTTAAATTTATGCATACCTTCAAACAAGCTTGCTTTAAATCCCTCAAAAACCTTTTCTTGACTTTCCAACATTGCTTTTTCATAAAGTTCAAAATTTTTACCAAAACGCTCTACTTTTTCATCGAATGCACTTAGCGTCTTATCAAGATGATGAATTTTATCACTACTGATATCGAGCAAACGATTATATTGTTCTGACATTCTTGTATTGATTTCTTTTAAATTTTGATTGAGCAAACCTATACCATTTAACATTTCACTATAAAGCTTTCCAAGATCGCGTTGATCTCTTTGTGCTTTACTAAGCTCACCCATGGTTTGTTTGATGTGTTCACTACTTAATCTAATAGCCTTTTCTTCTACATTTAGCATATCTTGGAAAATACCAAATTTTCTATCAATAGCATGATCAAGCTCTGCAAAAAAATCATCATTACTAACTTGTTTAAAAATTGCTCCAATTTTTTCAAAATGTTGCAAACTCTCGGTTAAATATCTTTGATCAAGCTCTTCTTTTGTCCAAAAAAATCCACTTGTAGCGTTTTTTTGACGATTTAGTAAACGATCTATTTTACTTTTACCATATTTTTCAAAAAACATCCACCATAATGCAAGAAAAATTCCATAAATTGAAACATAAAAAGCAGTTCCTACTCCACTTAACAAATCTGCAATTTCTTGTTCTAAAGCGGCTGTATCACTAGAGCTAAAATTTGGCATTGAAAAAGCTATGCTGATAAAAGTCCCTAAAATTCCCATCATTGGAAAAATTGCCGAACCTATGCTAGCAAAATTCTCATTTCTTGCACCTTTAATATATGTATAAGCAAAGTCATCAAAATTGGCATTTGATTTTGTGTCTTTACCTATGGCAAGAAAATGCCTCATAATATATCTTTTTAAAGCCTGTTTAAATTCATCTTTTTGTTGTTCAAAAATACTATACGCATACTCAGCACTATGTCTAGCAAAAATCAATGCTGTAAAAAAAATCACACCTGTCATAATAACCGTATGTAATTCAACCTTAAAGTCAATTACATTAAAATAACCCAATAAAATCAAAATATAAAGAAAAGCTGGAATAAAAATAATTTTAAAATAAACCAAAGAACCTCTTGCATCTTTGCCTTCAGGCAAAACAAGTTCTGAAATTTCATCTGATTTAATATCCATGAAACCAATACCTCATTAAAAATTTTATTTTAAAGATTGCTACTTAATTTGATAAAAATTTTTAAAACAAAATAAAACTAAGCCTTTAAAATGCTTAGTTTTTGTTTATACAGTTTAAATCTTCAAAAGCGACTTCAAGACGCTTTATCATGCTTTCTTCACCACTTCTTAACCAAACACGCGGATCATAGTATTTTTTATTTGGCTTGTCATCACCTTCTGGATTTCCAATTTGTCCTTGCAAATAAACCCTATTTTTAAGTTCATATTCACGCACCCCATCCCAAAAGGCCCACTGAGTATCTGTGTCAATATTCATCTTAATTACGCCATAACTTACTGCATCTTTAATATCTTTTAGCTCACTACCGCTACCGCCATGAAATACAAAATTTATAGGCTTATCGCTATTTAAAGCAAATTTATCTTTTACAAATTTTTGCGAATTTTTTAAAATTTCAGGTTGTAAACTAACATTTCCTGGCTTGTAAACTCCATGTACATTTCCAAAGCTTGCTGCGATTGAAAATTTATCACTAATTTTTCCAAGTCTTTCATATGCAAGTGCTACATCTTCTGGTTGGGTATAAAGCTTGGAATTATCAATACCTGTATTATCCACTCCATCTTCTTCGCCACCTGTACAACCTAGTTCTATTTCAAGCGCGACACCTAAAACATTAAGTTTTTGAAGATAAACTTCACAAGTGCTAAGATTTTCTTCTAAACTTTCTTCGCTAAGATCAAGCATATGAGAACTAAATAAAGCTTGTCCATGGGTTTTTTTATATTGTGCATTTGCCTCAATAAGCCCATCAATCCAAGGCAAAAGTTTTCTTGCAGCATGATCAGTGTGTAAAATCACAGGTACACCATAAGCTTTAGCAAGTAAATGCACATGTTTAGCCCCACTAATTGCACCTAAAACTTCTCCATTAGGACAATTTTTCCCTGCATAAAATTTTGCCCCGCCATTTGAAAACTGGATAATAACTGGAGAGTTAACTTTTTTTGCAGCTTCTAAAACTGCATTAATAGAATCAGTTCCTACAACATTAACAGCAGGGATAGCAAAACCTTCTGCTTTGGCATAATCATAAACTTTATTAAGCTCATCTCCGCTAATCACCCCTGCTTTTACAATGTCTAAAACACCCATTATTTATATTCCACTTTAGCACTATTTAAAAGATCTTGGCCTTTTTGATTGATAACTTTTTTAAATTCTTCAAATTTAAGTCCGTTTTCAATACCTTGTTTTACTTCATCAAATTTAATTTGACCTTTAGCCTGCGAATTTTCTTTTAAGATTACATGATAACCAAAATTCGTTTTTACCGGAGTTGTAGTAATAGTACCATTTTTAAGTGCGAAAGCAGCATCTGTAAAAGGCTTTACCATAGTTGATTGATCAAACCAACCAAGCTCACCACCTTGGTTTTTTGAACCTGGATCAATTGATTTCTCTTTAGCAAGCTCGCTAAATTTAGCATCTAGTTCTTTACCTTTTAAACCTTTAAGTTCGTTAATAATATCCTTAGCCTCCTTTTCTGTCGCTACTAAGATATGTTTTGCTTGCACTCTTGCAGGTTTTACATATTTGTCTTTATTTTGATCATAAAAAGCTTTAACTTTAGCCGCATCAATTTTAATAGTATTTAAAATTTTCTCTTGATAAACATTAACAAGTATTGCATCTTTTGCACGATCAAGTTCTTTTGTGTATAAAGGATCTTTTTCTAAATTTTGTTTTTTAGCATCTTGCAAAATTAAATCTTGCATAATATATTGCTGAATAAGAGCTTTTTTTTGATTATCTGGCAAAGTTTTAAAATCCTGTCCTCTAAGCATAGGGGCGAAAAATTCACTTACTTCTGTATCACTAATGCTCTTGCCATTAACGGTGGCTACCGTAGCTGCATTTACATTTAAAGCTACACCTGCAATCAAAGCTGCTGTGACTAAAGAAAATTTTTTCATTAGGTTTCCTTTTTAATAAAATGTATATAAAATCAATTATATCTAAACTTGGTTTAAAGCTAATTAACTAAAATTAAAAAATGAAAAGAAATTTAGAAATCAAAGAACTTTTTTTAAAACATTTTGACAAGCCTGTAACAGAGCTTAAATTTTCAAACCTATACGAGCTTTTAGTCTGTGTGATGCTTTCAGCCCAATGCACTGATAAAAGAGTCAATCTCATCACTCCTGATCTTTTTAAGGCTTATCCTGATATCAAATCCCTTGCAAATGCAAATTTATCAAGCCTTAAAACCTATATACAAACTTGTTCATTTTTTAATAATAAAGCACAAAATCTTATAAAAATGGCAAAAGCAGTTTGTGAAAATTTTAACGGAAAAATTCCCCTTGATGAACAAAATTTAAAATCATTAGCAGGCGTAGGACAAAAAACCGCTCATGTAGTTTTAATAGAATGGTGCGGAGCAAATTTCATGGCTGTAGATACTCATGTTTTTAGAGTTTCTCACCGCTTAGGACTTAGCAAAGCAAAAACTCCAGAAGCTACGGAAGAAGATTTAACAGGTGTATTTAAAGACAATCTTAACTATCTTCATCAAGCCATGGTTCTTTTTGGACGTTATACCTGTAAAGCTAAAAAACCTTTATGTAAAGAATGTTTTTTAAATCATCTTTGCAAAAGTAAAGATAAGGAACTTAAATGAAAATTTTCATCTTTTCACTAGCTATATCTCTTAATATTTTTGCCTTAGAACCTTACAAGCCTAGTGCTAATTTTTCTTCTTATTTTAACAATATAAACTGTTCGCAAATCTTAGATAAGTTTTTTTATCTAAATTGCTATGATTATAAACTCAAAGGTACAAAAGCCGTTGCTTATAAAATAGAAGCTTCAAATTTGAAAGATAAGCAAATTAAAAAACGGCCGCGCTTTGAAGATGATACAAATATTCCTAAAAAATACCGCACTACTTGGAATGATTATAAAAACAGCGGCTACACGCGAGGACACACTGCACCCAATGCTTCTTTTAGCTTTAGTAAAGCTGCTCAAAATTCAGTATTTTTAATGAGCAATATTACCCCACAAATTGCTCAAATAAATAATAAAATTTGGAGTGAAATCGAACAAAGAGAAAGAAGTTTAGCTTTAAAATTTCAAAGTATCGAAGTTTTAAATTTAGTACTTTACGATAAAGAACCACAATACATTAAAAACCGTATTGCTATACCAAGTTTTTATGTAAAAATTATTAAAACTCCGAAATTTAAAGAATGTTATCAAGTACCAAACCATGAAGTAAATGATGAAAATATTAAACAGTATCAAATAAATTGTGATAAATTTTAAGGTATAAATTATGGAGATAAATGCTCTTACGATAACCACTCTTTATATCATAGGTATTTCCGCAGAAGGAATGACAGGGGCTTTAGCTGCGGGACGCCATAAAATGGATCTTTTTGGAGTTATTTTTATTGCTCTCGTAACAGCAATTGGAGGTGGAAGCATACGAGATGTGCTTTTAGGACATTATCCTTTAACTTGGGTTAAACATCCTGAATATATTATTTTAATCTGTTTTTGCGCCCTTGTAGCCACAAAAATTCCACGCGTAGTAACCAAACTTGAAACTTTATTTCTAACTCTTGATGCTATAGGACTTGTTGTTTTTAGTATACTTGGAGCTCAAATAGCTATAGATCAAAACCATGGGTTTATCATAGCCGTTGCTGCTGCTGTAATTACCGGTGTTTTTGGTGGAATTTTAAGAGATATTTTATGTATGAGAATCCCCTTGGTGTTTCAAAAAGAAATTTATGCAGGAATTGCCATAATTGCAGGAGCAATCTATTATTCTCTAATAATTTGGCTTGAGCTTAATGCCCTAGTTTGCACACTTTTAACTCTTTTTATAGGAGTTTTTGCAAGGCTTTTAGCTATCAAATATCAATGGTCTTTACCTATTTTTTCTTACAATGAAGAAAAATAATTTATCGTTGCTTTATACAAGTTTGCTAAGATGTTAAAAATTTTAGGAGATTGATAAATGCGAAGAATAAGTATTTTACTTACGATTTTAATAGTTATCAATATAACAGCTTGCGATAACAAAACAGAAAATTACTACAAAAATCATCTTAGAGAAGCAAAAGAAAAAGCGAAAGAATGCAAAGAAAGCGGAACTATTAGCGAAGATTGTATTAATGCATTAAAAGTTGGTATTAAGCCAACAAATGAAGAGAGTAAATACAGTCCGAACATACCAAAAAAATCTGATAATCAAATATTAGAAACTTTAAAACAAAATGATTTAGAAAAAGAAAAAACCACAAAAGATATTAACCAAAGTTCAGAAAATAATAAAAGTATTATAATACCACCTATAACAGAAACACCTTCTGAAATTTATCCTTCCAAAACAACAGAAAACAATCAAAGTTCTATCTTTAGCGATGATATCAATATAACACAGGAAAAATTACCATGAAAATAACTCTTTTTTTAAGCCTTATTGGTATATTTTTTGCAGCATGCGAACAAACCAAAAGTGTAGAATATTATCAAAATCATCCTGAAGAAGCAAAAAAAAGAAGTTTAGAATGCAGACACAAAGCTATCATCAGTCAAGATTGTGTTAATGCATATAAGGTAGGTTTTCCAAAAGATGAATGGGAAGATGAAAATATTTCTAATCCTTAAAAGCTATGAAAGTTTCAAAATTCGCCCATTTAAAAATACTTTCTATTTTCTTAAAACCTGCCTTTTCTAGCATATTTAAATTTTCTTTTTGACTATAAGGAATTAAAACATTTTCTAAAGCTTCTCTTTTAGTTGCAATTTCAAACTTAGAATAGCCTTGTTTTTCTTTATAATCAGCATAAAGTTCTATGATATTTTTAGACAAAAAAGCATCTTCATAAAGGATTTTTTCACTCATAATCAAAATGCCTTTAGAGTTTAAATTTTTATAAATTTTATCAAGCAATTCTTGTCTTTTAGGAGGGCGAATAAACTGCATGGTATAATTTGCCACAAAAACATCGCAAACAAAAAAATCAAACTCACATAAATTAGCTTCAAAAAAACTTATATCAAGTCCATAAGCTTTAGTTTTTGACTTTGCAACTTCAAGCATAGAAGCAGAATTATCCACGCCAAAAAGTTTAAAATCCTTTCTTAGATTTGCCAAAAAAATCAAAAAATTAACACTTGAGCAGCCTAAATCACAAACACTTGCACTTGTAGGTAAAATTTTAGCCAATAAATTAGCACAAAGTTCTAAATTTTCTCTATAAAATGGTACAGAACGATTGATCATATCATCAAAAACACTAGCCACGCTTTTATCAAATTCAAATTGTTTTTTAGGGCTTTGTTTAAAAAGTTCATCTTTCATCATTTTTCCTTAATAATTCTCTAGCTTGTTCTATGTCTTTGGTAATTTGATTTTTAAGTTTTTTTAGATCCTGAAATTTTTGATTCTCTCTTAGAAAAAATATAAACTCGAGTTCAAAAAACTCCCCTTGTGTGAAATTTTCACCCAATTCTTCTAAAATATGACTTTCTATAGCAAAATTTTCATCGCTTGATCTTACACCTAAAAAACTCACACTTTTATAAATATTTTTTTGGCTTTTTAACAAAGTAGCATAAACACCATTTTGAGGCAAAAAATAGCCTTTACAATCTAAATTTATAGTCGCAAAAAGTTCCTTAGAACCCAAACCTTGTCCTTTAATCATCTTCCCTTTGATGCTATAATCTCTTCCTAAAAATTCTTTTGCTTTTTGCAAATTTGCTTTTGATAAAAAATCCTTAATTAAACTTGCATGAACACCTATTCCACCTATGCTAAATTCATCAACTATTATAGTTTTTATCCCACTTAAAGACTCAATATCTTTAGCACTATAAGCCCTATTTTTCCCAAAAGAAAAATCATATCCCACTACTATAAATTTTAAATTGACAAATTCTTTTTTCAAAAAACTTAAAAAATCTTTACCATCTAAAGATTTTATACTTTCAAAATCCACTTCTATAACTTTTTTTCCTGAAATTTCTTCTTTTTGACGATTTGAGCAAAGAAATTGACCCTTAAATTTATTAATAACTAATAAAGCCCCATTCTCATCTAAACATTTTACAAGTTTTAGATGTCCTAAATGCACGCCATCAAAACAACCTATAGCCAAAGAGGTAATATTAATTTTTGATATAGTAGTAAAAATATTCAATATTGCCTTCCTTTCCTTTAATGCTTGATTTTTGCGTATTTTTTAAAAGCCAACCTAACTTAGCACATGCTTTTTCAAAATCCATTCTTGTTTTTAAGATTGCCTTGTCATCTTTTAAAACACCCTTTTTATCTCTTTTGATATTTTTTCCCACTTCAAACTGAGGTTTAAAAAGTAAAATAATTTCCTTTAAAGCCAAATTATCGATATAATAAAGTAAATTAATAAGAGAAATAAAACTCACATCACAAGTAATAAGTTCAAATTTTTCTTCACTTTTAAAGGCTCTAAGATCTGTATTTTCATATAAAATAATTTTTTCATTTACTCTTAAACTTGGATGGAGTTGATTACTACCCACATCAAGAGCAGTGATTTTTAAAGCCTGATTTTCAAGTAAAATTTGCACAAAACCGCCCGTGCTAGATCCTATATCAAGACAATTTTTATGTTTTATTTCAATATTATTTTCTTCTAAAAAATTTTTTAATTTCAAAGCTGCTCTTGAAACATAAATTTCACTTAAAAGATCCAATTTTAACTCATTGGTTAAAAGTATATCTTCAGGATTTAAATCTTGCGTTTTTTTTAAATTTTCTAAAAAATTTTTCACATCAAAAGAAGCTTTAAAACTTTTACCATTAAGCAAAACCTCTTCATTTTCTATAAGCTCTAAGGCTTTATTTCTACTGATATTTAAACGCTTTGAAACAAAAAAATCAAATCTCATTTTAAACTCTCATTTATTCTTTTTTCTAAGTCTTCTTTTTCTTTAGAAAACCACCAAATGCCTATTTCAAAAGCATTTTTTTTAAAAATTTCTCTAAGATCTTTAAGATCTTTTTCAAAAAGATCTTTTTCTTTTTGAATTAAACTTAAATTATGATCTTTTAAAAAATCAAAATTATTCATCCATAAAAGTATTTGTTCTTGTTCGGATTTTAAGGCATTATTTCTTTGCTCTTTTAAAAAATAACTTCCTAAAACCATGATAAAACACAAAAATAAAACAATTATTTTTATCTTTATTTTCAAAACAAAATTAAAAACAAAAGCTAAAAGAGAACAAAACATAAAAAAATTAAAAAAATCAAAAATAAAATTTAAAACCCTAAATCCCAAATATCCAAAATAAGAAAAAATAAAAAATTTTAAATTTGAAACAAAATACAATAATTCAGATAAAAAATCAAAATAAACAAAAGAAGAACTTTTATAAGCGATGATTTTCCTAGAAAAAAGTTCTAAATTTAAAAGTTCATTGTAAGTAAAAAAAAGCCCATAAAATGCATAAAATAAAGCAGTAAAAAAACTAGCGATAACAACTATTCTAAAATCATTATAAGCATTATCTACAAATTGCAAATGTAATTCTTTTTTTAAAAATATCATCAATAAAGGCAAAATTATAAATATAAAAACAAAATCAATTTTTTCAAGATTTAAAAAATTTAAAAATAAAGAAATAAGTCCAAAAATCGCCAAGAAAAAACTAAAAATATAAAGATAAAAATCCCCCATACTAATACGATAAAACAAACTTCCCTTAATCAAAGTAGCTTCTTTTATAATATTTTTTCTAAGCTTTAAAAATAAAAAGAATTCCCAAAAAAGTGTTAAAAAAATAGGAATTAAAAAAAATAAAGAAAAAGCACTCCTTTGCCAAGTTAGCAAAAAGCCAAAAAGGCTTAAAAGCGTTAAAATATAAGAACTATTCTTTAACAAGCTCATTAAAAGCACTTTCATCTATACATTTTACTTCAAGCTCTTTAGCCTTACTAAGCTTAGAACCTGCCTCTTCTCCAAAAAGCACATAGTCAGTCTTTTTAGAAACTGAGCCGCTTACCTTACCCCCAAGCTTTTCTATCAAAGCCTTAAACTCATCTCTTGGGCGTGAAAGAGTGCCTGTAATTACAAAAGTTTTACCAAAAATCACACCATCGCTTTTGATTTCAAGTTTTTCTATTTTCAAATTTAAAAGCTTGTAAAACTCATCAATTCTTGTACGATTAACACGCGTAAATTCGCAAAGACTTAAAGCCATTTGCTCTCCAAAACCTTCTAAATTGGCATAAGCTTCAAAGCTTTGCTTGTGCCACTCTTTACCAAAACTTAAACTTAATTTTTTAGCCGCAACCTCGCCAATATGCTCTATTCCTAAAGCTGTGATAAAACGAAAAAGCTCACATTCTCTTGCTTGTTCTATGGCATTTAAAAGATTGTTAATTTTCTTTTCCTTAAAGCCTTCCAAACCTTCAAAATCACTAAATTTTAAATGAAAAATACTCTCAAGTGTAGTGATTTTTTTGTGCTTGTATAAAAGCTCTACTATATTTTCTCCCAGTCCGTCGATATTAAGACATTTTTTAGAAACAAAATGAATGATAGAATTTACAAGTCTATCTTCACAGTCTATATTTTGACATTTTATTAAAGTTCCTTCATCTAAAAGCTCACTTTGGCAAGTAGGACAAAGCTTAGGGCGTGAAATTTCCATCTCTAAACCTTCTCTACGATCTTTAAAAACCTTAGTGATTTTAGGGATAACATCGCCACTTCTTATCACGCTTACAAAATCATTGATTTTAACATCAAGTCTTGCAATCTCATCAAAATTATGGAGTGTGGCTGATTTTACTACAACCCCATCTAAATTTACAGGTTCTAAAACCGCCACAGGAGTGATCACTCCACTTCTTCCCACTTGTAAATTTACACCTATTAAACGCGTGGTTTTTTCAAGTGCAGGAAATTTAAAAGCTGCCATAAATTTTGGAAATTTTACTGTATAGCCTAATTCTTCACAAAGTGCAAGATCATCAACCCTTACCACCATACCATCCATCATCATAGGCTTTTTTTCTCTTAAAGCTAAAAGCTCATCATAAGCTTTTAAAACCTCGTCTAAATTAACACAAAGTCTTACAAAATCATCTTTTAAAAAACCGAGCTCTCTGATAAATTGCATCACCTCGCTATGTTTGGTAAAATTTAAGGTATTTTCCCCTACTCCCCAAGGATAAAATTTCAAATTCCTTTCTTTGGTGATGCTTGTATCAAGCTGCCTTAAACTCCCACTTGCAGCATTGCGTGGATTGGCAAATAAACTTTGATTTAAAAGGGCTCTTTTTTCGTTGATTTTCTCAAAATCATCTTTTAAAATCACCACTTCTCCACGAATTTCTATCCTTTCTTTATAGGCTATATTTTTAGGTATATTTTCTATCTCAAAAACATTAAGCGTTATATCCTCACCCACTTCGCCATCGCCCCTAGTGGCACCGCTTACTAATTTACCATTTTCATAAAGCAAATTTAAACTCGCTCCATCAAATTTAGGCTCTATAAAAAAGTTTTTTTCACATTTTGCGCGTTTTGCCCAAGCCCTAAGCTCACTCTCATCAAACACATCTTCCATCGACCACATACGCTTTAAATGAGCTATTTTTTTAAACTCGCTTTGTATAGTAGGAGCTATTTTTTGCGTTGGAGAGTCTTTTGAAATTTCATCTTTATTTTGTTCTTCAAAAGCTCTTAATTCTCTGATTAAAGCATCGTATTCTTCATCGCTAGCCAAGGGTTCATCTTTTTCATAATATGCCCTCATCCACAAATTGGCTAAAGCAACTTTTTCTAAATACTCTTCTTTTTTCATCTAAACTCCTATATTATCCATTGCCTGCGCTAAAGCAAAAAGTTGTTTGTGCTCATATAAATCATGCACTCTTATAATACTAGCACCATTTTCAAAAGCCTTTAAATGCAAATACAAAGTTCCTGCTAAACGATCTTTAATCTCGCTTTGAAAATACGCATTAATCACACTTTTGCGACTCGCACCTATAAGCAAAGGCTTGTTAAATTGCAAAAAATGCTCTAAGTGTTTGATTAAAATCATATTATGCCCCGCACTCTTTCCAAAACCAATACCTACATCTAAAATACTTTCTTTTACTCCAAAACTTTCTAAAAGTTCAAGTTTTTCTTTAAAAAATAAAGTCATCTCATCAAGTAAATCTTCATAAAAAGGATTATCTTGCATGTTATTTGGATTGTTTTGCATGTGCATTAAGCAATATTTTGCCTCATATTTACTTGCAAGTTTGGCTAGATTAAGATTTCTTAAACTTGTAATATCATTAATGAGTTTAAAACCCTTATTTAAAGCATATTCTAGACAATATTCATCAAAACTATCTAAACTAAAAATCGCTTTTTCATGATAATTTTTCTCATAAATTAAGTCAAGTATTTTTTTCAGTCTTTTAAATTCCTCTTCCTTACCACAATACTCACTCCCAGGTCTTGAACTTACCGCACCTATATCGATATATTCAGGCTTTAAAGCAAGAAAGTCATTAAGCCTTTTTTCAAAGTCTTCTTCGCTCACACGACTTTTTGCATTAAAACTGTCTTCATTGACATTAATCACTACCATAAGCTCAGCTTTTTTTGGTTTTAAAAAATCTTTTTGCAAAAAAAGAGCCAAATTTTTAAGTCCAAAATCTTGAAGCTTTTCTTTAGCAATAAGCTTTTGAATTTGTTCTTTACTTGCCATTAAAAGTGCATTTGAATGAGTGATTTTTGCAGTAATTACTTCTTTATGAGTAATAAGTTCAGCTCCTACTCTTAAAGCATCTTGTTTTAAAATATTTGCTGCAGGAGTGGAAATATCTTTGATAAAAATAAAATGAATTTTTGTTTTTTCACTCATAATCTTTTGTCCCATTTTATGGGGATTTATGAAAGAACAAAGCAAATTAAAATCGGTATTTGGATTGATTTTAAAAAATTTCATTTTATTTCTTTGTATAATAATTTAGTAAAAGAGTAGCTAAAAGCACCCCGCTTTTAGAATTTAATTTTGCAAGCTCATAGCCTTCATAAAAAAACTCTAATTCTTCAGCATTAAAATCTTTATATTTCACACATTCTTTAGCAAGTAATGCGATTTGATCCATAAGTTCATTTTTATCCAAATTTTCATTTTTTTGCAAAAAATCAAAAAGCATTCTTAAATCCATTCTTTTAAGATCTAAATCAAGTTTTTTAACTTCCTTTTCAACTTTTCTTTTTTCACAAATAAGACGTGATTTTATAGTAGGTAAAAGTAAATTTTTAGAAGGTACCACAATAAGAAATTTAATATTTTTTGGAGGTTCTTCGAGAAGTTTAAGTAAAAAATTTTGTGCTTCTATCCTATAAGAATCCGCCATTAAAACAATAATTTTTTCTTCGGTTTCTGCGATATAGCTTTCTTTTTCAACTGCTCTTGCATCATCAAGTAAAAATTCATTTTGTGGCATAAAAAATCTTAATTTTTTAATACCAAAATTATTAATCATTTCTTCTTTAATACCTAAAAAATCTTCACTGATAATAATCTTACTAATAAACAAAATATTTATCCTAATTGCACCTTGGAAAATAATATTGCATCCAAACTTACATCAAAAAGTTGATATAAACTAATAAGCTTGATATCCAAGTCTTTATCTTTAGAATTTAAATAAAAACTATCTTGTAACTGCTCATCAAAAAGCCACAATAAACTATCATCTCTTGATTTAGCGATTAAAGATTTATTATCAGAAGCACTTCCTATGTAAAAATACACATAACCATTAGGAAAAGAAATGTCAAGCAAGTCATTAAGTAAAGCTATATCTTCTGAACTTTGTACTTTCTTCTTGCATAAAGAATTTAACGACACAAAAGGAAGCATGGGACGAGCGGCTTTTGAATTTATATTTTTTAAAAAATACTCTTCATACCAAGATCTTTGTTCATCGCACATTAAGACAAAAGTGCGTCCCTCTAAAAGATATTTAAGTCTTGCAGCCATCAAAGGAGCCCATTCTAAACGACGCGACTCCAACCATGCCATAAAAGCTCCGCCATTGCGAATATTTTCAAGAGTAAAACTTAAAAAATCACTCATTTATTTATCAAGTCCGTAGCACTCATGTAGTGCTCTAACTGCAAGTTCTCCGTATTTTTCATGAACTATCATTGAAATTTTTATTTCACTAGTAGAAATCATACCGATATTAATCCCCTCATCAGCTAAAGCTTTAAAAGCTTTACTTGCCACTCCTGAATGTGATTTCATGCCTACACCGACTATAGAAACTTTTACTACGGCACTATCACTTTCTATAGTTGTTTTTGAGCTTAAAATTTTTTGCATAGCATTTTTAGCTAATTCAAGTTCATTTTGAGGAACCGTAAAACCCAAATTTGTAGCGCCATCAACTCCAACATTTTGTATAATCATATCTACATTAATATTTTCATTTGCTAAAACAGAAAAAATTTCAGCTGCGATTCCAGGCTTATCTTCTACATTTCTTAAAGTCACTCTTGCTTGATTTTTATCCAAAGCAATACCACTTACTAAAGCTTGTTCCATTCCATCTTCCTTTGTTATCATTGTTCCTTCGTTATTGTTAAAACTACTTCTAGTTACTAAGTTAACATTTAATTTTTTTGCAAGCTCTACAGAGCGATTTTGCAAAACTTTTGCACCCAAACTTGCAAGTTCAAGCATTTCTTCATAAGAAATTTTATCCAATTTCTTTGCCTTTGGTTCAATTCTTGGATCTGTTGTATAAACCCCATCAACATCGGTATAAATTTCACACAAATCCGCATTTAAGGCACCTGCTACCGCCACAGCACTTAAGTCGCTTCCACCACGCCCTAAGGTAGTTACATTACCTTCCTCATCTACACCTTGAAAACCTGCTATAACAACTATTTTACCATTTTGAAGTTCTGATTTTATCGCTTTTGTATCAATATGATGAATTCTTGCCTTTGTAAAAACACTATCTGTAATAATTCCCGCTTTTCTCCCAGAAAATGATATAGCAGGATAACCCTTTTCATTTAAAGCGATGGAAAGTAAAGCGCTTGTTACACGCTCTCCACTGCTTAAAAGCATATCCATATCTTTACCATTAGGAGTTTTACTAAAATATTCAGCTTGCTCGATAAGAGTATTTGTCACCCCACTCATTGCAGATACTACAACAACAAGTTGATTACCTTGTTGTACACTTTGGATAACCCTATTGGCTACTGCTTCGATACGCTCAAGTGTTCCAACGCTTGTTCCACCATATTTTTGAACTATAAGCATTTTAGATATAACCTTTCTCTTCAAAATATTTGATCACTCTAACATAAATATTTTTTTTGAAATGATTAATCATTTCAAAAATTTGTTTAACACTCACAAATTGATAATCATCAAATTCAGGATGCTTGGTATTGATATTGATTGTAGCACCGTGCTTTAAACGCACTAAAAAATATTTTTGAATCTGTCCATCATAAGGATACATTTTTTTAACAATTTTACTCGGAAAATCATAACTCAACCATTCTGGATACTCAGCAATGATTTCAACCTCATCAGTGCCTATTTCTTCTTTTAGTTCTCTAAATAAAGCGTTTTTGACACTTTCACCTTTATCAATACCTCCTTGTGGAAATTGCCAAATATTATCCATATCACTTCTTTTAGCTATAAAAATCTTACACTCAAAAGGATAAGAACTTGATAAAACAATAGCTGCAACATTTGGTCTATAATTTTTCTCGTTTTCCACAATATTTTTCCTTAAATCTCAAGAATATAATTTTAACCTAAATCAAATCAAATTTTTATTAAAATACATTAAAAATTTAATAAAATATTTTAGGGTTTTTATGTATTTTTATATCCATATTCCATTTTGTGAAAGCAAATGTAATTATTGCGCTTTTACAAGTTTGAAAAAAAATGATTATGAAAAAGCTTATTTTCAGGCTTTAAAAGAAGATATTGTTTTTCAATTAAAACAATTTAACATTCAATCAAATCAAATTAAAACCTTATTCATAGGCGGAGGAACACCAAGTTGTGTCGATGCGTATAATTATGAAGATATTTTTAAAATTTTATATCCCTTACTAGATAAAAATGTAGAAATTTCATGCGAAGCTAATCCCAACTCAGCAACATTAAATTGGCTTAAAAATATGAAAAATTTAGGAGTTAATCGCATTTCTTTTGGAGCTCAAAGTTTTCATCCTAAAAAACTTCACTTTCTTGGAAGAATTCATAATCAAGAAATGATTATCAAAGCATTAGAAAATGCAAATAAAGTAGGTTTTAAAAATATCAATTTAGATCTTATTTATGATACAAAATTAGACAATAAAAAAATGCTTGAATTTGAACTCTTACACTTAAAACAAATCAAGGCTTTAATCACACACCTTAGTGCTTATAATTTAACCATAGAATCAAACACAGCCTTTGCCAAAAAAGAACATTTCAAAAAAAATGCTCCTAATTTAATGAAATTTTTCATCAAACAACTTCTAGAGCTTGACTTTTTTCAATATGAAATCAGTAATTTTTCAAAAACCAAAGCCCAAATTTGCAAACATAATCTTGCTTATTGGCAAGGAAAAAACTACCTAGCTTGTGGATTAAGTGCGGTAGGATTTTATGAAAATAAGCGTTTTTATACAGCAAAAAATTTAAAAAATTACATAGAAAATCCTACTTTTAGATCTATAGAGCAACTAAGCTCCAAAGACTTGAATTTAGAACATCTATTTTTAGGACTTAGAAGTATAGTAGGGATTGATGAAACAAAACTCAATCAATGGCAAAAAGACAAAATAAATATATTATTAAAAGAAAAAAAACTTTTTTACAAAAATAAAAGATATTTTAATCCTAATTTTCTCATTAGCGACGAACTTGCTTTATATCTCTCATCTTAAATTTAAGTTTTTTAAGTAAAATATTTATTTAAAATATCAAATCAAAGAGTAACGATTAATGAGTTTTGGTGAAATTATAGTTATTTTAGTTGTAGCGATTTTAGTCTTAGGGCCTGATAAACTTCCAGAAGCTATAGTACAAATAGCAAAAATTCTAAAGGCTGTAAAACGCAACATAGATGATGCAAAATCAAGCATAGAAAAAGAAATACGCATCAATGACTTAAAAGAAGAGGCTAAGAAATACAAAGATGAATTTTCAAGCACTAATGAAAATATACGCAAAAAACTCAGTTTTGAAGAATTTGATGACCTTAAAAGAGATATTTTAGATAAAACAAAGGTAGATTTAACCTTTGATAGCAGAGATAATAACGTAAAAAATAACCTTAGCGGACAAAATTTAAATACAGAAGAAAAACCAAATCTTAGCAAATTAGAAACACAAGATAAAACGGAAAAATAAATGTTTGAAGAATTAAGACCTCATTTAATAGAACTTAGAAAACGCCTTTTTATAAGCGTTGCTTGCATTGTAGTTATGTTTATTGTATGTTTTGCTCTACGAAGCTATATCTTAGATATTTTAAAAGCTCCACTTATAGCTGTTTTACCCGAAGTAGCCAAACATGTGAATGTAATTGAAGTACAAGAAGCCTTATTTACCGCAATGAAGGTTAGTTTTTTTGCAGCCTTTATCTTTTCTCTACCTGTGATTTTTTGGCAATTTTGGAAATTTGTAGCTCCAGGACTTTATGATAATGAAAAACGCCTTGTGGTGCCTTTTGTTAGCTTTGCAAGCATTATGTTTGCCTTGGGGGCTTGTTTTTGCTATTTTGTTGTAGTGCCTTTGGCTTTTAAATTTTTGATTAATTTTGGTTTAAATGAAGATTTTAATCCTGTGATTACCATAGGAACTTATGTAGATTTTTTTACGAAAGTTGTTGTGGCTTTTGGCTTAGCTTTTGAAATGCCTGTAATTGCCTTTTTCTTTGCTAAAATCGGACTTATAGATGATAGTTTTTTAAAACGCCATTTTCGCATAGCTGTTTTAGTTATTTTTGTTTTTTCAGCCTTTATGACTCCACCTGATGTTTTATCTCAATTTTTAATGGCAGGACCACTTTGCGGACTTTATGGACTTTCTATTTTAATTGTTCAAAAGGTAAATCCTGCCCCAAAAGATAAAGAAAGCGATGAATAAAGACTTACTTCTTTCAAGCTATGATTACACTCTAGCTAATAAACTCATAGCCAACTATCCTGCAAATCCAAAAGAAGATGCTAAGCTTTTGGTTTTTGATCGCAAAAACAAAGAAATTTTTCACACTACTTTTAAAAATTTAAAAGACTTTTTACCCGACTGCGCGATTTTTTTCAATGATACCAAAGTTATTAAAGCAAGAATTTATGGCAATAAAGCAAGCGGAGGAAAAATAGAGCTTTTCTTACATCAACCTTTTTTAAATTCTCACAATCCGCTTTTTCTAGCTCAAATTAAAGGGCGGGTTAAAAAAGATGAAATCTTATATTTTAAAGAGGATTTAAAAGCGCGCGTTGTAGAACTTTTAGATGATGGTCTTCGAAAGGTTCAATTTTTTCAAAATGATAAAACCTTAGACACCTCAAATCTTTACAACCTGCTTGACAAGATAGGACATATACCCTTGCCTCCTTATATTAAAAGGGAAGATGAAAAAAGCGATTTGAAAGATTATCAAAGTATCTTTGCAAAAAATTTAGGTGCAGTGGCTGCTCCGACTGCAAGTTTACATTTTAGTGAGACTATGCTTGAAAATTTAAGAAAAAAACACGAAATTTATCATTTAACCTTACATGTAGGAGCTGGAACCTTTAAAAGCGTGGAATGTGAAAATATACAAGAGCATAAAATGCATAGTGAATTTTTTAATATTCCGCAGCAAGCATGTGAAATTATAGATTCTAAACAAGCTATTTTAGGCGTAGGAACAACGGTAACAAGAACCATAGAATATTATGCAAGAACTAAAACAAAAAGCGGTTTTTGTGATCTTTTTTTACACCCGCAAAATCCACCTATAAGACAAAATCATCTTTTAACCAATTTTCATTTACCAAAATCTACTCTTATCATGCTAGTTTCAGCTTTTATCGGTAGAGAACAGTGTTTAAAACTTTATGAACTCGCCATAAAAGAAAAATATCGCTTTTACTCTTATGGCGATGCGATGTTAATCTTGTGATTTTTCTTTAAAATTTATTGCTATTTTAGCTTGAAGTTTTAGCCAATCTTTTTGAAGCATGATAGGAAAACCACCATAAACACGCCCGCCTTCTAAATTTTTACTCACACCGCCTCTTGCAGCTATGGTGCTAAAATCGCCTATTTTTAAATGTCCACTCGTTGCACTTTGACCACCCATAATAACATTGCGTCCTAACTCACTTGAACCTGAAATTCCAGTTTGCGCCACAATGATACAATTTTGACCTATATTGCAATTATGTCCGATTTGAACTAGATTGTCTACCTTAGTACCTGCTTTGATAATAGTGCTATCAAAAACTGCTCTATCTATAGTTGTACAAGCCCCTACTTCTACAAAATCTTCTAAAATCACATTGCCATTATGATAAATTTTATAATGTTCGCCGTTTTTATTGTGCGCATAACCAAAGCCATCGCTTCCTATTACACAATTGGCAAGCAAATGACATTTTTTACCGATTTTAGTGTCATTATAAATAACTACATTAGGATGGATAATACTCTCATCACCAATGCTGACATTATCGCCTATATAAGCTCCTGCCATAATGATTACATTTTCACCGATATTTACATTATCACCTATATAAACATTAGGCATGATTCTTGCGCTTTTTGCAATATTTTGTACTTTTTCTTTAGCTGTGCTTATCAAAGGTTTAGCAAAAAGCTTGCTTAAAAAAGCAAAACTCAAATGTGGACTTTGAGTAATCAAAGCTTTAGTATCTTTAGGTACTAAATTTTCATATTCTTTAGATACTAAAATAGCAGCAGCTCCTGTGTGAGGTATATCTTTGGTATTTTTCTCACCATCACAATAAGTAAGCTCTGTAAAATTTGCTTTCAATAAAGAATTTAAAGCACTGATTTCTATATCCTCGCCTTTATATTCCAAGCTTAAAAATTCTGCTATTTCACTTAATTTCATTTAATCTCCATCAAAACAGATCCACTGCGAACTATATCACTAGGATTGTATTTTTTAATTGTTTTTAAAAAATTATCAATGCGATTTGCATCATCAGCAACCATTAAAAACAAAAAATTCTCATTGCTATTTGCAATAGTACCATTATAAGCTTTCAAAACGGCATCAAGTCCACCTAAATTTTCATTTAAAGGAATTTTCACCAAAGCCATTTCTTTGTCAATAAATTCCTCACTTTCTATCACTTTATAAGTAGGAATAAGCTTATGAAGTTGTTTGACTATCTGCTCAAAAGTTCTTTCATTTCCTGAAGTGACTATATTAATACGCGAAAATTCTTTATTTTCCAAAGGTGCTACTGTAAGCGAGTCAATATTATAGCCTCTTCCTGAAAAAAGTCCTACTATACGAGATAAAACCCCATGCTCATTTAAAACAATTACCGATAAAACCCTTCTCATTGTCTATCCTTTGCCTTTGGTAAAATCATATTATAAATCGCACCTCCTGCAGGTACCATAGGTAAAACATCTTCAAAACGATCAATTTTTACATTTAAAATAGAGGTTTTATCGCTTTTTAAAGCTTGGCTAAAAGCTTGAATGAATTCTTCTTTGTTTGAAATTTCATAACCTTCGCAACCAAAACCTTGAGCAATTTTGATAAAATCAGGCTGAGTATTTAAATCTGTTTGTGAAAAATGCTCTTTATAAAACATACTTTGCCATTGTCTTACCATACCTAAAAAGGCATTGTTTAAAATAATATTTATAGTTTTTATACCATACTCATGAGCAGTCATAAGCTCTTGGATATTCATCAAAACCGATCCATCGCCTACGAAATTAATCACCACTTCTTCACCCACAGCAAGCTTTGCACCCAAGGCAGCAGGTAAAGAATATCCCATAGTTCCTTGCCCTCCACTTGTTGCAAGTTGTCTTGGATAATTAAAAGGATAAAACTGTGCTACCCACATTTGATGCTGACCCACATCAGTAATAATCCTTGCATCTGGAGCCATTTTCGCACATTCTTCAATCACCCATTGCGGTTTTAAAATCTCATTGCTATCTTCATAAGAAAGCGGATAAAGTTCATTATAACGCTTTAAAGTTTCGCGCCATTCTTTAAAAATTGTATTAAAATTTTCCTTTTTAAGCTCTTCTAAAAGCTCTTTAAGAACTTCTTTAATATCTCCTACTATAGGATAATGTGCATTGATAATCTTTGAAATAGAACTAGGATCAATATCAACATGAACTATAGTCGCATGTTTAGCAAATTCACTTGTTTTTCCTGTAATCCTATCATCAAATCTTGCTCCTACACTCACAAGCAAATCACACTCACTTAAAGCCATATTAGCAGCATAGCTTCCATGCATACCTGCCATTTTAAGATTAAAAACATCATCACTTCTTAAAGTTCCAAGCGCCATTAAGGTTTCAACTGCTGGAATTTTTGTAAATTTTATAAGCTCTCTGATTTGCTCACTTGCATTAGAACTGATACAACCTCCACCCAAGTAAAATAAAGGTCTTTTTGCTTCTTTTAAAAGCTCTGCAAATTTTTTAATTTGCTTTGAGTTACCCTTATAAACGGGTTTATAAGTTTTCATAGAAATTTCTTTAGGATATTCCCAAAGTCCCAAAGTTGCACTTACATCTTTTGGCACATCTATATGCACAGGCCCAGGCCTACCACTTCTTGCTATATAAAAAGCCTCTTTTAAAATGCGTGGAAACTCTTCTATGCAAGTAACTAAATAATTATGCTTCACGCAAGGTCTTGAAATACCTACTGCATCAATTTCTTGAAAAGCATCTGTACCAATAAGAGAATTTGCTACCTGCCCTGAAATCAACACCAAAGGGATAGAATCACTATAAGCCGTAGCTAGACCTGTAATAGTATTTGTAAAACCTGGTCCGCTTGTAACTATAGCTACACCCACTTCTCCGCTCATTCTTGCGTAAGCATCAGCAGCATGCAAGGCCGCTTGTTCATGACGCACTAAAATATGTTTAAAATATTTTTGATTGTAAATTTCATCATAAATATTAAGTGCAGCGCCTCCAGGATAACCAAAAACAATTTTAACATTTTCTTCTTTTAAAGCCTCGCAAATCATTGCTGAACCGCTTAACTCTTTCATAATAACACTCCAAAAAATTATTGTAAAAGCTCTTTAAGTGCTAAATTAAGTCTTTTGCCATCAACACTCGCACCTAATTTTATTTTAGCTTCTTTCATTACCAAACCTTGTTCTTTTAGTGAACTTACACCCAATTCTTCTATAAGTTGTTTTAAGACTAAAGTTAACTCCTCATCACTTAGTTGTTTAGGCAGATAAATTTCAAAAAGACTTATTTCATTTTGTTCTTTTTGTGCTAAATCTTCACGATTTGCCTTAAGATAAAGTTCGATTGCGTCTTTGCGTTTTTTGATTTCACTTGCAATGATTTTATAAATTCTTTCATTATCTAATTCTATTCTTTCATCCACTTCTATTTGCTTAAAAGCTGCATTTAGAGTTCTTAAACTATCTCTTTTAAAATCATCTTTTTGTTTCATTGCCTCTTTGATATCGTTTAAAATTTGTTCTTTTAAAGTCATTTTTTTCCTTTTTAGTTAAAATTACAAGCTTTAAGGTTTAAACCAAAACCTTCTAAGCCTATATAGTCTTTATCACAACTTTGAGATAAAAGTTTAATTTCTTCTATACCAAAATATCTTAAAATCTGTGCTCCTATACCATAGTTTTTGTATTGAGTGGTACTGGATTTTTCTCCTTGCATGAAAACTATAACGCCACCATTTTCACTAAGAAATTTGATTTGCTCTAAAAGTTTTGAAAATTTATCTGAAGTTAAAAGCTCAAAATCACTACCACTGATATGAAATTTAACATTTTCGCATTTTTTGATATCTTTAAAGCAAAAAGCTATGTGTTGGGTTTGATTATGATCACTAAAGATAAATTTTTCTGCTTTAAAGCCTGCTAAAACACTTTGACTTTTTTCTTCAAGCTTAATAAGACTTTCATGTTTTAGGCGATATTCTATAAGATCGCTTACGGCTATCATATTTAAATCATGTTTTTGGCAAAAAATTTCTAGATCTTCTCTTCTTGCCATATCTCCATTATCTTTTACAATTTCACAAATCACACAAGCACCTTTTAATCCTGCTAATTTACAAAGATCAACCGTGCCTTCTGTATGACCTGTGCGTTCTAAAACCCCACCTTTTTTTGCGATTAAAGGATTGATATGCCCTGGTCTTACAAAATCACTCGCTTTAGCATTATCATCGGCAAAAATTTGTATAGTCATATTTCTTTCATAGGCGCTAACTCCCGTTGTAGTATCTTTTGCATCTACGGTTATAGTAAAAGCAGTTTCGTGGTTTGAAGTATTTTTAGGCACCATTAAAGGAAGTTCAAATTTTTTTGCTAAAGCTTCATCTAAGGCTACACAAACCACACCACGAGCTTCTTTTATCATGAAATTTACTTTTTCTTGGGTGCTAAATTGTGCAGGAAAGATTAAATCGCCTTCATTTTCTCTATCTTCTGCATCTACCATAACAAGCATTTTTCCTGCTTGTAAATCCTTAATTGCTTGTTCTACACTAACAAATTTCATCTTTATTTCCTTAAAATTTTTAAAATTATAACTTAAATTGCTTGACAAATAAATTAAAATTCATTATAATCACACTTTTAAAAAAATATTTATTGGGGTATCGCCAAGCGGTAAGGCAACAGGTTTTGGTCCTGTCATTCAGGGGTTCGAATCCCTTTACCCCATCCACTTCTTATTTTATATTTCAAATATCTTATATGCCGCGAAGTAGAGCAGTGGTTAGCTCGTCGGGCTCATAACCCGAAGGTCGGGAGTTCAAATCTCCCCTTCGCAACCAAATGTATTAATCTTTAATCCTCTTCACTTCTTTTTATTCGTATTAAAATAATTTAAAATAATTGTATTGTTATAATTTTTGTTGAGTTTTTAAAATACTTTAAAAGAATGATTGCAATCCAAAAAGAGTTTAACAACCTT
>NZ_RYYH01000038.1:0-244 GCF_004378995.1 Campylobacter sp. US53 | reverse complement strand
ACGTCGGCTCGGCAGACCGGGGCGCCTCCACCCGTCCTAAAATTCGTACATGGCTCGGCCGCCAGTAGCTCAAGCAGCACTTCGCTCGGACTCTGGCTCCGCGTGGAACGAGACCTCCAAATAGCTTCGAGCGGCAAACACTGCTCGAAGCGGAGGTGGCAGAGCTGCATGCCAAGGAAGCACCGAGCGGACCCATCCGCGGGATGTACTCTGGAACTAGCGATAATACGGCCGGCCAAGCGAC
>NZ_RYYH01000037.1:0-244 GCF_004378995.1 Campylobacter sp. US53 | reverse complement strand
ATCCTGAAGATATTAAAGAATGGAAAAAAACAGGTATCATTGCAAATCCAAATTGTTCAACTATACAAATGGTGCATATTTTAAAACCTTTAAATGATGCTTTTGATTTAAAGCGTGTGGATGTAAGTACCTATCAAGCAGCAAGTGGAGCAGGTAAGGAAGGTATGGAAGAATTGGTTCGCGCAATGCAAAGCTTTTTTGCTTTCAAGCTTGATGAATTTGAAGCTCAAACATTTCCTCATAC
>NZ_RYYH01000036.1:0-249 GCF_004378995.1 Campylobacter sp. US53 | reverse complement strand
TATAGAACTAGACTATTTTTCTAAATTTAACAAAAGAGAAATGACCATCCATACTTTAGAAAAAAGCTTTAAAGCCGATTTGATAAACAATAAAATCGAAATTTATCACAAAGATCAAAGTCAAAAAGTCTTAAATTTTGAAAACGATACGATAAAAACCCTTCAAAATTTACATCAAGCAGTCTTTGAAAAAAACAAAGAACTTTGCGATCTTAAACAGGCTTTAAAAGTGCTTGAACTTTGTGATGA
>NZ_RYYH01000035.1:0-251 GCF_004378995.1 Campylobacter sp. US53 | reverse complement strand
CTTAAAATCAGTGAATTTAAGCTAAAAAATATCAATCTTTTTATAGATGCTAAAGAGCTTGATTGCGAAGTAAAACTCCGATATCGTTCAAAATCTACACCTTGTAAGGTAGAAATTTATGAAGATAAAAGTGCAAAAATCACTCTAAAAGATCCTGTTTATGGACTTGCTAGCTGACAAATGGCAGTCTTTTATGATCATGATAAAGTCATAGCAAGCGTTTTTATATAATAATTTCTATGAATTAATTC
>NZ_RYYH01000034.1:0-261 GCF_004378995.1 Campylobacter sp. US53 | reverse complement strand
ATTTAGCATAGTAAGAATTTTTTTATCTGGAAATTTTTTAGCCAAAACACTTGCTGCAAACACATTTGCACCACTTGAAATTCCTACCATAAGACCGTTTTTAGCAAGCTCTTTAGCTGTATTTATAGCATCTTCATTGCTAACTGTGATGATTTCATCTATAACATCTTTATTTAAGATAGCAGGGATAAAATTTGCACCTATACCTTGTATCTTATGACTTCCAGCTTCACCCTTACTAAGTAGCGGAGAGGCTAAAGG
>NZ_RYYH01000033.1:0-261 GCF_004378995.1 Campylobacter sp. US53 | reverse complement strand
TTTATTTCTAAAATCTAAGCTTTTATATTCTTCAAATATTTTATGAATAGCATTCATATCAGAACCTACTCTAGCTTGTAAAACATCTAATAATCTATTTAAGACATTTTTTAATTCTATTAACTGAGGGTTTCTAGGATTAGCAGTAATTCTTGCTGTTAGATTACCACCTTCTACGACTGATACGGTTTGAACTGATTCTTTAACGGCTTGATTGTCTTGTTCTAAACCTTTTTTAGTAGCAAGGATGTTTTCGTTGAT
>NZ_RYYH01000032.1:0-262 GCF_004378995.1 Campylobacter sp. US53 | reverse complement strand
GAATATGAAGATGGCACAGAAGTTTCTGTAAAATCAACTGATGATGGCGAGTTTGCAGGACTTGCATTTAAATTCATGACAGATCCATTTGTAGGACATCTTACTTTCGTGCGTGTTTATCGCGGTTGTTTAGAAAGCGGTTCTTATGCATATAACTCAACTAAATATAAAAAAGAAAGAATTGGCCGTTTGTTAAAAATGCACTCTAACAAACGAGAAGAGATTAAAGTGCTTTACGCAGGCGAAATTGGTGCTGTTGTAG
>NZ_RYYH01000031.1:0-263 GCF_004378995.1 Campylobacter sp. US53 | reverse complement strand
ACATGAAATTATCTAAAACCACCATCGATATCCTGAAAAACTTTTCTCAGATCAACCCGTCAATCATGTTGAGCAAAGGCTCATTCATCATGACCAAATCGATCAACAGCGTACCCTATGCTGAAGCAGAAATCAGCGACGTTATTGATGAAGATATCGGTATCTACGATTTGAACTCGTTCCTGAATCAGGTTAATCTGGTTGGCACCGACGCCGATATTAAACATGACCTGGCGACCGGCGAAATCGTTATCCGTGGCGAC
>NZ_RYYH01000030.1:0-263 GCF_004378995.1 Campylobacter sp. US53 | reverse complement strand
ACATGATGAGGTAAAAGATCGTTTAGAGCAAATAGAAAAAATCATTATCACAACTCAAGAATCAGGACATCGCATCATTAACAAAGTAGGCGAGCTTGCAAACCCTGCCGATAGGGATCATTGTATCCAATACATGGTTGCTGTGCCACTTATATTTGGGCGTTTGAATGCAGATGATTATGAAGATAGTGTTGCAAGCGATGAAAGAATCGATGCTTTAAGAGCTAAGATGCAAGTAGAAGTGGATGATCGCTATACAAAAG
>NZ_RYYH01000002.1:0-187757 GCF_004378995.1 Campylobacter sp. US53 | reverse complement strand
TAACCAATTAAACTTAAAAGGGGATTAAATAAAGGATTAAATAGTATAAATATTTGTGTAAGTATTTATATAAGTATTTGGTGGGTTAAAAAATGGGGGTTATATTTTAATGATAATAAAAAATGCAAGATATAATATACTATGTATTAGGATTAAAAGGCTTGACTTAGGGAAGATAATTTCCCTAAGTTTAGAAATATTTAAAAATTTTAATATTCTAAAAAATACTCTTGAATTTTTTTAGGATCGCTTGTTTTTGTAAGCGCTAACATAAGCAAAACTCTTGCTTTTTGAGGATTTAAATCTTCAGCACTAATAAAACCTAATTTTTCATCTGAATCACTCACAGCAACACGACCTGCTACAACCCTTGAACTTACAACAACATCAAGTCCTTTTTTCATAAGCTCTTTTAAAACATTTTTTTGATCTTCATGTATACTTCCTGCACCACTTCCTGCAACAACTATACCCTTAGTTCCATGTTCAAATAAAGCTTTTGCAGCGACACCACTACCATCATTTGAATAACTATAAAGAATATCTACTTTTGGTAAACTTGTGAGTTTACTTACATCAAAAGGAGTGTTTTTTGTGTGAGCTTTAATAACATTATTATAGAAAAAGACTTTACCATCTACTATATAACCCAAATCCCCAAAATCAGGAGAAGAGAAAGCATCAACATTTAAACTATGGGTTTTTACCACGCCTCTAGCACTTAAAATTTTATCATTCATAGCTACCATAACACCCTTGCCCTTAGACTCTTTATCAGCAGCTAATGCTACAGCATTGTAAAGATTTTTTGGCCCATCTGCACTTATAGCAGTTGATGGACGCATAGCGCCAACTAAAACTACAGGCTTATCGCTTTTAATGGTTAAATTTAAAAAATAAGCAGTTTCTTCCATGGTGTCAGTACCATGAGTTATAACCACACCATCCACCCCTTCGGCAAAAAGCTTATTGATTTCTTTAGCGAGCTTTAGCCAAATTTCATCACGCATATTTGAACTATCAATATTTGCTATTTGTTCCCCACTAATATTAGCTAAATCTTGAATTTGTGGAACCGCTTTGATTAAAACATCTACGCCAACAACTCCAGCCGTATAACCTGTTGTGGCAACAGCACTATCAATAGAACCTGCTATCGTTCCACCTGTTGCTAAAATAGCAATCTTTGGTTTAGCTTCTGCCATACATGCTCCTATAGATAAAAATACTAATACACACAATAGTAACTTTTTCACAATTCTCCCCTTATTTGTTAAAATTCGTTTCATTAATGAAACTTATATAATATTAATAAATAATAAATAAAAATTTTATAAATTTTATAAAATTTCTTTAATAATAAATTGTGGAGTTACTAATCCTCTAAATTCATTCTTAGAAATACTTCCAAGCAAAGAAATATTTTGATTCAATTCTGGCTCTTTATCAAAATTAAAAAATAAAGCTTCTATGGTTTTATTTTCCTTGATTAAAATAAGCTTTAAGTGTTTTTCATCTTTACCTAGAAGTTTTTTATTTTTTACACAAAGATTTTCTAAAACAAAAAAAGGTCGTGGATTTTTATGTCCAAAAGGTTCAAAAGATTCTAAAATTTCAAGCATTTCAAAATCAATTTCGCTAGGTTCTAAGATTCCTAAAATTTCATCCGTATCCAAAAATTCACTTTCAGAAATTTGCGAACATTCTTTTTTGATTTTATTTTTAAATTGTTCAAAATTTTCAGAGTTTAAACTGATTCCAGCAGCACCTTTATGACCACCATAATTGCTTAATATAGAATTTGTCTTAGAAATTAAAGCTAAAATATCAATCTTGCCAACACTTCTTGCGCTGCCTTTTAAGTGTTCTTCATTTTGAGAAAATACAAAAGCAGGTTTATTAAAATGTTTAGCTAAACGACTTGCCACAATCCCTAAAACCCCTTCATGCCAATTTAAACCCGACACCACAATACAAGAATCGTTTTCATTGATTTGATTTAAACTATCTTCAAAAAGCTGTTTTTCTTCATCTTTACGACTTTCATTAAAACTAACAATTTGCTCTAGATATTCTAAAGCTTTATTAAAATCTTTAGTGTGTAAAAATTCATAAGAAATACTTGCATCATCCATTCTTCCAGCACTATTTATAAGTGGAGCAATTAAAAACCCTATATTATCAAGAGCAAATTTATCCTTTTGATAATAATGCTTAATAGCCCTAAAGGCAGCTCTTTTAGATTTGTTAATATGATCTATACCACGCCTTACTAAAGCACGATTTAAATCTCTAAGCTCCATCATATCTGCAATAATCGCAATCGCCAAAAGTTCTAAAAATTTACTCATATCGTATTTAAGCTTACAAACTTCTTTTAAAGCCGCTATCAAATACCATGCCACTTGAGCTCCACAAATTTCAATTTCTGGAAAATCACAATCTTTTTGCTTTGGATTGATAATGGCAAAAGCATCAGGTAAAACATCTTGAGGCATATGATGATCAGTGATAATCAAATCTATATTTTTTTCTTTGCAGAGTTTGGCTGCTTCAAGAGCAGCTATTCCATTATCTACTGTTATTATTAAATTTACATCAAGTTCGTTGATAATCTCAGCATTTAATCCATATCCATCTTTAAAACGATTTGGAATTCTTACTATATAATCAAAACCTATATCATCGAAAAATTCTGCCATAATAACACAAGAAATGATTCCATCAACATCATAATCCCCTACTATGGCGACTTTCTCATTTTTTTCTACAGCTTCTTTGATTCGATTAGCTGCTTTATATGCATCCTTTAAACAGCATGGCAAAGGCAGATCACAAAGTTTAGTATGCAAATCTTTTTCAAAGCGTGAAGCCAAAATTTTTTTAATTTCATTTTTATTAATTATCTTCATAGTTTATAGCTGCCTTGATAAAACCGCAAATCACAGGGTTAACATGCTCAAGTCTTGAAGTAAATTCTGGATGAAACTGCACGGCCAAGAAAAAAGGATGGGGGTTAAGTTCAACTGCTTCGATCAATCCTTTGCTTTCACCACTTACAATCAAACCGTGTTTTTCAAAATCTGCCCTATATTTTGGATTTGCTTCATAGCGATGTCGATGGCGTTCTTTTACACTCTTTGCTTCATTATAAACCTTAGCCAAAAGGGATTTTTCCTTGATATCACATTTATAAGCTCCTAAACGCATAGTTCCACCTAAAGGAGTTTTTGCAGTACGAATTTGTTTTTCTCCATTTGTATCCATAAATTCATCAATCAAATAAACCACAGGATTTTGGCATTTTTCATTAAATTCACTTGAATTTGCATCTTTAAGTTTTAATACATTTCTAGCAAATTCCACCAAAGCAAGCTGCATGCCTAAACAAATTCCTAAAAAAGGAATTTTATTTTCTCTTGCGTATTGAATGGCTTTTATCTTACCTTCTACACCACGATATCCAAATCCCCCTGCAACTAAAATTCCACTCACATCTTTAAATACTTCAGCACTTTCCATATTTTCAAGTTTTTCACTATCTACCCATTTTAACTCCACTTTAGTATCTAGGGCTGCACCTGCGTGTATAATAGCTTCAGTAAGGCTTTTATAGCTTTCTTTTAAATCCACATATTTGCCTACAAAAGCGATTTTAACTTCATTGCTTGGAGCTATAACTCTTTTTACCAAAGAGTCCCAATTTTCCATATTAGGTTTTAAATTTTTCAAATCCAAAATTTCAGCAATAGGGCTTAAAATATCTTGCTTTAAAAAATTAAGCGGGATTTGATAAATACTAGCCGCATCAACACTTTCTATCACGCAATTTTTTTCCACCCCGCAAGAAATAGCAATTTTATCTTTTAAATCCCTATCAAGAGCTTTTTCACTACGACAAATAATCATATCAGGACTAATACCTATGCGTCTTAACTCGCCTACGCTATGTTGAGTTGGCTTTGTTTTTAATTCCCCTGCAGCCTTGATAAAAGGCACTAGAGTAAGATGAATATTCATAGCATTATTTTTACCCACTTCCAAACGCAAAGCACGAATAGCTTCTAAAAAAGGCAAGCCTTCTATATCCCCAACAGTTCCGCCTATTTCAACGATGAGTATGTCTTTGCCTTCTCCTGCTTTTTTAATGCGATCTTTGATTTCTCCTACTATATGAGGGATAACTTGAATGGTTTTGCCAAGATATTCTCCACGCCTTTCTTTTTCAATTACACTTTGATAAACGCGTCCTGTAGTAAAGTTATTATCTTGAGATAAACTCTCATCCAAAAAACGCTCATAATGCCCCAAATCAAGATCCGTTTCTGCTCCATCATCAGTTACAAAAACTTCTCCATGCTCAAAAGGACTCATAGTGCCTGGATCGACATTGATATAAGGATCAGCTTTTAAAATACTCACTTTAAGCCCTGAATTTTTTAAAAGTGTTGCGATAGAAGCAGCAGCTATTCCTTTACCTAAAGAACTTAAAACTCCACCTGTTACAAAAATATATTTTGTTTGTTTCATTGATAATAAGCCTTATTTTTTTATCTAATTATAACTTGATAAAACTTTTTATTTCATTAGAATTTTAAGTAAAAAATGCAAGAATTACAAAAAATATTTTTATCAAAAAAGGAATAAGCATGAAAATCACTTTACTTTTTCACACTCCATTATCTGTTTGTTCTCATGCAACAAGAACTTGTTGGCAAAGCTTTGAAAAAGGCGATTGCGGTGGCGAAAAAGATAAAGAACTTATCGATCGCGTGGGCAATAAATTCAAACACGCTTCAACCTTAGAACATCTAAACTATACTTTTTATATACAAGGAATTTCAAGAGCTTGTTTGCAAGAAGTTGCAAGACACCGTCACACTAGTCCTAGTGTAAAAAGCACACGTTATACCTTAAAAGAACTTCGCAATGAAGCTGAATTTAAAATAGGAGATTTTGAAAATGCAAGTCGTTATCTTGTGCTTTGTGGTAATGAAGAGGTTGATAACGCAAGCATTAAAGCCTTAGAAAATTTACGCACTATTTTACAAAAAAGCATTAGTCTAGATATAGCCAAATACTGCTTACCAGAAAGCTATAAAACCGAACTTACACTAACGATTAATGCAAGAAGTTTGCAAAATTTCATTTCTTTGCGTAGTTCAAAATCAGCTCTTTGGGAGATTAGAAATTTAGCAAATGCTTTATTTGAAGCCTTACCACAAGAACACAAATTTATATTTGAACATTGCTTACATAAAGATATAGAATAAATCATACTAATTTTATCTTATTTAAAATATTTTTATGCTACCATTTATAAAACCAAGCTTTATGCAAGTATATTTTCGTATACCTTGTGCTTGATTATAGTTTCTTATAAGGACTTTTATGGATAAACAATTTTTTCAAGATTTTCTAATGCTTTCACAAGCTCATACTATAGCTACTCTTACTATGCTTTGTGTTGTTTTTTACGCATTAAAAAAATGCGGGATATAAAAATCAATTTTTCTCTTCGCATGCTATTTGCGCTTTTAATGGGTTTGGGGTTTGGTTTTGCTTTGCAATATTTGGCAAATTTTCCAGATGCTAAAGAAGCAAGTAATATTCTTTGGTATAGTGAAACAAAACATTGGTTTGCATTTGTAAGTTCTGTTTTTGTAGCTTTTATAAAAATGCTAGTTGTTCCTCTTGTAAGCATTTGCATTATAAAAGTAATTATAGAAATTGATAAAAATATCAAAATATCTTCCTTACTTGGAATAAGTTTTTTTTGGATACTCTTTAGCACAGCCATAGCTGCAACCTTGGGTATATTTTTAGGTTATAGTTTTGATTTAGGAAGTAATTTTGCTATACATGAAGGAGATAAACAAATTCGCGAAATTCAAACTTTTTCAAATATTATACTAGGGCTAATACCTAGCAACATCATTACAGCTATTGATAAAGAAAATATTATAGCTATTGTCATTTTTTCTTTTTTTATAGGAATTAGCGCTAAAAAAATTTCTAAAAAAGAAGAGTATGAACAAGCCTTTAAAAGTTTTCATAATTTTATCCTAACCTTTTATAATATTATGATGAACATGACTGCTACAGTTATTAGATTTATGCCTTATGCTGTAGTTTGTATGATGGCTAATGTGCTTTTAAGCAATGGTTTTGAAGCTATCAAAACAGCTGGACTTTTTATAATGCTTATTTATATGGCTATGTTTATAATGTTTGGGGTGCATTTTTTACTTCTTGCTTCACAAGGGTTAAACCCTATAAAATATGCAAAAAAAGCCTTTCCTGTATGGTTATTTGCATTTAGCTCAAGATCTTCTTTAGGCACTTTGCCTATGACCACTTCAACTTTGCAAAATAAATTTGGAGTTAATTCAGCTATAGCTAATTTTGTAGCATCTATAGGTACAACAACAGGACTTAATGGTTGTGCGGGATATTTTCCAGCTTTAGCGGCAGTTTTTGTAGCTTTTGCTACACATACACATATTGATTTTACATTTGCTTTAATGATAGTTTTGGTAGCTGTTATTGGATCCTTGGGTATAGCTGGGGTACCTGGAAGTGCAACTATGGCAGCTTCTATTATGCTAGCAGGGATTGGATTTGGTAATAATTTTGTCATGCTAAGTTTGATTTTAGCCATAGATCCTGTTATAGATATGGCAAGAACAGCAAGCAATGTCTCAGGAGCTATGACTTCGGCACTTTGTACTGCAAAAAATCTAAAAGCTCTAGATAAAGAAATTTACAATTCTTAATCTTTTAAAACCCAATGCTTTTCATTGGGTTTTAGTATTTATTGGCAACCTTCACACTCTATGCTACGATCTGCAACATTGACTTTTTCACTATCAGGGCTTTCACTTCTTAAATAATAAGTAGATTTTACTCCAAGCTCCCAAGCGAGTTGATAAATTTCATTTAAATATCCCCCACTTGCTTTATCAAGTGATAAAAAGATATTTAAACTCTGCCCTTGATCGATCCATTTACCACGCACAGCAGCAGCCTTTACAAGAATTTTTTGATCAAGTTCGTAGGCTGGAGTATAGTATTGCCAAGTATCAAGGCTTAAATTTGGCACAACAACAGGTATCATACCACTTAAATTTTGTTCAAACCACTTTCTTTTGTAAACAGGTTCTATAGTCTGCGTAGTACCCACCAAGATAGAAATAGAAGAAGTAGGTGCAATGGCCATCAAATAACCATTTCTCATACCATCTTTTTTAACTTTTTCTCTAAGTTTAACCCAATCGCATTCACTTTGATCAAATAAGCCTTCTCTTAAAGTTAAAGCTTTAGCCTTAGGACTTGCTACATCAATAGGAAAAATCCCCTTGCTCCAGTTTGATCCTTCAAAATCTTCATAAGAACCTTTTTCAAGAGCTAAATTTGAACTCGCATTAATAGCCTCAAAGCTAATTTGCTCCATAATCTCATCGATTTTATTTAAATGCTCATCACTTCCCCAATAAATCTTAGCCTCAGCAAGCATTTGTGCCTCACCCATGACTCCAAGACCTATGGCGCGAGATTTTAAATTTGTATCTTTTACTTTTCTATGAGGATAAAAATTTAAATCAATTACATTATCAAGCATACGAATAGCCGTTGGCACAACACGCTCTATATCTTCTTTAGTATACACTTTGCTAAGATTTATACTTGCTAAATTACAAACGGCTGTTTTTCCATCATTTTTATATTTTTCCACTATATAAACTTTATTACCATTAATACTATCTAAAGTTGAGATTTTTTTGGCTGGTTTTTCATATCCCCCATCGATCACAATCTTTTGCTCTTCATCAAAATGAAGCTCATCTCCATTTTCAAAAACTACTTTAATTTGATAATAATTTGGCTCGGTATTTTGAAAAATTTCAGTACATAAATTTGAACTTCTAATAATTCCTACATGAGCATTTGGATTTGCTCTATTAGCACTATCTTTAAAACATAAAAATGGCAAGCCTGTTTCAAAATAATTTAGTAAAATTTTCTTCCAAAGCTCTTTGGCTTCTACAATTTCTTTTACAATGCTTTCATCTTTTTCGTATTCTTCATAGCGTTTTTCAAAAGCCTCACCATACAAATCGCATAAATCTGCTGTATCTGCAGGATCAAAAAGAGTCCATTTATCATTAGCCCTTACTCTTTTCATGAAAAGATCATTAATCCATAAAGCAGGGAAAAGTTCATGTGCACGGCGTCTTTCTTCACCTGAATTTTTACGCAAATCGATAAAATCACTTATATCCATGTGCCAAGGTTCTATATAAACGGCTATAGCTCCTTTTCTAGTTCCTAGTTGATCTACTGCCACAGCAATATCATTAGTAATTTTTAAGAAAGGTATAATCCCTCCTGCAGCATTTTTATGCCCATCTATGCTTCCACCCATAGCACGCACTTTAGACCAATCCCAACCTATGCCGCCACCAAATTTAGAAAGCAAAGCCATTTCTTGGTAAGAATCAAAAATACCTTCAATATTATCAGGAGTTGAACCTATATAACAAGAACTAAGCTGATGGCGTGTTGTTCTTGCATTAGATAAAGTTGGAGTTGCAAGCATGAGTTCAAATTTAGAAATTAAATCATAAAATTTCTTCGCCCATTCTTGGGGATTAAATTCATTCTGTGCTAAAAACATCGCAATGGCCATAAACATTTGCTGAGGAAGCTCTATAGGCATACCTTTACTATCTTTAATCAAGTATCTATCATATAAAGTTTTAATACCAAGATAAGTAAATTGCATATCGCGTTCAGGTTTAATATAAGCATTTAAATCATCTAAATCATATTTTTCTTTAAGGCCAAGTAAAATTCTTCCTTCTTTTTCGCCCTTTTCAAAATATTCACGTAAATGATTATAACGATTTATACCATTAACTTTTTTATATAAATCAAATAAAAAAAGTCTAGCTGCAACAAAGGTCCAATTGGGACAATCAATATCTATCTTATCTACTGCGGTTTTGATTAAAGTTTTTTGAATTTCTTCAGTTGAAATTCCATCACGAAACTGAATCTTTGCATCGAGTTCAAGTTCGCTTAAATTCACACCTTCTAAATCTTTTACAGCATCAGAGGTGCATTTTTTGATCTTAGAAATATCTAGTTCTTCTGTACGACCATTTCTTTTAATAACTTTCATTGCCTTCCTTGCTTTTTATTTAAATGTTCTTTTAAAAATTGCATCAACATTTTTTGTATAGTAGTTATAATCGAAACATTTTCTTATATCCTCTTCGCTCAAACTTTTTCTCAAATCTTCATCCCCTAAAAGCGCCAATAAAAACAAACTTTCATTTTTTTCATTGATAGCAACCTTTCCATTTTGCAAATCTGCCCAAACTTTCATAGCGTTTCTTTGAACTATTTTATAAGCTTCTTCGCGACTAATGCCTTTAAATGGAAGCTCTAAAAGCACCCTCCCTGAAAATACAAGTCCGCCTGTAAGATTTAAATTTTTCATCATATTTTCAGGATAAACCAAAAGCTTATCAATCAAATTTGTAAGCCGCATGAGCATAAAATCAGCCGTGATAAAAGCATCAGGCAAAATAAATCTTTCGACACTAGAATGAGATATATCTCTTTCATGCCAAAGTGCAACATTTTCTAAAGCTGGGGTTACAAAAGATCTAAGCACACGACAAAGTCCTGTGATATTTTCACTTAAAACAGGATTTCTTTTATGTGGCATAGCTGAACTTCCCTTTTGTCCTATACTAAAATACTCTTCAGCCTCATAAACTTCAGTTCTTTGAAAATGTCTTATAGCTACAGCGATTTGCTCACAACTTGAAGCTAAAATCGCAATGGCAGAAATAACCTGAGCATAACGATCTCTTTGGATCACTTGATTTGAAACAGGAGCAGCTTTAAGACCTAAATTTTTACAAACTTCTTCTTCAAATTCCAAAGGCGCATGAGCAAAATTTCCCATTGCGCCACTGATTTTTCCATAGCTTATCACTTCTTTTGCATGTTCTAAAAGCTCTTTTGCATGAGAAATTTCATCATACCAAATAGCTAACACCAAACCAAAAGTAATAGGTTCTCCATGAATTCCATGACTTCTTCCTACCATTAAGGTGTTTTTATGCTCCAAAGCACGCTTTTTGATCGCTTCTAAAAGCAAAGAAACATCTTCTAAAATAAGCTCCAAACTCTCTTTCATCTGTAAAGCAACAGCTGTATCTATACAATCAGAACTTGTCATTGCATAATGCACAAAACGACTCTCTTCTCCCAAACTTTCACTTACACTTGTAAGAAAAGCTATAACATCATGTTTTGTGGTTTTTTCTATTTCATCTATTCTTGCAATATCAAATTTTGCATTTTTAAGAATTTTTTCGCAGTCTGTGTCATTAATGAGACCGAGTTTATTCCAAGCTTTTACAGCGGCTAATTCTACTTTCAGCCACGCATCGTATTTTGCTTGCATGTCCCATTTTTTAGCCATGATTTCTCTGCTATATCTTTCAACCATCTTTGAAACCTTTTTAGCTATAATTTTATATTTTAAAAAACAGAAATTATATCAAATTATCCTAAGAAAGTTATTAAATGGCCTACATAAAAATAAAACTCTCAAACAATGGAAAAAAGGCGTTTCAAGTCCTTATGGAAAATTTAAAAATTAGCATAAATGAAGCACAAAAACTCATAGACAAAAAAAGGCTTTTTTGTGATGGAATTTTAGTAGAAGAAAAGAATAAAATTTTAAATGGTTTAGTAGAGCTTATAGTCTATGAAAACAATCCCAAAGGAGTAGAAATTGTCTTTGAAAATGAAGACTTTGCCATACTTGAAAAAGAAAGTGGGATCTTAAGCCATCCAAATGGTAGACATTGCAAATACAGTCTTAGTGATGAAATTTGGCATCTTTGGGGAAAAGAAGCTTGCGTAGCACACAGGCTCGATAAAGAAACGAGCGGACTTATACTTATAGCCAAAAATAAAAAAGCTCAAATTGATCTTAAAAGCTTGTTTGAAAAAAAACTAGTTCAAAAAGAATACCTTGCTCTAGCTCATGGAAAAATAGAAGAAAATTTTATAGTTGATAAAGCTATAAATTTAACTAAAAACTACGATGATATAAAAACAAGAATGCAAATTTGCAAAGAAGGAAAACAAGCTATCACTGAATTTGAAATTTTAGAATACTTTCCTAAAATCAACGCTACTCTTTTACTTTGTAAACCCTTAACAGGCAGACAACATCAAATAAGAGTACATTTGCATTATAAAAATCATACCATTTTAGGCGATCCACTATATGGGCTTAGCAAAAAACAAATCGAAAGTATTTTAGATGAAAAATTAAATCCTAAAGAACGCTTAAAACTTACAGGTGCCTTGCGTTTGTGTTTGCATTCTTATCGTTTGAAATTTCAATATAAAAATCAAAATTTTGATATCAACTCAAAAATAAACATAAAAGAAATTTTCAACAATTCCATAAAATAAAATGATGTTTCACTACGCTACAATCAATCACTTTTTTACCAAATTTTAAAACAAAAAAATAATTCTTGCTAAAACTTTAAGTATAATTAAATAAAAAAAGCGAGATTTTCCAATGAAATTTGTTAATTTTATACAGGGTCAAAAACACAATCTAGGAGTACTAAATTCTAGTGGAAAAATTGTAAGTTTTACTGATCTTGGCATTGAAACTAACGATATGAATGAATTTATTATCTATTTTGATAAATTTAAACACAAGCTTACAGACTTGGATTCTAAAATAGCCTATGAAATTCCAAAAGAAAATTATCTAGCCCCTATTATAGAACCTCGTCAAGATATTATATGTCTTGGGATTAATTTTTTAGATCATGCCAAAGAATCTGCCAAATTTAAGGGTGAAAAATTTGAAGAAAGAGAATATCCTGTATATTTTGGAAAACGCTGCAATCAAGCCACACCACCTTTTGGTGATATACCTTTACATGCAGATGTAACTTCTCAGCTTGATTACGAATGTGAGCTTGCATTTATTTTAAGTAAAGATGCTTATAAAATCAAAGCTAAAGATGCAAAAGATTATATCTTTGGTTATACTATTATCAATGAAATTTCAGCTCGCGAACTTCAAAAACGCCACAAACAATTCTACCGAGCAAAAAGTCTTGAAGGCAGCACTATAATGGGACCTTATATCACAAGCGTAGAAGAAATTTCTTACCCTCCTAAGCTCCAACTTCAAAGCTATGTCAATGATGAACTACGCCAAAATTCTAACACCCAATTGTTTATTTTTGATATTGCTTATGTCTTAGAAGAACTTAGCACGGGCATGCTTTTAAAAGCTGGAAGTATTATATCTATGGGAACTCCTAGTGGAGTAGGCATGGGGTTAAATCCACCTACTTTTTTAAAATCAGGAGATAAAGTACGTTGTGTCATAGAAAATTTAGGAGAACTTTGCAATAAAATAAAATAAAAAAACTTTAAATAAAAAATATCAATTATTAAACAATTTGCTAAAATTAAAGTATAATGACATTCTTAGAAATTTAAACTTAAGGTAGAAATTTGTTATGAAAAAAATAATAATAATTTTGTGTTTATCTTATGCAAATATAGTCTTTGCAGTAGATATGATAACCCCTATTCCAAATTCCATCTCTTATGATAAAGAAAAAGCTAAACTTGGAAAAAGTCTTTATATGGATAAAAGTTTATCCAAAGATGGAAAAGTTTCGTGCAATACTTGCCATAGACTTGATCAACACGGCGTTGATGGACTTGAATTTTCAATAGGAACTGATAATCAACTTGATAAACCCTTTAACACTCCTACAACTTTTAACTCTGTATTTAATTTTGTGCAATTTTGGAATGGTAGAGCCAAAGATTTAGCAGAACAAGCAAAAGTGCCTTTTTTTAATCCAAAAGAAATGGGACTAAGTCCTGAACTTCTTTTGCAAAAAGTTAATTCTAATGAGGATTATGTAAAAACTTTTAAAAAACTTTATGGAGAAGTTACGGTAGAAAACATAGCTCTTGCAGTTGCTGAATTTGAAAAAACCTTAATCACTCCAAATTCTCCTTTTGATCGCTATCTTAACGGAGATCAAAATGCTATTTCAGCTCAAGCTAAAAAAGGTTATAAAGATTTTAAAGCTAATGGCTGCATTTCTTGCCATCAAGGTCAAAATATAGGTGGAAATATGTTTCAAAAAATCGGTATTTTTGAAGAATACCCAAATCAAGAAGATTTAGGACGCTATGAAATCACAAAAAGAGAAGCTGATAAAATGGTATTTAAGGTTCCTAGTTTAAGAAATATAGCCAAAACTGCGCCTTATTTTCATGATGGTTCTATACCTACTTTAGATGCTTGTGTTCAGTTTATGGCTTACTATCAACTAGGAAAATTTTTAGATCAAGAAACAGTTGATAATATAGTTGCATTCTTAGAAAGCTTAACAGGAGAATATCATGACAAATAAAAAAAGTTCATTTTTGATAAAATTTATTATTTTATCTACGCTAGTTTTAGCTTTCATTCTTGTTTTATTAGGTATTATTTTTAATAACTACTCCTCATCTAAAGATAATAAAAACTTGATAAACACAGTTCAGCAGCTACAAATTTCAGATGAAAAAATCAATTTCGTTTTTCAAAATAGTTTTAATTTTATTAACTATGATCCAAGTGTTCAGGCAATAAAAAAAATGCAAGAAAACTTTAAAAAGCTTAAAAATTTTGGGATTGACATAAGCAAAGCAGAAGAAATTTTTAATGCCAAACTAATCCAGCTTAATTATTTCAAATCTGCAAATTCCATAGCGGTAAATTCAAAACTTTACTTGTTTGAATTGGCTAAAAATTATTTTGAAGAATTAGAACAAAACCATGAAACAAATAAAAACAACTATAAAACAATGAACTCTATGTTAAGCGTTCTTTCAACTGAAAGTATTTTGCAAAAAACAACACTCAATCAACTCAACAGTCTTATGAAAGAAATCAAAAACGATACAAAAAGTGAAAATTTACAACTTTTTTTAAAACACTATAAAATGATTGTAAAACAAATTTCTGTTATGCAAGATAATTCTTCTATTTATGAGAATAATTCTCTTATGAAAGAGTTAAAACAACTTAACACTTTCACCCAAAATGCTATAGAGCAGTCCAATTTATTTAAATTTTATATCGCTTTAACAGTGTTTGGAATTACTATCATATTATTTGTATTTTTTATTTTATTAACACTAAAAAAAGTCATCATGCCAATTCATACTTTAGAAAAATTAAGCGCTAATTTAGCTAGTAAAGAAGCCAATCTACACTCTCGTTTAAATATAGATCCAAAAAGCGAGCTTGGACAAAGCGCTCAATATATTAATTCATTTATTTCCACCGTTCAAAACTCAATCATAGAAGCCATAGAAAACGCCAAATCAAGTCATCAAAATTCACAAAAGCTCAAAAATAATTCCATGATGCTTGAAAACAGTTCTAATTCACAACATGAACAAATTCAAGGCGTTAAAGAAATCACCTATGTCTTAGATGATCATATCAATCTTGCGGGAAATTTAGCACAAGAAAGCATAGAAAATATGCAAGATATGCACATACTGATGGATAAGGTAGAACTTACTCTATCTGAACTTGTAAATTTAATAAATGAAAATAATAAAAAAGAACAAAATATAGTAGCCAATATGGACAATCTAACCCAAAGTGCAGATAATATCATAGAAATTACAAGTTCTATTAGAGATATAGCCGATCAAACCAATCTACTTGCTTTGAATGCAGCTATTGAAGCTGCAAGAGCGGGCGAACATGGACGGGGTTTTGCAGTTGTTGCTGATGAAGTAGGTCAACTTGCCGATAAAACAAGCAAATCTCTTTTAAATATCAATGCTACTGTTAATGCTATAGTCCAACAAATCAATGACAACAAAGCCTTGATGGATCTTATCCATGATTCTATGAAAGAAACCTCTTTAAAAACCAATGATTTACAACAAGAACTTGTAAATTCTATGCATAAACTAGAAAGTTCTATAGAATCAACCCAAACCATGAAAGATAAAAGTATGGAAGTAAAAGATAGAATGCTTATCCTAGGAACAAGCATAGACAAGGTTAATGAGCTTGCAAATTCTGTTAAAGATTTATCATGCGAAATCAATAACATCTCTCAAAATGTTCTAAATGGTGCGTCTAAACTCTCTGAAAAATTAAGTAGATTTCAGTAACTTTTTTCGTGTTAATTTAAATTAACACGAAATTTTAATAAAAAATTTATTTTTAATTTATGTTTTTAAAGTAAAATTAACAGTTTTTATTTCATAAGGAGATACTATGGAGTTTCTTGAACTTTTATTAGTTTTAATCGCCTTGATACTGATTATCAAAAAACCAGAAAAAGAAAATTTGGCTTTTGGTTTGGTAATGGTAGCTTGGCTTTTAATGGTTTTTTTCTATGTTGGCCACAAAACAGGCGCACTATTAACAATAATGAATCTGTAAGGAAGGGCTAAATGAACGAAATCAATAAAACAAAAAATTTCTACACACTAATGTGTTTAGCAGGCTTTTTGATCATACTCTTGCCTGTAGGTATCGCAAATTTTGTATTTGGTTATATGTTGGGCGATAGTCCTTGCACGCTTTGCTGGGGACAAAGAGAAGCAATGATCTTTATTGGCGTGATGGCACTTTTCATTGTTCGTTATGGCATGAAAGGTAAATACCTTGCTGCTCTTTTAATCATGACAGCAATAGGGCTTTATCAATCTTTTGCTCACTATGGTAATCACGCTCATAGAGATTTAGATCAAGGTTTTGGTTTAGCAGTTTTTGGTATTCATACTTATTTTTGGGCTGAAGTGGTATTTTGGGCTGTTGTATTGCTTTTAGGTGTGATTTTTGCTTTTGCTCCTAAATTTAATGCTTTTGAATTAGAATTAAACGGAGAAAAATTTAGAAAATATACGAAATTTTCTCTCGCAGCTGTAGTTATCAGTGCGATTGTAGTAGCTTCAAATGTTTTCCAAGCTTTTGTAAGCACAGGAATTCCTCCTTATGTAGGACAAGGCGATCCTGTAAGATTTAGCTTAAATCCAAAATACATCATTTGGAGTAAAGAAGGTTGGAATGGTTTGTGGCAAAATATTTCTTTCTTAGGAAAACGCGATGTTAAAGCTCCTGATTATGCTTTTGCACCTGCAAGTGAAAAACTTGGCATAAAATTTGATAATGATATCAACAATGCTCCATTTGCAAAAATCAATGATGAACTTAAAATCATAAATGAACAAACCATAAATTTTAATAAAGCAATCAATACTCTTGATTATATCAACAATGAATTTGTAATAAGCTCTAAATGGGATGTGGCTTTCTTAGATAATAATTTTAGCGTTAAAGAAGGTTTTGAACTTGATCCTTATTTTTCAGCTTCTATTGATCCAATCATTGGTATCATACCTTATATGAATGATAAATTCATTCTTATGGGCTCAAACAAATCTTTCTTAAGATTTGCAAAAAATCCTAATGCAAGTGAAGAAGATATCGCTAAACAATACGCTGATTTTGCAAAAGGCAATGATAAATTTAAAGGCCAAGGAGAAGGTTTAGGTCGTGGAAGACTTGATACTGTAAGAGCGAAATTTAACCATGTAGCAAGCATGACTACAGATGGAAATTATCTTTATCTTGCAACTGTTCCAAACAACAAAGACGCTAAAACTTTTGTAATCTCTAAAGTTTCTTTAAAAGATCGTGTTCTTTCAGGAGAATTTACTCCAAAAGCAAATCTTAAAGAAGGTAAAACTTTAGGCGATCTTTATGTAACTTCTATGACTTTTAAAGATGGAGAAATTTATGCACTTAGCAAAAACCACAATGTGATTGCCGTAATTAATCCAGTTAAAGAAGAAGTAGTAAAAACCATCGCTTTCCCAAGCTCTATCACTAATGCTAGAAGCATTTTCTTTAAAGATGGAAAAATCAACATTCTTTCTTATCAAGATGGAGCAAACAAACTTTATACTCTAAACTAAAAAATAAAAGCCCTAATTTCTAGGGCTTTTGCATTTTGAGCAAAGTAAAACCGAAATTATCTTTGTATTCTCCTACTTTTTCAAACCCAAATTTTTGATAAAATTTTAAAGCATTTGGATTGTCAAGATTAACTTCTACTTTCTTGATCTTAAAATCATCTAAAGCTTTTTGCAAAAGCTTGGAACCAATTTTTTTACGGAAATATTCTGGTTTAACAAAAAGCATTTGAATACACTCTTCATCTGCCCCTAAAAATCCTACAAATTCATCATTTTCATAAGCAAATAAAAAGTTTAAATCTTTAAAATCGGCATTTTGTAAATATTCTTTGATGGTCTGAAAATTTTTTTCATCCAAAAAATCATGCGTTGCCTTAACACTTTGCTCCCAAATTTCTAAAAGTCCTTTGGTTTGTTCTTGATTTAAATTTTCATAATGTTTTATCATTTTCACAATACTTTATATTTTTTATATTTAATCTTATCTTTAACCCCTGCTTTTTCAAAACCTCTTAAACGAAGCAAACAGCTATCACACTCCCCGCAAGCTTCATCTTCACTCTCATAACAAGACCAAGTAAGTTCTAAAGGCACATTTTCTTTTAAGGCTAGTTCTACAATTTTAGCTTTATTTAGTCTAATAAGCGGAGTTTTTATACAAACTTTAAAATTCTTACTCGTGCCTTCATTGATAAATTCTTGTGCCTTTTGTGCAAACTCATCAGTACAGTCAGGATAACCACTGCCATCTTCTTCTACCACCCCTATAAAAATACTCTCACAATTTTCCTTTTCAGCCAAAGATCCTGCTATGCTTAAAAAAATTCCGTTACGAAAAGGTACATAAGTAATAGGTGGAGTATCACTTACACAAAGCTCATTTTTAGGAATATCTATATTTTTATCGGTTAAGGCATTACCCCCTATATCTTTGATAAAACTTACATCTAAAATATAAGATTTTTCTACTTTTAAAGCCCTGCAAATTTGCTTAAAACATTCTCTTTCTTTCTCTTGAGTGCGTTGTTCATAGTCAAAATGCAAAGCAATGATTTCATAACCTTCTTTTTTGGCTAGATAAGCACACAAAGTGCTATCCATACCACCACTTATAATACAAAGTGCTTTTTTACTCATTTTTATCCTTAAATTTGCTATAATTTCGCAATTTTAACGAAAATTTTTAAATTTAAATTGCAAAAAAGGCAAAAGCATGATAAACATAAAACTCATAGAACACATTTTTAAAGCCGCTTCTATCAGTCGTTGGAATGATTATCCAAGAATGGCAAATTTGGTTGAACTTGACAAACAAGCTCATAAATTCATCATTGCATATTTTATCGCTAAAATGGAAAAAGATGTGGATATGAGAGTGATTATAGAAGGGGGAATTTTTGAGTTTTTAAGTCGTGTGGTAGTAACTGATATACGCCCTGATGTGTATCATGAAATCGTGCGTCAAAAAAAAGCTGAAGTTAATGCTTGGGTTTTAAGCAAAATCGAACCTATGATAGAAGATATAGAAGAAGGAGAGTTTTTAAAGCGTTTTGAAGCGTATTTAAACGGCAATGCTTATGCTAAAGAAAGACTTATCTTAAAAGCAGCTTCGTATTTTGCTACAAGATGGGAATTTAACATAGTTTATCAAACCTCAGCTTTTTTAAATGATATTGATGAGATTAAAAACAAAGTTGAAGAAGAATTAGAAGATTACTATGAACTTATAGGAGCTAGAAAAATCGCTTTAAATCAAAAAATTGCAAAAATTATTGATCTTAGCGGAAGACTTCGCTTTCAAAAGCGTTGGGCTCAAACTCCACGCATACCAGAAACTGCAGTTTTAGGACATATGCTTGTGGTGGCGATTTTGGGATATTTTTACTCACTAAAAATCAAGGCTTGCGATAAAAGACTTGAGAATAATTTTTATTGTGCTTTATTTCATGATTTACCAGAGTCTTTAACGCGTGATATTATAAGCCCTGTAAAATACGGCATTGATGGGCTTCATGATATCATAAATGATTATGAAATGAAACTTATTAATGAAAGAATTTTACCCTTTGTACCTGAGGGTTTAAGGGCTGAGTTTTCTTATATTTTAGGCATTAGAGAAGGTAGAAACGATGAGTCAAATTTTGTAAAAAATGAGTTTGAAAATCGCACCTATAAAAATGCTAAAATAGAACTTTGCAGCGGAAGTTTAAGTTCTTTTAATGAAAATGAATTTGGTGCTATAGATGGTAAGGCGCTTAAATACTGCGATAAAATCGCCGCTTATATAGAAGCAGGACTTAGTATAAGCTATGGTGTAAAGTCTAAAGAACTTGAAAGTGGTTTTTTAGGAATGCATGAGTTTTTTAAAGAAAATCCTACTATAGATGGGGTGAATTTTTTTGAAATTTGTGAAAGTTTAAGAGAGTATTTTAAAATTTAAATAAGATTTTTATACTCCTATTTTCAATATATTTTAAATAAAAATATTATAAATTCAAATTTTATTTTGTATAAAATATAAAGGAGTTATTATGAAAAAATACTTTCAAAAGCGCTATACTTTAGCCTTTTTTATAGGTATATTAGCGGGTATTTTCGGAGCTATTGTTAAATGGGGTTGGGAAGTACCTTTTCCTCCAAGAAATCCCAATGTTTTTTGGCCAGTAGATGCCTTAGAACGCGTTACTCCGCCTAAAATTTTTCTAGAACAACTAGGCTTGCCTACTGATTGGACTTATATGTTTTCAGGTATGCAAATGCCTTTGTCAATTTTTATAGTGCATGTCGGTTTTTCTATTGTTTTTGGAGTGGCTTATTGTATGATAGCAGAAAAATGGCGCCGTATTACTATGTGGCAAGGTGCAGTTTTTGGATTTTTTGTTTATCTTTTTGCCCATGTTATTGTAATGCCTTTAATTGCAGAAGTTCCACCACTTTCTGAAATTCCTTTTGATGAACACCTGTCTGAAATTTTTGGCCATATTGTTTGGCTGTGGGGTATGGAAATAGTTCGTAGAGATATAAGAAATCGTATAACTAAAGAAATAGAAGAATGAAAGGTTTCCTTTCATTCCATATCCAAAACCGCACCTTTACTAGCATTGCTAACAAGTTTTTGATACATTCTAAGCCATCTTGAAGGCACTTCTTTTTGAGGTAATACAAATTCTTTTTTGCGTTTAGCGATTTCTTCTTCGCTTAAATTTGCATGGATGGTATAAGCATCTACATCAATTTCTATTTCATCTCCATCTTTTAAAAGTCCTATAAGACCACCTTCAGCTGCTTCAGGGGAAATATGACCCACGCTTAAACCCCTTGTAGCCCCGCTAAAACGACCATCAGTGATTAAAGCCACATCAGCACCCAAACCCATACCCATTAAAAGTGAAGTAGGGCTTAACATTTCTTGCATACCAGGACCCCCTTTTGGACCTTCATAGCGTATTACACAAACATTTCCTTTTTGTACCTTGCCTTTGATAATGCCTTTAATAGCTTCATCTTGAGAGTTAAAACAAACAGCTTTGCCTTTAAATTTTCTTTCTCCGATTATTCCTGCGGTTTTTATAACACAACCTTGCTCAGCTAAATTTCCAAACAAAATAGCAAGCCCACCTACTTTTGAGTAAGCATTATCTACTTTACGAATGATATTTTCATCTTTGATTTTGGCATTTTTTAAGCGTTCTTTGAGACTTTCTCCTGTGATAGTCAGTGCATCAAGTTCTAAAATATGTCCTTGTCTGCTTGAAATTTCAGCCATAACTGCACTCACACCACCTGCTTTGTGGACATCATCCATATAAACACTATTTAGCGATGGGGCTATTTTTGCTATGTGTGCAACTTTACTTGAGATGAAATTTAAATCTTTAATATCTAGTGCCACCCCTGCTTCACGCGAAATGGCAAGCATGTGTAAAACAGTATTGCTACTTCCACCCATTGCCATATCTACTACCATGGCATTACGCACGGCTTTTTGAGTGATGATATTGCGAATTTTAAAACGCTCATCTAAGGCGATTTCACAAATACGACGCGCTGCTTTTCTTAAAAGCTCTTCTCTTTCTTTGCTTAAGGCTAAGATGGTTCCATTACCTTCTAGTGCTATACCCATAGCTTCGCACAAGGTATTCATGGAATTTGCTGTAAACATTCCCGAGCAAGATCCACCACTTGGACAGGCTGAACATTCTATATCTTTAAATTCTTCTTCGCTAATTTTTTTGGCTTCATAAGCTCCTACAGCTTCAAAAACAGAGCTAAGACTGATCTTTTCTCCTTTTTTGGTTACTCCTGAAGCCATAGGCCCACCACTTACAAAAATGGTTGGAACATTAACCCTTAAAGCTCCCATTAACATACCAGGAGTGATTTTATCGCAGTTTGGGATACAGATTAAAGCATCAAGTTGATGAGCATTCATCACCGTTTCAATAGAATTTGCGATGATTTCACGACTTGGTAAAGAATAAAGCATACCTTCATGCCCCATAGCTATACCATCATCTACACCTATGGTATTAAACTCAAAAGGCACACAACCATTTTTGCGTATCTCATCTTTAATGATTTTAGCATAATCATTTAAAAAATAATGCCCTGGGATTATGTCTATATAGCTATTTGCTACACCTATAAAAGGTTTGTCAAAATCTTCATCTTTCAAACCACAAGCACGAAGTAAAGAACGATTAGGCGCTTTTAAATGTCCTTTTTTTATCGCATCGCTTCTCATTGTAACTCCTGATAATAATTTTTTAAAATTATATTTAGCAAAGCTTAATTTTTGTGAAATTTATTTTGATATACATTTTCATAAATGATAAAAATTATTAATTGACAAAAATATTTTTTTATAATACAATGCTTTTTGATAATCAAAAAAGGAGTCAAAATGAGACAATATGAAACCTATAAATGCCAAAAATGTGGCAATGAAGTAGAAGTTCAAAATGTAGGTGGCGGTAAGCTTAGCTGTTGTGGTGAAGAAATGAAATGTATCACTACAGATTTAACTGCAGTAAATTTGATGAAAGCTTTTGCAGGTGAATCTATGGCAAGAAACAAATACGATTTGTTTGCTGATGTGGCTGAAGAAGAAGGTTGGCACGCGGTTGCTAGACATTTTAGAGAAGCAGCTGAAAATGAAAAATGGCATGCAAGAGCAGAATTTAAAGCTTATCATGAAATCGTTGATGGCAAACCTTTAGAAGTAACTACTAAAAACCTAGTAAGTGCTGCAGAAGGTGAAAACTATGAACACACAACTATGTATCCAAATTTTGCAAAAATCGCTGAAGATGAAGGTAAAAAGGCTATAGCAAGATTATTTACAGCTATTGGTAAAGTAGAAATCGAACACGAAAGAGAATATCTAGCACTTAAAAAAATGCTTGAAGAAGAAGAATTTTTTAATAGCGAAGTAGAAGAATTATGGGTTTGTGAAGTGTGTGGACATATACATCGTGGCAAAAAAGCTCCAGCAGCCTGTCCTTTATGTAAAGCACCAAAAGAGTATTTTAAACGCGAATTTTTGGGTTAAGTTAAGAAATTCTTATCCTTTTTAAGATAATATTATAATTATTTTTTAATAAAAGGATAAGAAAATGAAAAAATTACTATTTTTATTTTTTGCTTTAACGGCTTTTCTCTTTGGTGCTGTAAATATCAACACTGCAACACTAAAAGAATTAAAAAGTTTAAATGGTATTGGCGAAGCTAAGGCTAAAGCGATTTTAGAATACCGCAAAGAAGCAAATTTTACAAGTATTGATGATCTTAAAAAAGTTAAAGGCATAGGTGATAAGCTTTTTGAAAAAATCAAAAATGATATCACAGTAGAATAAAAGGGCATTTTTGCCCTTCTTTTTAGAAAAATTTTGAAAACTTTATTTGACACAAAAGAACTTTTAAACGAATTTGATATAAATTTAATCGGTATTGATGAAGCAGGACGCGGTGCTTTAGCAGGTCCTATGATGATGGCGGCTTGTAAACTGAACAAAAAACTTGATGGGTTGTGCGATTCTAAAAAACTAAGCGAAAAAAAACGCGAAGAACTTTATGAAATCATCATCAAAAATTCAAATTATCTCATACTTTCTTTTTCTTCAGAACAAATCGACGCACTAGGCTTAAGCACTTGTTTAAAAACAGGCTTAAAGCTTATAAAAAAGCATTTTAAAGCAGAAAATAACTTCTTATATGATGGAAACACCAACCTAGGCATAAACGGAATAAAAACACAAATCAAAGCCGATGCTAGCATTTTGCAAGTAAGTGCAGCTAGCATACTTGCAAAAGTTAGTAAAGATAGGGCGATGAATTTCTTAGCTAAAGACTTTCCTTGTTATGAATTTGAAAAAAACAAAGCCTACGGCACAAAAGCTCATAAAGAACTTATAGCTAAATTTGGAATTTGCAAACTCCACCGAAAAAGTTTTAAACTTTTATGATTATTTTGCTAAATTTTGATGCAAACTCAAAGCACATTCTATACCATCTTTTATAGCCCAAACAACTAAAGATTGTCCTTTTCTAGCATCTCCACAAGCAAAGATTTTTTTATGAGTGGTTTGGAAATTTTCTGTGCTTATGTTGTTTTTCTCATCTAATTTCACTCCAAAATTTTTAGAAATAGCTTCTTCGCACCCACTAAAACCCATAGCTAAAAGTACTAAATCCGCTTTATAAGTTTTTTTAGAATTTGAAATTTCGACATTTATAGCTTTGCCTTCTTTAAACTCGCGTTTTAAATCATTTGCTTCAACACCTTCTACATGAGTTTTTCCTAAAAATTTCTTTGTCATTTTTTGATATTCCCTAGGATCTTTGCCATATACACCAATGGCTTCTTCTAAACCATAATCAGTAGTAAAAATGTCAGCTTTTAAAGGCCAAGGATTGTTTTGGCCTCTTTGCAAAGGTCTTTTTGGACTTCTTTCAAAACGCACTATAGATTTAGCTCCTTGTCTTGTCGCTACAGCGATACAATCCACACTTGTATCCCCGCTTCCTATAACCAAGACATTTTTACCTTTGGCCGTATCTGCACCCTTGCCTGTTTTTAACAAAGTTTTGGTATTTTGCGTTAAAAAATCAAGAGCAAATTCAACCCCTTTTAGTTTTCTACCTTCTATATCAAGATCTATAGGCTTACTTGCTCCTGTACAAAGTACCAAAGCATCAAATTCTTTTAGAAGTTTTGAAACCTTATCTTTGCTGTCTATATTTTCATTCACTTTAAATTCAATCCCACTTTTTTTAAGCAGATCCACCCGTCTTTGAACTATACTTTTATCAAGCTTCATATCAGGGATGCCATACATCAAAAGTCCGCCTATTTTATCGCTTCTTTCAAAAACACTTACTTTATAACCTAATGAATTTAAAGTATTAGCACAAGCAAGCCCAGCAGGCCCACTTCCTATAATAGCGATTTTTTTGCCATTGTATTGCTTAGGTTTATTTACTCTTACTAAATTTTCCTTAAAAGCATTTTCTATGATGGATAATTCATTATTTTTTATGCTCACACTAACACCATTTATCGCACACACACAAGAATCCTCACAAGGAGCAGGGCAAACACGACCGGTAAATTCAGGAAAAGGATTGGTAAGATCAAGTCTTTCATAAGCTTCTTCCCATAAAGAATGATAAATAAGATCGTTCCATTCAGGAATGAGATTATTTAAAGGACAGCCCACATCTTTTCCTTCGCTCATCACACCCGTATGACAAAAGGCCACACCACAATCCATACATCGTCCGCCTTGAATTTCTTGTTCTTTTTTATCCAAAGGTATAGTAAATTCTTTGAAATTTAAAACCCTTTCCTTAGGAGCAATTTTTTTAAAATCCATTCTTTTAAAGTCTAAAAAACCTCTTGCATTTCCCATTTTTACTCCTTATTTTTGTGTGATTTTCAAAAATGCTGCTAAATTTGGATCTTTTTCATTTTTACAAAGATCAAGCATTTTTAACATCTTTTCATAATCTCTTGGCATGACTTTAAAAAAGTCTTTTTTATCGAATTTTTCTAAGATATCTTTAGCCTTTTTAGAATCTGTATAAGCGATATGTTTTTCTATCACAGCTTTTAATTCTTTTTCATCCTTAGCATTAAGATCTTTAATATCCACAAGCTCGGTATTTACATGAGCTTCATTGTGTCTTCCAAAGATATAAACAACGCCCCCACTCATACCAGCAGCGAAATTCGCACCCACATCTCCAAGAACTACAACTTTTCCACCTGTCATATATTCACAACCATGCACGCCTGTTCCTAAAACCACAGCCAAAGCTCCTGAATTTCTTACGCAAAATCTTTCCCCTGCTATACCATCTAAATACACTTCGCCTTTTGTAGCTCCGTATAAACAAGCATTTCCTGCGATGATATTTTCTTCAGGTGAAAAAGTGGCTTCATTTGAAATTTTTGCTATGATTTTGCCACCACTTAAACCCTTGCCTAAATAATCATTGCTATCGCCTATAATCTCAAGTTTAATGCCCTTTAACAAAAATGCTCCAAAACTATTGCCTGCATTGCCTATAGCTTTGATATGGATACTATCTTCATCTAAAGCATCTTTTCCATAAGTTTTTAAAATTTCACTTGAAAGCATAGTTGCAAAAGTACGACTTTGATTTCCTACTTCTAAAGAAAGTTTGATAGGCTCTTTTTTCTCCACAGCATTTTTACAAAGCGGAAGTAAAATTCTATAATCAATCGTTTTTTCAAGCTTGTTATCTTTATAGTCTTTAAAATGCACAGCGGTTCTATTATAAGTAGGCAAGGATTTTAAAATTTTATCCAAATTTAGTTTTCCTGCTTTACCTTGCACACTTTTTTGGCGGAGTTTATCCACGCGACCTATCATATCATCTAGGCGTTCAAAACCAAGCCTTGCCATATATTCTCTAAGCTCCTCAGCTATAAAATACATAAAATTAATCACATCATCTACTTTGCCTTTGAAACGATCTCTAAGTTCTGTATCTTGAGTAGCTATACCAAAAGGACAGGTATTTAGATGACAAACTCTCATCATCGTACAACCTAAAACAATCAAAGGTGCGGTTGCAAAACCAAATTCTTCAGCTCCTAAAAGTGCTGCTATGGCTAAATCACGCCCATTCATAAGCTTTCCATCAGTTTCTAATCTTACCCTATCTCTAAGCTTATTTAAAATCAAAGTTTGATGCGTTTCAGCCAAACCTAACTCCCAAGGAATTCCTGCATGCGGTATAGAAGTTCTAGGACTTGCACCCGTACCTCCATCATAACCTGAAACAAGGATTAAATTCGCTCCTGCCTTAGCCACACCTGCAGCAACCGTTCCTATGCCATTTTCGCTTACAAGTTTTACTGAAATTTTAGCGTCTTTGTTAGCATTTTTTAGGTCATAAATAAGTTGAGCCAAATCTTCTATAGAATAAATATCATGATGAGGAGGTGGGGAAATCAGCGTCACACCTGCAGTAGAATGTCTAGCCTTGGCTATCCAAGGATAGACTTTAAAGCCCATTAATTGTCCGCCTTCACCTGGTTTTGCGCCTTGAGCGACTTTGATTTGAATTTCTTTTGCATGACTTAAGTAGTTTAAATCCACGCCAAAACGCCCACTTGCTACTTGCTTAATGGCTGAGTTTTTATCCACACCCTCTTTGATTTCATAGCGTTCTTCATCCTCGCCACCTTCACCTGAATTTGATTTAGCACCTATTTTATTCATAGCCTGTGCTAAACACTCGTGTGCTTCTTTAGAAATAGAACCATAACTCATCGCTCCTGTTCTAAAGCGTTTAACTATACTTTCTACACTTTCAACCTTATCTATACTGATAGCTTCACTAAAATCAAATTCCATCAAAGAACGCAAATTAACTTGTTTTTCATCTACTAAAGCCGAGTATTTTTTAAAGCTTTTATAGTCTTTGTTGCGACAGGCTTGCTGAAGATTAAAAATCACAAGTGGATCGATTAAATGTTCTTCTTTAGCACTTCTAAAACCATGAATTCCTTTAGAATCTAAAGCCTTATGTGTATCGTTAAAAGCATGTTTGTGTAAAGCAATGAGCTCTTTTTCAAAATCTTCTAAATCCATACCTTCAATGCGTGAAGTTGTAGAAGTGAAGTATTTATCAATCACCTTAGAGCTTAAGCCCAGACATTCAAAAAGTGCAGAGCCATTATAACTTTGCAAGGTAGAAACTCCCATTTTAGAAGCAATTTTGACTATGCCACTTGAACTTGCCTTGATGAAATTTTCTACCGCCTTTTCATAACTTAAATTTAAATCTTTATTGGCAATGAGTTTTTGTATGCTCTCATAAACCAAATAAGGATTAATAACAGTCGCACCATAACCTAAAAGACATGCAAAATGATGAATTTCTCTAGGTTCACCACTTTCGATGATAAGACTTGTGTGTGTTCTTAAATTTTTTCTTACTAGATGATTATGCACTCCAGAAACAGCAAGCAAAGCGGGGATATAAGCGTTTTTTTCATCCACTCCTTTATCGCTTAAAATGATAATAGAAACACCTTTTTTAACCTCATCTTCTATCTTAACGCAAAGCTCATCTAAAGCCTTTTCTAAAATTTTTTTAGAATAATCATAAAGTATAGAAAATTCTTTAACTTGAAATTTATTTAAAGCCTTAACTTCAAAAAGTTCTTCATTGCTTATCACAGGCAGGGCTATTTTTACGCGTTTTGCATTGTTTTCATCGGGTTTTAATAAATTGCCTTCGCTTCCTAGATAAATCCTTGTAGAAGTAACGATCTCTTCTCTTATGGCATCAAGAGGAGGATTAGTTACTTGTGCAAAAAGTTGTTTAAAATAATTATACAAAGGTTGATAAGTTTTAGAAAGTATAGCCAAAGGAGTATCTACACCCATAGCTGCTATAGCTTCTTTGCCATTTTGAGCCATAGCAGCCACACTCATTTTAAGCTCATCATAACTCCAACCAAAAGCTTTTTGAAGTTTTAAAACCTCATTTTCTTTTAAAAACTGATGTTTATAAACTCCGCTTTTTTGTTTTTCAAGTTCAACTAAATTTTTAAGCCATTTTTTATAAGGCTTAGCATTAGCATAATGCTCTTTGATTTCATTATCAGCTATAACCCTACCTCTTGCTGTATCAACGAGTAAAAGTTTTCCAGGTTCTAAGCGTTTTTTGGCTTTGATATTTTTTTCATCAAGTTTTAAAGCCCCTGTTTCACTTGAAAGTATGAGCATATCATCTTTTGTAAGATAATACCTTGAAGGACGAAAACCATTTCTATCCAAACTCGCCCCCATAATGACTCCATCAGTAAAAACTATAGCAGCAGGTCCATCCCAAGGCTCCATCAATAAAGAATGATATTCATAAAAAGCACGCTTTTTGCTTTCCATATTTTCATTTTTATGCCAAGGTTCTGGCACCATCATCATAAAAGCTTCTTCTAAAGTGCGACCATTTAGAGCTAAAAATTCTAAAGTATTATCAAACATTGCAGAATCACTGCTAGGTTTAGCTATGATGGGAAAAATTTCATCTAAATTTTCAAAATACTCACTTTGCATCAAGCCTTCTCTAGCTCTTGTGCTATCAACATTTCCGCGTATGGTATTAATCTCTCCATTATGTACCATATAGCGGTTTGGGTGGGCTCTTTCCCAACTTGGAAAAGTATTAGTCGAAAAGCGAGAATGCACCAAAGCGATGGCTGATTTCATATTGACATCTTTAAAATCAAGATAAAAATCGCTCAATTGAGTTGAAAGAAGCATTCCTTTATAAACTATGGTACGTGAAGAAAAACTTGAAAAATAAAATTTTGGCACATTAATAGCTCTTTTTTCTATAAGTCGACGCGTACTATAAAGCACTCTTTCAAACTCAAGTCCTGCATTTATTTTACTTGGTTTTTTCACAAAGGCTTGTAAAAAATAAGGCATAGCTTTTAAAGCACTTGCACCTATATCGCTAGGATTAAAAGGCACTTCTCTAAAACCTAAAAATTCAAGTTTTTTATCCTTTAAACCTTGTAAAAATATCTCTTTTGCTTCTTCTTTTGCATCAGTATTGGGTGATAAAAACATCTGTGCTACAGCATAATCACCCTTTTTAGGAAGTTCAAAACCCAATTCTTGAGTTTTAAAAAAATCATGTGGAATTTGGATCAAAATCCCCGCCCCATCACCTGAATTTTCTTCAGCTCCTGCACCACCTCGGTGTTCAAGATTCATCAAAATTTCTAAAGCATCACAAATAACCTTATAAGAGGCAATACCGCGTATATTAGCAACTGCAGCGATACCACAGGCATCGTGTTCGTTCTTTGGGTGATATAAACCTATGCTTTGATTATTTTCTAGGATATTTTCTAAATCCATTTTGCTCTCCTTATAAGACTGATTTAAATTTTGTTAGCTTTATAAGGATTATAGCATACATTTTTTTAAAATCGATATAATTTTTATCTTAAAAATAAATAAATTAAAAAATATTTTGATAGATTTGTAAAAATTATAAAAACATGGCGATAATACTACCTAAAATCAATAATGGACCATTATAAAAAATAAAAGTTGGTATGCAAGTATCTTTAATGTGATCGTGTTGTTTATCAGCATTTAATCCTACAGTAGTTCCCATGGTTGTTTCACTGGCTGGACTTCCTGCATCTCCTAAAGCTCCTGCTACTCCTAAGATAAATATAATAAGTGCTGTACTAAAACCAAGTTCCAAACAAATAGGACAAAAAAGCGTAGCTATGATAGGTATAGTTCCAAAAGAAGTACCTATACCCATAGTGATGATAAGTCCTATTAAAAGCATGAAAAATACTGCTAAAAATTTACTTTTCTCCATCCAAGGAACGACTGAATTTACAAGATCTACTACTGATCCACTTTCTTTTAAAACTTCTCCATATCCTGCAGCAACAAGGATAACAAAAGCTATAAAACCCATCATTTTAAGCCCATCATCAAAAACTTCATTGACTTTTGAAAATTCAACTCCACCCAAAATAACCATTAAAACAAAACCCAAAAGCCCTGATAAAGGCAAATTCATAGTCAAAATTTGCAAAATTAAAGTTAAAACAAGCCCAGCTAAAACGCCCCATTCCTTACGCGTCATTTCAAGATTTTCTAAATCCACTTTAGCAATTTCTACTTCTTGATACTCTCTTGGCTTACAATAAAACACAAAAAGCGCTAGAAAAAGTCCTGCTATCATACAAATAGCAGCAAAATACATAGTATTTGTAACATCATTTAAAGATACACTTACATTATTTGCATTTAAATTATCTTTTAAAAGATCTTGAAAAGTAAGCCCAAAACCTACTGGCAAAACCATATAAGGCGTAGTAAGGCCAAAAGTTAAAGCACAAGCAACCGCTCTACGATCAATTTTAAGTTTATTAAAAAGACTTAAAAGAGGTGGAATCAACAAAGGTATAAAAGCTACATGAATAGGAATTAAATTTTGAGAAAAACAAGAAATCAAAGCTATAGACAAAAGCAATAAATATTTTTTATGAGATATAAAATGACTTACTATCTTGATCAAATATGCAGTTAAATTTGTCTTTGAAATCGCTGCGGCAATGGCCCCTAAGAGTATATAGCTAAGAGCTGTTTTTAAATTTTCTTTCATTCCGCTTATAAGTATATTCATAGTATCTACGAGTTCAAGATGAGAAAATACACCTGCAACAAGAGCTGAGATCAAAAGACTCAAAAGCACATTAAAACGAAACAAACAAAGTAAAGTCATCAAAACAACACTGATAATGATAGGATTAGTAAGTAAAGTCAAAATCATTCCTTAAATAATTTTAAAAATTTAATTGTAGAAAAAACTTAGTTAAAATGTAATAAAACTCGAACATATAATGATTTTATTTTAATATGCAAAATTATAAAAATAATTAATTTTTTTAATCAAAAAGATTAATATAATCAATTATTTAAATTCCTAAAATTTATAATAAAATAAAAAAATCATAAAAATATAAGGATATTTCAATGAAACAAAACAATCAAAAAGAAGATCGCAGAGATTTCTTAAAAAATATAGGATTTGGTTTGCTTGGTATTAGCGTATTGTCAAATTTTTCTTTTGAGAATTTTTTAGGAAGTAAGGCTTTGGCAAAAGAATTGCCTGATTTTAAAATAGAAGGTAAAAAAGATCTTATCTACCATGGCGAAAAACCATTAACAGCAGAAACTGAAATTTATGCTCTTGATTCTGATTTTACCAAACCTGAAAATTTCTTTGTTAGAAATAATGGCTTACCACCAAGCCTAGAAACGATAAAAGAAAGACTTCACAAAGGTTGGACTTTAGAAATTGATGGAGAAAGCATTATCAATAAAAAATCTTACACCATAGAAGATTTAAAAAAGAAATTTAAAACCTATACTTATGCCTTAACAGTTGAATGCGGTGGAAATGGTAGATCCGAAGTTATACCTAGCACAAAAGGAACTCAATGGGGTTATGGTGCAGTAGCTTGCGGTAGATGGACAGGAGTGCGTTTAAAAGATATTTTAAAAGATTGTGGCATCAAAAATAATGCAGTTTATATCGGATATTATGGCATAGATACAAAATTAAATGGTGAAGAAACTTCACCTATTAGTAGAGGAGTTCCTATTTCTAAAGCTTTACAAGATGAAACTCTAATAGCTTGGGCTTATGAAGGCAAAGATATTCCTTTAGTCAATGGCTATCCACTTAGACTTGTTTGTGGTGGTTACCCTGCAAGTACAAGCGGTAAATGGCTTTATAAAATTTCAGTAAGAAATAAAATTCATGATGGTGAAAAAATGGAAGGTTCTTATAAAGTTCCTGTAAATCCGGTAAAACCAGGAGATTTTAACTATAAAGGCGAGATGAAAATCATAGAATCAATGCCTATAAGATCTGTAATTACTAATATCAAAAATGGTTCTGAAATAAAAGCAAATAAAAAATTTGAAGTTAGAGGTAAAGCTTGGGCTGGAGAACTTGAAGTTAGTGAAGTTTATGTAAGCAATGATTATGGCGTAACATGGACTAAAGCAAAGGTAGAAAAACCATTAAATAGATTAGCATGGCAAAAATGGAGTGCTCAAATATCAATACCAACAAAAGGATATTATGAAATTTGGGCAAGAGCTATCGATAGTCAAGGTAACAGTCAACCTATGGTTTTAGCACAGTGGAATCCAGGAGGATATATCAATAATGCATGCCATAGAGTTAATGTTTATGGAGTTTAAGTATGAAAAAAATTATATTGATCTTAGCATTGTTTTTAAGTGCAAGTTGGGCTCAAAATCTTGAAATTAACCCTGATACAGGATTGATTATCGATCCTGATTCACCTTTAGTGGAAGCAAATTGTTTAGCTTGTCATGGATCTAATCTCATTACCAATATGCATGCAAGTAGAAAAGCTTGGTTAGCAGCTATAAGATGGATGCAAGATAGTGAAGGACTTTGGGAAATAGAACCTGAAGATGAAGAAAAAATTTTAAATTATCTTGAAAAATATTATGGAGAAAAATACGATACAAGAAGAAGAATTCCTCTAGCTATACTCTTACAAAACAAAACTCATTGAAGAAATCATTTCTTCAATGATAAATTTACACATCCAAATGCTTTACATCTTTAGCGTGTGCTTGGATATAATCGCGTCTTGGTTCAACCTCATCACCCATAAAGAGATTAAAGGTATCATTTGCACTTTGTGCATCTTCAATAGTGATTTTTAAAAGTCTTCTTACGCTTGGATCCATTGTGGTTTCCCAAAGTTGCTCAGGATTCATTTCCCCTAAACCTTTATAGCGTTGTATAGTAGCACCTTTTTTAGCATTGGTTTCAACATCTTCAAGAACTTCTAAAATATCTTTATCAAATTCCAAGCCTCTATCTTTAATCTTATCAAAAATATAATTTGCTTCTTCATATAATGGATGAGTGAAAAGTTCTTCATTGATCACAAGTTCTTCTAAGCCATTTTGAGTTTGAACGAAAGCTCGAATTTCATTTTCGTTGATATAATGATTTAAGATATTGTGTCCTTGTGTTTCTAAAAATTGTTTGATTACACTAAATAATTCTTCATTATTTCCTTTAACTAAATTTGAATTTTCTATCATATAGCGTATTACAGAAATTACATTAAAACGCTTTTCAAGATCTTTTAAAATCGCACGATAAGCTGCAACGATTTTTAAATAATCTTTTAAATCATTCATTCCTATACCTTCATAGTTTAAACCTTCTATTCCTGTTTCTATCAGGTATTCGCTCAAAGCTTTTTCATCTTTTAAATAAATTTGCTTTTTAGCTTTTTTATAAAGATATAAAGGTGGTTGTGCTAGATAAATATGTCCATTTGCTACAAGTTCATTCATAAAACGGAAGAAGAAAGTTAAAAGTAAGGTTTGTATATGAGATCCATCAACATCCGCATCTGTCATGATGATGATTTTATGATATCTAAGTTTTGAAAGATCAAAATCTTCACCTATACCACAGCCAAAAGCGGTAATCATATTTTGAATTTGCTCAGATTTTAAAATTTTATCTAATCTTGCTTTTTCAACATTTAAAATTTTACCACGCAAAGGCAGTATAGCTTGGAAAGATCTTTCCCTACCTTGTTTTGCAGAACCTCCTGCAGAATCCCCTTCCACAAGATAAATTTCACTTTCACTTGGATCTTTACTTTGACAATCAGCTAATTTCCCTGGTAAAGTTCCTACGCTTAAACTTTCTTTTTTACGCGTTAATTCTCTAGCTTTTTTCGCTGCTTCTCTTCCTCTAGCTGCCATTAAGGCTTTGTTCATTATAGCTTTAGCTTCGATAGGATTTTCTTCAAAGTATTTAGTCAAATACTCAAAACTTGCTTTTGAAACTATAGGACGCACATAAGTTGAACCAAGTTTTCCTTTGGTTTGTCCTTCAAATTGTGGTTCAGGCACCTTTACACTTACAACAGCGATCAAACCTTCACGCACATCTTCACCCGTGATTTTATTGTCCTTTTCTCTAGCACTTGCATTTGCTTCTATATAGTTACTTATCACACGAGTTAAGCCCATTCTAAAACCAGCTTCGTGTGTTCCACCATCTGGGGTTTTGATATTATTTACAAAAGAGAGTAAATTTTCACTATAAGTATCATTGTAAAGCAAAGCTACTTCAACATTCACATCTTCTTCATCTACGCTAAAAAAAATTGCTTTAGTTAAAGCTTCTTTTTTATTTAAGTCTGTAACAAACTGAGAAATTCCACCTTCAAAGTGAAAACTTTCATGTTTGCCTACGCGGTTATCTTTAAAATTTATAGTGATTTTTGGATTTAAGTATGCAAGTTCACGAAATCTTTTAGCCAAAATTTCATAATCAAATTCAGTTACTTCAAAAATTTGATCATCAGGCCAAAATTCTATAGTTGTTCCTGTTTTTTTACTTTTTCCTATCACACCAAATTCACTGATAACTTTACCTTCTGAAAATTCTTGACGATAAATTTCTCCATTTCTTTCAACTGTAGCTACAAGTTTTTTAGAGAGTGCATTTACAACCGAAACCCCAACACCGTGCAAACCACCTGAAACTTTGTAAGTATCTTTATCGAATTTTCCCCCTGCATGAAGGACAGTTAAAACAACAGTTAAAGTTGGCATATTTTCAGTTGGGTGCATATCAACAGGAATACCACGACCATTATCACTAACTATACAGCTTCCTTCAGTAGTGATTTCTACATCTATAGTATCACAATGTCCTGCCATAGCTTCATCGATAGAATTATCCACAACTTCATAAATCATATGATGAAGTCCGCCTATGTTTGTATCTCCTATATACATACCTGGGCGTTTTCTAACAGCTTCTAGGCCTTTTAGGACTTTAATATTACTCGCACCGTAATTTTCTTGCATATTTTTCCTTTATCTTTTACTTGTTTTATTACAAAATCATAGGCATGATAATCATTGATAGTCCTTGGGATTTGACTATAAATGCTGAATTAGGTTCATTTACACTTAAAGTGAATTTTTCTTCTTCTATAGAAGTTAAAAAATCAAGTAAATATTTGATTTTTATAGTAAGATTAAATTCTTCACTTACTCCTGTTTGAATTTCAAGTTCTGTTTTTGCTTCCATATTGTCTAAACTTATACCTTCAAAGATGATTTTATCTTTGTTAAAATGAAGTTTCATTTTTTCAGTTACAACGCTGATTTTTTTAAGACTATCTATAAAATCTTCAGTTGAAAAACTGAGTTCTTGTTTGAAAGTTTTTGGTATAACTTTTTCATAATCTGGAAATTTATCATTGATAAGTTTTGTAAAGAATTCAAAATTTTCATTTTTAGCGATAAGCATATTTTGATCATAAAAAATTTCTATTTTTTCATAGAAAAGTTTTTGCATTTCCATAATAGCTTTTTTAGGGATACTAAAACTAAATTCTTGATTATTTGCTTTTTCTAAAGTATAGATTGCAAGGCGTTTTGTATCAGTTCCTACGAAGTTAATTTTATCTGTTTTTATATCTAAAAATGCACCATTTAAGGAGTATTTTGGGTTGTTTGTATCAATACTTGGTAATATCTTTTTAAGAGAACGACTTAAGTCACTTGAATCAATATCAAATTGGTTTTTTCCTTCTGTATTTGGAAAATTTGGAAAATCTTCATGATTAAACATAGGAAGTTTGTATTTTGTGCTTTTTTGTCTTATAAATAAAAAATTATCAATGGTTTCTAAAACAACTTCTTCATTGTTTAAGCTTTTAATAACATCTGCAATACTTTTTGCGTTTGCAGTAGCAAAACCACTTGATTCTACGCGGATTTTTTTTATCTTATAGTTGATACCTATTTCATAATCACTAGCTCTAATAAGAAGTTTATCTTCATCAGCATGAAAAAAAAGATGAGAAGTAATGGTGCTTGAATCTTTTTTTTCTACATAAGCATTACATAAAATCACTGCAGATTCTAAAGTATTTTTATTGATACTTAACTTCATTTTTTCTCCTTGGTTTATTTTAATTTTAAATTCGTTGTAATAATAAGCTTGTTGAAATTGTGAAATTCTTCAAAGCAAAATAATCAAATTTGTATTTTATCATACTTTGCTTAATTTCTTTTTTTCACACTCTAGAATTTATTTTTCACATCCTTTCACTTAACTTTGACTTTTAACAAGAATTTTGTTTTTAAGTTCTTCGATTTTTGCTTTTAAAGAAGCATCATTTTCTATCATTTCTGTGATTTTTTTAACATTATGTGAAATAGCTGTATGATCTTTCATTTCAAAATAATTCGCAAGTTGTGGCATAGTCAAAGCTGTAAGTATCCTAGCTAGGTAAATCACAATGCGTCTTGCTGTGACTATATTTTGAGTTTTTTTATTGGATTTCACATCGCTTGGTTTGATGTTAAATTCCTTACATACCAAAGATAAAATGTCATCTATAGTGATATTTTCTTTCTTTTCTTTGATATGATCTTTCATCACACTTTTGGCAAGTTCGAGTGTGATTTCTTGTCCTAGTATGGTTGCATAAGCATTTAAACTTATGATGATACCTTCGATTTCTCTTATATTATCCCCTAAAGAAGTGGCGATATAGTTTATGATATCATTAGAAAGATTGATATCGTTAAATTCACATTTTTTTCTTATGATGGCTATTTTTGTATCTAGTTGAGGTGGAGTTATATCAGCTATGATCCCATGTGCAAAACGACTTTTTAAGCGTTCGGTTATACCTTTTAGCATGTTGGGTGGATTGTCTGAAGTCATGATGATTTGTCCATCGTTATTTTTGATTTCATTAAATATAAAGAAAAATTCTTCTTGAATTTTATCGGTTTTTCCTAAAAACTGCACATCATCTATAAGCAAAACATCGCAGTTTCTATACTTTTCATGAAATTTATCTAAAGAGCCACTTTTTAAATTTGAAGTAAAATCATTGATAAAATTTTCACTGGTAGCGTAAATAACTTTTTTTCCCATTTCTAAGCTTGCATTTCCAACTGCTTGAAGTAAATGTGTTTTTCCAAGTCCTGTAGGCCCATAAACAAAGATAGGATTATAAAGTTTTCCAAGCTTGTCTTTATGTGTTATAGCTTTACATGCTCCATAAGCGTATTTGTTAGAATCCCCCACAACAAAACTTTCAAAAGTAAAAGAAGGATTTAAAATCGTGCTTTGTGCCTTTATATGAGCTATGTCGATTTTTGTGCTTTTGTTACTTTGTTTAGCACTTTGTGCTTGTATGTTTATGATAGCTTTATTTCCGCTTTGCACTTCATAAAAATGCGCAATTTTTTTGCCGTATTTTGTTTGTATGAATTTAGCCATGAGTTCATTTGGAGCGTTAAAAACCAAAAGATCTGCTTTGCTTTGCTTTTCGTTGAATTTTAAATTTGATAGGTAGTTTTCGTATTCATTTTCGCTTAATTCTTTTTTTAAATTTTCAAGTATTTGGCTTGGATTCATAATCTCTCTTTAAATTTTGCATAATGTATAAATTTTATCTTAAATTTCATAAAAAAAGGTTAAAATCCGCTTTTGTATTTTATTTTTCAAAAGGTATGAATTTGAAAATTTTAGGTATAGATCCAGGTTCGAGAAATTGCGGTTATGCTATCATAGAAGCCAACAAAGGAAAAAACATTCTCATAGAAGCAGGACTTATAAAGATAAAGCCGAGTACCTTACAGTATCAAATCACAGAGCTTTGTGAGGGTTTGGATTTAATTTTTAAAAACCATTCTTTTGATGAGGTAGCCATAGAAGATATCTTTTTTGCTTACAATCCAAAGACCGTTTTAAAACTCGCACAATTTCGTGGAGCTCTATCTTTAAAAATTCTTCAAATTCATGGAGATTTTGCAGAATACACTCCCTTACAAGTGAAAAAAGCCGTTACAGGAAAAGCTAAAGCAACCAAAGAACAAGTTGCTTTTATGGTAAAAAGACTTTTAGGACTTAGTAAAGATATCAAGCCTTTAGATATCACAGATGCTATCGCAGTGGCTTTAACCCATGCAGCAAATTTAAGAGTTAGGGTATGATTTTGGTAATTTTCATTACATAAAAGTCCAAAGCTTCATAAACTCCTAAAATACCTTTAAATTTTTTCTATATTTTTTATAAAATTTCCTAAAAAATTTTAAAAGTTGGAACAGAACTTGCTTGTAAAATTTCACATAAACGCAAAAGTTTTTTAAAGCCAAAGCGTTAAATTTTTAAAGCAATATTTTATAAAGGATTTAAGATGATGAGATCACTTTGGTCTGGCGTAAGCGGACTACAAGCACATCAAGTTGCGATGGATGTTGAAGGTAATAACATTTCAAATGTTAATACGACTGGTTTTAAATACTCTCGTGCAGATTTTGGAACCATGTTTAGCCAAACTGTGAAAATCGCTACAGCACCAACTGACGGAAGAGGTGGATCAAACCCACTTCAAATCGGTCTTGGTGTTTCAGTAAGTTCTACTACAAGAATTCACTCTCAAGGTTCAGTTCAAACTACAGATAAAAACACTGACGTTGCTATCAATGGTGATGGTTTCTTTATGGTAAGTGATGATGGGGGTCTTACAAACTATCTTACAAGAAGCGGAGACTTTAAGCTTGATGCTTATGGAAATTTTGTTAATAATGCAGGCTTTGTGGTTCAAGGATGGAATATAGACTGGGGTACTCAAAGTATAGATAGTTCAAGAAGCCCACAAAATATTTTCATCGATCCAGGTATGCATATCCCTGCAGCACAATCAACCGAAGTTGCAATAAAAGCAAATTTAAATAGTGGGCTTAGTATAGGCACAGCTAGTACCCCTTTATATGCACTTGATTCTGTTCATGGATATAATGTAAAAACAAGTGAAACTAAAGATGAAAATGATACAGGAACAACTCAGTTTTATACTACTTCTAAAAATTCAGTTGAAGTAACTGAAAAAGGTGTGGATGCGGCTTCTTTATTTAATTCTAATGGCCAAGGCTTAAATTTAAGAGATGGACAAGGAATTTGGGTTTCATATACAGATGCACAATATTCTACCAATAAATTAGGTGTAAGTGCTTTTGATTCAAATTTACACCAAAACCAAACTGCAGCCTTTTGGGGAAATGGCAATCAAAAAACAAAATTAAGCATAGTTCTAAATGGTGTTAAAATAGAAAATGAAAATATAACAAGTATAGATGAAGCTATAACTTATATTAACACTTTCACAGCTTCTAATGACACAAGAACAGGAACAGGAGTAAAAGCAGTTAAAAATAAAGATGGAAGTGGAATTGATTTTGTCAATACAAATTCTGATGGTACCACAGATAGTATGAAAAATATCAATCTTGTAGTAAATTCTGATAATACTGCAGGTGAAGTTTGGACAGCAACTTGGAAAGATGGAGAAAATGGAGCTGAAGGTTCATTTAGTTATGCAAAGGTAGATCAAAATAATGCTTCTTTATGGACAGCTACTGGAGGTAATGGTGGGCAAGCTAATAATTTAACAGGTGGTAGAAATGCTCAAGTTATCACTGCACATAAATACATTTATAGTTCTTCAGCTCAAACTCTTCCTCCTATGTATAATCCTGATGGAGGTTATGCTTATGTTCAAGGAACAGGAGATAATGGTACTACTTGGGCAGGAACGGATACTGCTAGTGTAGGTTCGCAAAATTATTATAATGCAGTAATGAATGGATCTTTATTAAATACCAATGTAAGGACTTTTCACACTACTGAGGATTTAAGAGAACTTTTACAAAGAGATGCAAGATATGGGGTGGATTATGATGGAAGTGGAACATTTGCTGCAGCAGATGTAAATGAAAATGTTAAAGTGGTGGTAAATTCATCAGGAGCTTTTTCTATCACTAATGTTAATGAAACTTCAAAAAGCCCTGTTTTATCAAATAAACAAGAAGCATTAACTTTTAATGCTCACAATATGAATTTTAACATTACTTCTTATACAGATGAGAAAGGCACTGTAAGTACCAATGATGCTTTTACAAAGATCTTTAAAGGTCTTGATGGATCTTTTCCTGCAGGAAATCAAGTTAAACAAAGCGAACTTTTAAAACTTAGCGCTTTTTCAGCTGGACTTGAAATTTATGATTCTTTGGGATCAAAACACACTTTAGAAGTGCAATTTGTCAAACAAAGCACTACTCAAGATGGGGGTAATGAATGGCAAATGATTATCCGTGTACCTGAACCTGCAGAGATTAACACTACAGGAGAAGGTCCGAACAATATTATCGTAGGTAGTGCAAGATTTAACAACGATGGATCTTTATCAAATTATACTCCAAGAACTATAAATTTCTCACCAAATAATGGTGCTGCACCAAACCAACAAATCAAACTTTCTTTTGGAACAAGTGGAAGCAATGATGGTCTTGTAAGTTCAAATTCAGCTTCAACTTTAACTTCTCAAGCAACTGATGGTTATACTTCAGGAAACTTAAAACCTGATGCAATCCGCGTTGATGATAAAGGTAATATCTTAGGTGAATTTACCAATGGTAAAACTTTTGCAGTAGCAAAAATAGCTATGGCTTCAGTGGCTAATAACTCAGGTCTTGAAGAAATAGGTGGAAATCTTTTCAAAGTCACTGCAAATAGTGGTTCTATAGTAGTAGGTGAAGCAGGAACAGGTGGTCGTGGTGAGATGAAAACCTCAGCTCTTGAAATGTCAAATGTGGATTTAAGCCGTTCTTTAACTGAACTTATCATCATTCAAAGGGGTTATCAAGCAAACTCTAAAACCATTTCAACGAGTGATCAAATGCTTCAAACCTTGATCCAGCTTAAACAATAATTTAAGCTTTAATATTCTATAAAATATTGTTTTTTGCTCCCTTAAAGGGAGCAAGCCTTGCTTTACAAGCCTATCTTGGTAGTCTTGTAATACTAGGCTTAGGCTTGAACTGCCTTCAATTTATTGCTAACTCACTCTTGCTAGGAGTGAGTTGCAATAAAATTGCATTTTCTTATCTGTATCATAATCGTTTTAAAAACTTATTTTGTTATAATTTTTGCTTGAATTTAAATTTTTAAGGAAAATCTATGCGTTATGGTGAAAAAGAAATCAAAGAATTTGATGTAGAAAATATGGAAATTTGGCCAAATGATGCGAAAAATGACTATATCATTAAAATCACTTTACCTGAATTTATGTGTACTTGTCCGCGTTCAGGTTATCCTGACTTTGCGACGATTTATCTTGAGTATATGCCTGATAAATTTGTGGTTGAGCTTAAGGCGATAAAACTTTATATCAATACTTTTATGTATAGAAATGTTTCACATGAAGCAAGCATCAATGAAATTTATAATACTTTAAAAGATAAATTAAAACCAAAATGGATTAAAGTTGTGGGGGATTTTAACCCGCGTGGAAATGTACATACGGTAATAGAATGTCGTAGTGATATAGTTGTTCCAAAATAATATTTGAGTAAAATATTCACATATTTTTATGTAAAGATTAAATATTTTATAAAAAGATCTTATTTAACCTTTGAAGAATATATAATATAAAAAGATCTAAATTTTTTAGATCGAATTTTATTATAAGGAGTTAGGTTATGAATAAAAAATTATTAAGCATTGTCGCAAGTGCTACTTTGTTTTCAAATTTAGCTTTAGCAGATGAGAATTCTGGTTTTTTTATAGGTGCTGATGCAGCTTTTTTACATACTAAAGTAAAAAGCGATCTTAAGCATAATGGGAATAAAAGTTCAGTGATCAATGGAGATATGATAGAAAATATTCCGGTTTTAGATTTGAAAATAGGATATCGTTTAAATCAACTTCATAGAATTTATTTTCTTTATGCTAATTCTGATGGCTTTGATGATTTTATTACAACTCCTCAGTTTAATATAGAAGCTGATTTTTCTATAAATAAATTTTTATTAGGTTATGATTTTACTCCAGAACTTTTTGAAAAAACAAGAGGAGTTTTAGGTGTGTATTCTGGTTATGCAAGAACAGATATTGATTTAAAAACTTCGCGTTTATCTTTATCTAAAAAATTTGATGGTTTTGTTTATGGAGTTAAAGCAGGCGCTATATATGAGCTAACTGAACACAATGAAATAGAACTAGGTGTTAAAGCTGAACAAATAAGATATAATTCTAGAAATTTTTATGAAAATAGCATTGGATCAAATTTTTATGATCCTAAACAAACAAACTATAGTATTTATTTAGGATATGCTTATAAATTTTAAAAAAATGCAACTTAAAGTTGCATTTTATCAACCTCCACCAATAAAGTATTTTTCAACATCATCAAGTAATTTTTCACAAATTTGAGAATCTGTGCTTTTTTCTACTATAAGATTTATATAAGTTTTAGTATCTCTAAAGCTTCCTGCTGATTTTGAATTTTCGCGAGTGAGTTTTTGAGTATCTCTAGTGTATTCTATATTGATGTTAAATTTTAGTGCAGCACTTGCTTCACCTAAATTCGTTTTTACTACTACATTCATTTTAGAAGCTTTAGCGAGTGTAGCTTGGGTTTTATTTATGATTTCTTTAAAGCGTTGGCAAGATCGTATGAGCGTAGCAATAAATTTGTTATCAAGTCCCTCATAAGCTACTTTGAGTTTGTTTTTGATATCTTTTGTACTTTCCTTTTCAGGGGCGACAAAAACCATGTAAAAACCGTTTTTTATAGCTACATTGTCTGTTTTTACATCGCGTCCACTTGACATAACTTTAACATAAATGGCATTATCAAGATAAACACGATCTACCATAGGGCCATAAATTTCGTATTCTTTTTTTCGGACTATGACTTCACGGGCTAGCATATTTAATTTTACATTGGCTTCGTGAATAACAGGTTCCATTTCTTTTTTAATCTCTAAGAGTTCTTTTAACATCAACATCCTTTTTGTTACTTAAAATTACAATTATATCAATAATTTTCTTAATTTAAGAATTTTACAAATACATTTACTAAAAATATGATACATTAAGGATTGATTTTAAACAAAGGAGGAAAAGATGAAACAAATTTTTGAAATTTCAAATTCAGTCCAACAAAAAAGTAAAGATACTTTTAATCTACTACTGCAACTCTCACTCTAAAACTCAATTTTATTTTTAATCATTTTTTATATTTTTAAGTTTTTATCATTGTTTGTCAAGTTTTTGAATTTTTTAAATTCATTTAGTCTGTTTGGTTTTAAAGGATTAAATCATGAAAGATAATAAAATCATAATCTTTGATACCACTTTGCGTGATGGAGAACAAGCTTTAGGTAGTTCTTTGGGTATCAATCAAAAATTACAAATTGCTTTAGCGCTTGAAAATTTAGGCGTAGATGTGATAGAAGCAGGTTTTCCGGTATCTTCACAAGGGGATTTTAAAGCGGTGCAAAATATCGCTTCTAAGGTTAAAAATTCAACCATTTGTGCACTTTCTAGGGCATTGGATAAAGATATAGATATGGCTTATGAAGCTTTAAAAGTGGCAAAGCATTTTAGAATTCATACTTTTATAGCCACTTCGACTTTACATATACAAGATAAATTAAAAAAAGATTTTGATGAAATTTTGTCTATGGCAAAAAGAGCGATTATAAGAGCAAGATCTTATACTGATGATGTAGAATTTTCATGTGAAGATGCAGGAAGAACTCCTATAGACAATCTTTGTTTTATGGTAGAAAATGCGATAAAAGCAGGCGCTAAAACCATAAATATCCCAGATACTGTGGGCTATACCTTGCCAAGTGAATTTGCTAATATCATCAAAATTTTATTTAACAAAGTGTCAAATATAGACAAAGCTATCATTTCTGTGCATTGTCACAATGACTTAGGTATGGCAACGGGCAATAGTTTAAGTGCTATTTTACAAGGTGCAAGACAGATAGAGTGCACTATAAATGGACTTGGCGAAAGGGCGGGCAATTGCGCTTTAGAAGAAGTGGTTATGGCGATAAGAACTAGGAAAGATTATTTAAAAGGTTTTTATACTGATATTAAATGTGAAAATATCTCTAAAACTTCAAAATTAGTTTCAGCTATCACTAATGAAAGCATACCTTCGCATAAAGCTATAGTTGGTAGCAATGCGTTTTCTCATAGTTCAGGCATTCATCAAGATGGAGTGCTTAAAAATAGGCAAACTTACGAGATCATAAGCCCTAGTGCCATAGGAATTCATGAAAATCGTATGCTAATGACAGCAAGAAGCGGAAGGGCTATGATAAAAACTTGCCTTGAAAATTTAGGCTATGATGAAAATACTTATAATTTAGATGATGTTTATGAGCGTTTTTTACGCCTTGCGGATAAAAAGGGTCAAGTGTATGATTATGATTTGGAAGCTTTGATGTTTTTAAGCTATGAAAATGAAGAAGAAAATGAATTTATACTTGAAAAATTAAGCGTGATTAGTGGCAATATCCCAACCGCTTGTGTTTGTATGCGTATCAAAGAAGAGCTAAAAACTGAAGCTTGCACAGGAAATGGTCCTGTTGAAGCAGTTTTTAACTGCATTGCTAGGATAACGAATTTAAAGCCTGTGTTAAAAGCTTATAGTATCAATGCAAAAAGTTCAGGGGTAGATGCTCAAGGACAAGTGGATGTGGATTTGGAATTTAAAGGGAGAAAATTCCATGGAAAAGGACTTTCAACAGATGTTATAGAAGCTTCAGCACAAGCTTTTGTGAGTGCTTACAATGCGATTTATCGCTCTTTAAAAGTAGAAGAAAGGAAAATGGCATGAAAACTTATAAAGTAGCTGTTTTAGCAGGAGATGGCATAGGGCCTTTGGTAATGAAAGAGGCTTTAAAAATTTTAACTTTTATCGCGCAAAAATACAATTTTAGTTTTGAATTTAATGAAGCTAAAATAGGTGGTGCAAGTATAGATGCTTATGGAGTGGCTTTAAGTGATGAAACTTTAAAGCTTTGTGAGAAAAGTGATGCGATTTTATTTGGTTCTGTGGGTGGGCCTAAGTGGGATAATTTACCCATAGATCAAAGACCTGAAAGAGCCTCGCTTTTGCCTTTAAGAAAGCATTTTAATTTGTTTGCAAATTTGCGTCCTTGTAAAATTTATGAAAGTTTAACTCATGCTTCACCTTTAAAAAATGAGATTATCCAAAAAGGAGTGGATATTTTATGTGTTAGAGAGCTTACAGGTGGGATTTATTTTGGTAAGCAAGATTTAGGTAAAGAAAGTGCGTATGATACTGAAATTTACACTAAAAAAGAGATAGAAAGGATAGCTCATATCGCTTTTGAAAGTGCAAGAATAAGAAAGAAAAAAGTCCATTTAATCGACAAGGCGAATGTTTTAGCAAGTTCTATTTTGTGGCGAGAAGTGGTGGCAAATGTTGCAAAAGATTATCAAGATATAAACTTAGAGTACATGTATGTGGATAATGCTGCGATGCAGATTGTAAAAAATCCTAGCATTTTTGATGTTATGCTTTGTTCAAATCTTTTTGGTGATATTTTGAGTGATGAGTTAGCTGCTATTAATGGATCTTTGGGTTTGTTAAGTTCAGCAAGTTTAAATGATAAAGGTTTTGGACTTTATGAGCCAGCAGGTGGAAGTGCGCCTGATATAGCTCATTTAAATATAGCCAATCCCATAGCTCAAATTTTAAGTGCGGCTTTGATGTTAAAGTATAGTTTCAAAGAAGAACAAGCCGCACAGGATATAGAAAATGCTATATCTTTGGCATTGGCACAAGGAAAAATGACTAAGGATTTAAATGCTAAGTCGTATTTAAATACCCATGAAATGGGGGATTGTATTTTAGAAATTTTAAAGGAGAATGACAATGGCTAAAACTTTATATGAGAAAGTCTTTGATGCTCATGTGGTTTATGAAGGCAAAAACGAACTTCCTATACTTTATATTGATAGACATTTAATCCATGAAGTAACAAGCCCTCAAGCATTTTCAGGGCTTAAAATGGCTAAGCGTAGAATGGCAAGAGCGGATTTAACTTTGGCTACTATAGATCATGATGTTTCAACTAAAAGTATGGATTTAAATGCTTGTTCTGATATGGCAAAAGAGCAAATTACAACTTTGATGCAAAATACTAAGGAATTTGGAGTAAGGCTTTTAGGACTTGGAGATAAAAATCAAGGCATAGTTCATATAGTAGGTCCTGAGCTTGGCTTTACTTTACCTGGGGTTACTTTAGTTTGTGGGGATTCTCATACGGCAACACATGGGGCTTTTGGAGCTTTAGCCTTTGGTATAGGCACGAGTGAAGTAGAGCATGTCATGGCAACGCAAACTTTAAAACAAGCCAAACTTAAAACTATGAAAATCGAATGTAAAGGGCAGTTTCAAAAAGGCGTTTATGCTAAGGATTTGATTTTGTATTTGATCGCACAATACGGCACGGCAAAAGGCACAGGCTATGCTATAGAATTTTGCGGAGAACTTATAAGAAATTTAAGTATGGAAGCTAGAATGACTCTTTGTAATATGGCTATAGAATTTGGAGCTAAAGTAGGTATGATAGCTCCTGATGAGATCACTTTTGAGTATATTAAGGGAAAGGAATTTGCACCTAAAGGAGAAGAATTTCAAAAGTATTGTGAGTATTGGAAGAGTTTAAGAAGTGATGAAGGAGCAAAATATGATGAGAGTATTACTCTAGATGTAAGCAAGATACAACCACAAATTAGCTATGGAACAAATCCTTCGCAAGTGATTGGTATAGATGAAAAAATTCCAAAAATAAGTGATTTTAAAAATCAAAGTGAGCAAAAATCTTTGCTTGATGCTTTATCTTATGTAAATTTAGAGCAAGATCAAGTTATAGAAGGGGTAAAAATCGACATTGTATTTATAGGATCTTGCACAAATGGGCGTTTAGAAGATCTTAAAATAGCCGCTGATATCTTAAAAGGGCATAAAATTCATAAAAATGTTAAAGCTTTAATCGTGCCTGGTTCAATGCAAGTAAGAAAAGAAGCTGAAAATTTAGGGCTTGATAAGATTTTTATTGAGGCAGGGTGTGAGTGGAGATATGCAGGGTGTTCTATGTGTCTTGGTATGAATGATGATAAAGCAAATTCAGGTCAAAGAGTTGCTTCAACTTCAAATCGTAACTTTGTAGGCAGACAAGGTAAAGGTTCTATCACTCATTTGATGAGTCCTGCAAGTGCGGCAGCTTGTGCCATAGAAGGTGTTATTTGTGATAATAGAAAGTATTTAGGAGTTTAATATGCAAAAATTTATTATACATAAAGGCATAGCTTGTCCTTTAGAATATGCTAACATAGACACAGATCAAATTATACCTAAGCAATTTTTACTTGCAGTGTCTAAGCAAGGTTTTGGTAAGCATTTGTTCCATGATTTGCGCTATTTGGATGATAAAGAAAGTGTTTTAAATATGGATTTTAATCTTAACAAAGAAGAATATCAAAATAGTTCTATTTTGGTAAGTTTTGAAAATTTTGGTAGTGGATCTTCAAGAGAGCATGCGCCTTGGGCTTTGGTTGATTATGGTATTAGAGCTATTATCGCACCTTCTTTTGCGGATATTTTTAAAAACAATGCCTTAGGAAATGGTTTGCTTACCATAGAACTTGTTAAAGATGAGGTTTTAGAAATAGTTGAGGAGTTAAAAAAATCCCGAGATAAAAATATAGAAATTTATTTATTGGAAAAAAGAGTAATTTTTAAAGATAAGACTTTTTCTTTTGATTTAGATGATTTTCACAGAACTTGTCTTTTGGAAGGACTTGATAATATAGCTTTGACTTTAAAACATGAAGCACAAATCAAAGCCTATGAAAAAAACTCAAAAAGCTTTTTGGTTTAGAATTTTTTCATAAGCTAAAAAAGGATCTTGGTAATTAGGTATGTCAAAGTTTCCACAAAAATTAAAATCAAGCTTTTTAAAAAGCGAATTCATAGGAAAATTTTTACCATGAGTATCTGCTCTTAAACTTGCCTTGTGATTTTCCAAGGCAAAATTTTCGCAAAAATTTAAAAGTTTTTGTGCTACGCCTTTGCCTTTTGCATTTTGTTTGACGGCTAAACGGTGTAGATAAAAGGCTTTATCATCATAATTTTTGTTAAAAATAACTTGTTTGTAAAATTCAGGTTCAAATTTTTCATTGATGCAGATAAAGCCTAAAATTTCATCATTTTCTTTAAACACATAAAGTTCTTGTGCTTGTATATCTTCTTGAAAAACTATTTCATTGGGATAATTCTCATCCCATTGGTGAAAATTCATAGCTTTCATAGCATTTAAAGCATCTTTTGTGATTTCAAGTATAGAATTTAAATCTTTATGGACGGCTTTTTGTATGATAGTGTTTTGCATGATAATCCTTTGTATAAGGAAGGGTGATGGTGGCTCCGATTGGACTTGAACCAACGGCCACTACCATGTCAAGGTAGTGCTCTACCAGCTGAGCTACGGAACCATATGGTGGAGCATAGCGGGTTCGAACCGCTGACCCCAACGCTGCCAGCGTTGTGCTCTCCCAGCTGAGCTAATGCCCCTTTATAAGTCTGAGATTTTATCGCAATATTACTTGTTTTTGGCTGAAAACTAAAATCAAATTTTTAATTTATGATGTAATATATGTATAAAAAGATTTATTTTTTATGAAAAATTAGAGAATTAATGAGAGTAATTTTACTATTTGATTAATTCTAAAATATCTCTTTTTTTGTTAAGTTCAAGTTGTCTAGAATAATAAAAATATTTGGTCAAAACCAAAATTCCTATATGGAATTCTTTTTTCTTATCTAAAAATTTCTTAATATATTGATGAGCATTATTAATAATTTCCAATGCATCTTTTGGGCGACTTTAAAATATTCAATTACTGCTGACAAATTCTCATTATCAATCAAAGCAAAGTGATAATTTGGTTTTAAAGTTCCTTCCATAAACCAAGTTTCGCAAGTTATTTTTGGAGCTAAAACTAAAGAATTAGAATTCATAGCCCATTTTAAGTTGCTTGCTACATCGTTACCCTCTAAAGAAATTATAAATTTATATTTCATTTGTTCTTTTTTGTTTAAAAAGTTTTTTTCCATTGGCTAGGTTGTTTTGAAGTATCTCCTATATCGCAAAAAGTTCTACTAAAATAAGAATCAAAAAATTCTTTTCTATGTTTTTGATATACTGCTCCTCTAAATATTGCTATATCCTTTTTATTTTCATAGTTTATGTTATCTTTTAAAAAGCAAAAGTGCCTATTTTTATCAAGTTTTAATAAAATATTATTTATATTATTTTCCAAAGATCTCGATTTGCAAATAGTTGCTTCTTTAAAAGTATGTCTTACATCGCCAAATTCTTTATTCCATAAAAATTCATCTTTAAAGTATTTACTGATTTCATAAGCATCAAAAGCATAAGAGGTGCTTTTAAAAGGAAATTTTCCTATTTTTTCCTTTGCTGTAGGTGTAAAAAATTCATTTATTTGATTATAATATTTAACTCGAGCTTGTATTTCTTCTAAGTCTTTAATATTGTATTTTAAAATATCATTAAAAATTTTATCTAAATTTATTTGAAAAAAATTTCTTGGTATAAAAGATATTCCTATTCCTTTTAAATTCATCAAAAGTCTTGATTGTAGCATTATAAAAAACCTGATAAATAAAATTTTTAAAATTTTATCAAAAATTTAAGAATTTATAAACAATAAAATAACTTTTGACAAAACAATAATATTTTAAATATTAAAAATAAGAATGGCAGACAGGAAGGGATTCGAACCCTCGAAAGCTTGCACTTTACACGCGTTCCAGGCGTGCTCCTTCAACCGCTCGGACACCTGTCTATGAAATAAAGAATTCATTATATCTATAAAAGCTTTAAAAATAAAGAAATTTTTTAAATATTGAAAATAAAATTATTTTTTAAAAAATCAGAAAATTTTTAGTAAAAAGTAGTATAATTATATTTTTATTTTTAGTCAGGGTAGCTCAGCTGGTTAGAGCGCTGGTCTCATAAGCCGGAGGTCGGGAGTTCAAGTCTCCCCCTTGACACCATTAAGTGTAATAATTATTTTTTTTCTTTTGTTACTACAAAAACAATTCCACCAAAACCTATAATCACAACAGCTGTTATAAAAACGATTTCGAAAATATCTAGTATTGTCATTGTTCTTTTGCCCTTTCTTTAAGCTGTCCACAAGCAGCTGAGATATCAAGTCCTTTACTTTCTCTTATAGTGCAAGTTACACCTTTATTGCTGAGTAAATCTTGGAATTTAATCGCATTTTCTAAACTAGGACGTTTATATAAACTTCCTTCATGTGGATTAAAGAGTATTAAATTTACTTTAGCTTTAATGCCATTTAAAAGTTTAACTAATTCTTTGGCGTGTTCAAGCTTATCATTGATACCATCGATCAAAAGATATTCAAACATTATTCTTTTTCTTTGATCTATAGGAAATTCACGCACCGCATCCATAATCGCAGCGATATTATAAGCTTTATTGATAGGCATGAGTTCGGTTCGAAGCTCGTCATTAACCGCATGTAATGATATAGCAAGTAAAACACCTAAATTCATTTGACCTAATTCTTTGATTTGTTTTGCCAAACCGCTAGTACTGATGGTTTGACGGCGAGGACTTATGGCAAGCCCATCATTTTGTGCTAAAATTTTTACCGCTTTGGAAACATTTTTAAGATTATCCAAAGGCTCGCCCATACCCATATATACTATATTTACACGGTGTTCATAAGGGATATTATTTTGTTTTTTGATCCATAAAATTTGTCCGACTATCTCCCCTGCACTTAAATTTCTTTTCAAACCACCCTTGGCAGTAAGACAAAAACTGCATCCACTTTTACAACCCACTTGAGAAGAAACACAGATAGTGTATCTTGCATGAGAAATTCTTTTGCCTTCTGCATCTATTTTTTCTTCTTTCATAGGCAAAAGCACACTTTCTACCCTTAAACCATCAACGAGTTCAAAAAGATATTTTATACTTCCATCTTTACTTTGCTCATTTTTAACACATTTTACAGGGGAAAAATGAAAATTTTGCGCAAGTTCTAAACGCAAATCTTTTGGCAAACTTGACATATCGGAAAAATTATTGGCATATTTTTGATAAATCCATTGATAAATTTGTTTCACGCGAAACATCGGTTTGATTTTTTCTCCTAATTCTTCAGGTAAAAAATCTAAAATATTAACAAGCTCTTTCAAAATTATTTTCCTTTTTGAATTTTTAAATATAATGATATTTTTTTAAGTATTCTTCTAATTTTTCTTTTGCCTTTTGATGATTTTTTATAAAATCTTCGTGAGCGTTTTCATTGCAAAAATTTGTTGCACACAAAATACACTCTGCATCAATATTTAAATTTTTAGCTACACTTAAAACAGAAAAGGCTTCCATATTTTCTGCAAAAAAACCTAATTTCGAAAATTCTTTTGCTGCTTTTGAATTTTGACAAATATAATTTGAAGAATTGATCTTGATTGTTTCACGAGAAACATTTTCTTTTTCTAAACAAATTTCATATTTTGTAGGAGTATAAAAAGCATGTGAAATTTTAGAAAATTCTACATTAAAAGCGTGTGAACTTTTGTAAATTTCTAAAATTTTACCCTTATCGTAAAGCCCACAAGTTCCTATAAATATAAGTTTTGATGGTTTTTCTTTGAAGCAAAGTTGACTCAAATGAAAAGCTGATTCAACCAAACCTATACCTATAGCTTTTGCAAAAGAAAAATTTTCATTTCCACCCGCACAAACAATCATTTTGATCCTTATGAAATTTTACAAAAAATAATTCTACCTAAAAAGACTTAATTAAGAATTTTTAGATAAAATTATTTCTTATGGTTAAAGCAAAAAAACAATACGGACAAAATTTTTTAATCGATAAAAGCGTATTAGCAAAAATCATCCAAGCCATACCCAAAGAGATGAACAATATCATTGAGATTGGGCCTGGCTTAGGTGATTTAACGCAAGAACTTTTAAAAATTTCTCAAGTAAAAGCTTATGAAATCGATAATGATCTCATACCTATTTTAAAAAAGAAATTTCAAAAAGAACTTGAATGTGGAAAATTTAACTTGATCCATCAAGACGCAAGCGAAGCTTTTAATCCTAGTCTTGATGAAAAACCATATTTTTTGGTTGCAAATTTGCCTTATTATGTTGCAAGTCACATTATATTAAAAGCCTTAGAAGATAAAAATTGTCTAGGGCTTATTGTAATGGTGCAAAAAGAAATGGCTGAAAAATTCTGCGCTAAAGAAGGAAATAGTGAGTTTTCTTCCTTAGGTGTTTTAAGTGCAATGATTTGCGAAAGAAAAATGCTTTTTGATGTTGATCCACAATGTTTTAATCCTCCACCAAAAGTTATGTCAGCGGTGATGAGTTTGATTAAAACTAAGGATTTTGATGAACTTTGCGAAATAGAAAATTTCAAAAATTTTCTAAAAGACTGTTTTAAAGCTCCTAGAAAACAACTCTTAGGAAATTTAAAAACATATAAAGCAAAAGTTTTAGAAGTTTTAAGCACCCTTGGCTTAAAAGAAAACATCAGACCACATGAAATTTGCGTTGATTCATACCTTAAAATTTATGACAAATTAAAGGATGAATATGGACGAAAACAAAGAGATAAATAAAAACGAACAAAATCCGAACTCAAATTCAAAAAACAATAAACGCTATAAATATAAAAATCGCAGAAAAAAATTAGCTGATTCTTTGCAAAATGAAAACGATATTCCAAAAATCGATCAAAATTCCAACAAGGAAAATTCTCAAAACTCAGAAAATAAAACTGATAAAAAAAAGAAGAAAAATCGTAATCTTCCTTCAAAACTCACAGGCAATGAAGATTGGCAAATCGCTCTTGCAGAATGTATAGAAGCCAACCGTGTTTCACATGAAAACCGCTTGCACCCTTTAAAATATAATAATTCTAGCGAACATAAAATCCGCATCACTCCTTTAGGGGGCTTAGGAGAAATTGGTGGAAATATCAGTGTTTTTGAAACCAATAAAGACGCAATTATAGTAGATATAGGTATGAGTTTTCCTGATGGAACTATGCATGGGGTAGATATTATCATCCCTGATTTTGACTATGTAAGAAAAATTAAAGATAAAATTCGTGGTATAGTGATCACTCATGCACACGAAGATCATATCGGTGCGGTGCCTTATTTCTTTAAAGAATTTCAATTTCCTATCTACGCTACACCTTTGGCTTTAGGAATGATTTCAAACAAATTTGAAGAACATGGCTTAAAAGCAGAACGCAAATGGTTTCGCCCTGTAGAAAAACGCAAAGTTTACGAGATAGGTGAATTTGATATAGAGTGGATCCACATCACGCATTCTATCATTGATGCTTCAGCACTTGCGATCAAGACAAAAGCAGGAACGATTATCCACACAGGTGATTTTAAAATCGATCAAACTCCAATTGATGGCTATCCAACAGACTTAGGACGTTTAGCATATTATGGAGAAGAAGGGGTTTTATGTCTTTTAAGCGATAGTACAAATTCTTATAAAGAAGGCTATACAAAAAGTGAAAGCTCGGTAGGACCAACTTTTGATCAAATTTTTTCACGCACTAAAGGCAGAGTGATCATGAGTACTTTTAGTTCTAATATCCACCGCGTTTATCAAGCTATCACTTATGGTTTAAAATACGGTAGAAAAGTTTGTGTTATCGGTCGTTCTATGGAAAGAAATCTTTATACTACAATGGAACTTGGTTATATTAAGTTAGACAGAAAAATTTTCATCGATGCTGATGAAGTAAGCAAATATAAAGACAATGAAGTACTTATTGTAACCACAGGAAGTCAAGGCGAAACCATGAGTGCGCTTTATAGAATGGCAACAGATGAGCATAAATTTATAAAAATTAAGCCTACAGATCAAGTGATCATTTCAGCTAAAGCCATACCAGGAAATGAAGCAAGCGTTTCTGCTGTGCTTGATTATCTTTTAAAAGCAGGAGCTAAAGTAGCATATCAAGAATTTAGTGAAATTCATGTAAGCGGACACGCTAGTATAGAAGAGCAAAAGCTTATGCTAACCCTTACTAAGCCTAAATTTTTCTTACCAGTTCATGGAGAATACAATCACATCACCAAGCACAAAGAAACAGCGATGAAATGTGGTATCCCTGAAAGAAATATTTATCTTATGAGTGATGGCGATCAAGTAGAACTTTGCCAAAAATATGTCAAACGCATAAAAACCGTAAAAACAGGTAAAGTTTTTGTGGATAATCAAATCAACAAACAAATCGCCGATGATGTAGTTATAGATCGTCAAAAACTTGCAGATAGTGGTATAGTGGTTATTATCGCACAAATTGACAAAGCCACAAAAACACTGATCAACAAACCAAGAGTATTTAGCTATGGGCTAGTAGCTGACAAACACGATCATGCTTTTAGTAAAGATATGGCTGAAGTTTTAGGACAATTTTTCATCAATGTTAAAGATGAAGTACTCAATGATCCAAGATTTTTAGAAAATCAAATCCGCCAAGTTTTAAGAAAACACATCTTTAGAAAGATTAAAAAATACCCAACCATAGTTCCAACTATTTTTGTAATGTAAAAAAGGGCAAAAACGCCCTTTTTAAGGAAGATCAAATGAGAATTAATAAATTTATATCCCATAACACCCGCTATTCACGCCGTGAAGCTGATGAACTTATCAAACAAGGCTTAGTAAAAATAAACAACAAAATTGCCCTTTTAAGCGATGAAGTTAAATTTGATGATAAAGTCTTTGTTAAAGGTAAAAGAGTACAAAAAAGAACGCAATTTAGCGTGATAATCTACCATAAACAAAAAGGTGAAATTGTCAGTAAAAAAGACGATCGTGGAAGAAAAACTATATACGATACCTTGCCAAGACAATTTAGTACTTGGCTTAGCGTAGGTAGGCTGGATTATGCAAGTGAAGGCTTACTTTTGCTTACAGACTCTCCTGTGATTGCCGATGCTTTAATGCATAGCGATTTAGAAAGAGAATACTACCTTAAAGTTAAAGGCACGGTGAGCAAACAAGTCATCGAAGCCATGCAAAATGGACTTGAGATTAAAAATGAAAAAAAAGGCGCACATGCAAAAACTAAAATTACCTCTATGAGTTTTGCTCCTTTTATAGACTTTGAAATTTTTGGATCAAGTGGAGGCTATACCAAGCTTAGAGTGGTTATAAATGAAGGTAAAAATAGAGAGCTTAGACGCTTTTTTGGACATTTTGATCTTGAAGTCATGGATCTTAAGCGTGTTGCTTTTGGGGCCTTAGATCTTGGTATGTTAAAGGCAGGAAAACATCGTTATTTAGAAAATGGCGAATATGAAAAATTGAGAGATTTTTTAAAATTTAATGAAATAAGATATTGACCATTATATACAAAAATTTAAAAAATAATGATAATTTTTAAATTCTAAAAATTCTATTTTTGTCCTTTTTAAAAGGAAAATAATAGAAAAATTTCATCAAATTCCTTGACTTTGAAAACAAGATTTTATATACTCTCATTTCAATTTTTATAAATTGGTTAGTTTTTAACTAACGAGTTCTTTTTAAAGGAAATATTATGGAAAGAATTAGGCTTAAGCTAAAAGCTTATGACCATCGAGTACTAGACAGAACAGTTGCAGCAATCGTAGAAGCTGTTAAAAGAACAGGTGCGGATATCAGAGGTCCGATACCAATGCCTACTAAAATCAAACGCTATACAGTTTTAAAATCTCCACACATTAACAAAGATTCTCGTGAGCAGTTTGAAATAAGAATTCACGCGCGTATGCTAGATATAGTAGCAGCGACTCCAGATACAGTTGATTCTTTAACTAAGCTTGATTTAGCGCCAGAAGTAAGCGTTGAAGTAAGAGCTATGGGTAAGTAAGGATAAGATATGGAATATATTGTAGAAAAAATCGGAATGAGCAGAACAATTACTAATCCAAGTATCGCTGTAACTTTACTAAGAGTTGTAAATGCAAAAGTATGTGAAGTTGAAGGCGGAAAGGCTTTAGTAGCATATCCAAAAGGTAAAGCAAGTAATAAATGTGTCGCAGGACAACAAAAAAAGTATAATCTTTCTGCAGAATACAATAGATTTGCGACTTTAGAAGTAGCAAATACTGAAGCAGGAGATTTAGATGAAACTCCATTAAATGAAGCAAAAATTTTAAAAGTAAGCTTTAACACTAAAGGTAGAGGTTATAGCGGTGTTATGAAAAGACATAACTTCGCAGGGGGTCCAGCAAGTCATGGTTCGAGATTTCATAGACGCCACGGATCTATTGGTAATAGAGAATGGCCAGGTCGTGTTCAACCAGGTATGAAAATGGCAGGACATTATGGAAATACTAAAGTAACCGTTAAAAACGAAGTTGTATCTTATGATGCTGAAAACAAAATTTTAGTAGTTAAGGGTGCAGTACCAGGTTATAATGGTGCTATGGGTAAAATAAGGATTGCAAAATGAGTAAAGTAGTTGTTTTAAATGATAAATTAGAAAAAGCAGGTGAACTTGATTTACCTTCAAAATATGCGGAAGTAAATCCACACAATCTTTACTTATATGTAAAATCTTACCTTGCAAGTTTAAGAGCAAATACAGCTCATACTAAAGGTAGAAGTGATGTAAGTGGTGGTGGTAAAAAACCTTGGAGACAAAAAGGTCGTGGCGGTGCTAGAGCGGGTTCAACAAGAACTAACGTTTGGGTAGGCGGTGCGGTTGCTTTTGGTCCAACAAATGAAAGAAACTACTTCCAAAAAGTAAATAAAAAACAAAAAAGATTGGCGCTTGAAAGAGCTTTAGCAGATAAAGCAGCTAAGGGTGCGTTATTTGCTACTGATTCTTTAGCTATTGAAAGTGGCAAAACAAAAGATGCAAACGCTGTGATTAAAAAACTTGGCGTCAAAGATGCTTTAATCGTTAAAGATTTACTAGATGAAAAAACACTTTTAGCTTACAGAAATTTAGCAAATTGCTATGTAGTTGATGTAAGCGAAGTAAATGCTTATTTAGTATCTGTATTTAATGCTGTTATCATAGAAAAATCAGCGTTAGAATCTATTACAAAAGAGGGATAATTATGGCAGATATTACTGATATAAAGACTATACTTTACACAGAAAAAAGTTTGAATTTGCAAGAGCAAGGTGTCGTAGTTATTCAAACTTCACCAAAGATGACTAAAACAGGCTTAAAAGCGGTTTTAAAAGAGTATTTTGGTGTAACTCCAAAAAGCATCAATTCTTTAAGAATGGATGGAAAAGTTAAGCGTTTTAGAGGTCGTTTAGGTCAAAGAAACGATTACAAAAAATTCTATGTTAAGCTACCTGAAGGTGTTAGCTTAGAAAATACGGAGGCTTAAGATGGCAATTAAAACTTATAAACCATATACTCCAAGTAGAAGATATATCACAGGTTTAAGTTCTGAAGATATTACAGCTAAACCAAGTGTACGCTCACTACTTGTTAAACTTCCAGCACACGCAGGTCGTAACAGTTATGGAAGAATTACAAGTCGTCATAAAGAAGCAGGTGCTAAAAAACTTTATAGAATTATTGATTTTAAACGTCGTAAATTCGGTATAGAAGGCAAAGTAGAAGCAATCGAGTATGATCCATATAGAAATTGTAGAATTGCTTTGATTGCTTATAAAGATGGGGAAAAAAGATATATTCTTCAACCACGTGGATTAAGCGTTGGAGATATTGTTGCAGCTGCTGAAAGCGGACTTGATATTAAACCAGGTAATGCAATGAAACTTAAAAACATTCCTGTGGGTACTATTGTTCATAATGTTGAGTTAAAACCAGGTAAAGGCGGTCAAATGATCCGTTCTGCGGGTGCTTATGCACAACTTATGGGTAAAGAAGAAAAATATGTTATTTTAAGACTTGCAAGTGGCGAAATGAGACAAGTTTTAGCTGAATGTATGGCAAGTATCGGCGAAGTTGGAAATGAAGAATGGGCTAACGTAACTATCGGTAAAGCAGGTAGAAATCGCCATAGAGGTATCCGTCCACAAACTCGTGGTTCTGCTATGAACCCAGTAGATCACCCGCACGGTGGGGGTGAAGGTAAGAAAAATTCAGGCCGTCATCCAGTAACTCCATGGGGTAAACCAACTAAAGGTGCGAAAACTCGTCGTAAAAAAGCTAGCGATAAGCTAATAATTTCAAGAAGAAAAGGAAAGTAAGATGGCTAGATCACTAAAAAAAGGTCCTTTTGTTGATGATCATGTAATGAAAAAAGTCATCGCTGCTAAAAAGGCTAATGATAATAAACCAATTAAAACTTGGTCAAGAAGAAGCACAATTACTCCTGATATGATAGGACTTACATTTAATGTTCATAATGGTAAAAGTTTCATTCCGGTTTATATTACTGAAAATCACATCGGTTATAAACTCGGTGAATTTGCTCCAACACGCACATTTAAAGGGCATAAAGGCTCTGTGCAAAAGAAAATTGGTAAGTAAGGGATAAGATATGAGTAAAGCATTAATTAAATTCATAAGATTATCTCCAACTAAAGCAAGATTGATTGCTAGAGAAGTTCAGGGGATGAATGCAGAATTAGCTATGGCTAGTTTAAAATTTATGCCAAATAAAGGTGCAAAATACATCGCAAATGCAATTTCAAGTGCAGTAGCAAATGGTGGCTTTGAAGCAAACGAAGTGGTTGTAAAAAGTTGTCGTGTTGACGCAGCTGCGGTATTAAAAAGATTTAGACCAAGAGCTAGAGGAAGTGCAAGTCGTATTAGAAAACCAACTTCACATATTTTAGTAGAAGTGGCAAAAGCAGAAGTGAAAGCTGAAGAGAAAAAAACAGTAGCTAAAAAAGCTCCAGCAGCTAAAAAGACTACTACAACAAAAGCTCCAGCTAAAAAAACAACAAGCACTAAAAAAGCAACAGCGAAAAAGGAAAGCTAATGGGACAAAAAGTTAATCCAATTGGTCTAAGACTAGGAATCAATAGAAACTGGGAATCAAGATGGTTTCCGACTAAAGCAAATTTAGTAGAAAATATCGGTGAAGATTACAAAATCAGAGCTTTCTTAAAAAGAAAACTTTATTACGCAGGAATCAGTCAAATTTTAGTAGAAAGAACTGCTAAAAAACTTCGTGTTACTGTAGTTGCTGCAAGACCAGGTATCATCATCGGCAAAAAAGGTAGTGATGTTGATAATTTAAGAAAAGAATTGCAAGATTTAATTGGTAAAGATGTAAATATCAATATCAAAGAAGAGAGAAAAGCAGGAGCTTCAGCTCAACTTGCTGCTGAAAGTGTTGCAACTCAACTTGAAAAAAGAATTGCTTTTAGAAGAGCAATGAAAAAAGTAATTCAAGGTGCGCAAAAAGCAGGTGCTAAAGGGATTAAAGTTTCAGTTTCTGGTCGTTTAGGCGGTGCTGAAATGGCAAGAACAGAATGGTATCTTGAAGGACGCGTTCCACTTCATACTTTAAGAGCAAAAATCGATTATGGTTTTGCAGAAGCTAGAACTACTTATGGAAACATAGGGGTTAAAGTATGGATCTTTAAAGGTGAAGTATTACACAAAGGTATGCAACCTGAAAAAACTGAAGAAAGTGCTCCAGCTAAAAAGCCAAGACGCACAAGAAGGGGTAAATAATCATGTTAATGCCAAAAAGAACTAAATATCGCAAAATGATGAAAGGGCGTAACAGAGGTTATGCTAATCGTGGAACAGAATTTACTTTTGGTGAATTTGCATTAAAAGCAACTGAAGCAGGACGCATTAACTCACGCCAAATTGAAGCAGCGCGTATCGCTTTAACTCGTTTTGTTAAAAGACAAGGAAAAACTTGGATTAGAGTTTTCCCAGATAAGCCTTTGACAAAAAAACCTTTAGAAACTCGTATGGGTAAAGGTAAAGGTGCTGTTGAAGAATGGGTAATGAATATCAAGCCAGGTCGTATCATTTATGAAATGGCAGGAGTAAGCGAAGAAATGGCAAGAGAAGCATTGACTTTAGCTATGCATAAACTTCCATTTAAAACTAAGTTTGTTACAAGAGAGAGCCAAAATGAAATATACTGAGATTAAAGATAAAACAGCAGCTGAGCTTGCAACAATGCTAAAAGAAAAAAAGGTGCTTTTATTCACTTTAAAACAAAAGCTAAAAACAATGCAACTTACTAATCCAAAAGAGATTAGCCAAGTAAAAAAAGACATTGCTAGAATAAATACAGCAATTAACGCTTTAAGATAAGGATAGAAAATGGCATTTAAAAGAGAAATTCAAGGCGTTGTTGTTAAAATCGCTGGTGAAAAAACCGCAAGTGTTTTGGTTGAAAGAAAAGTGGTTCATCCAAGATATAGAAAAATTGTTAAACGCTTTAAAAAATATCTAATTCATGATGAGAGAAATGAAGTTAAAGTGGGTGATACTGTTGTTGCAGTAGAATGCAGACCACTTTCAAAAAGAAAATCATTTCGCTTAAAATCTGTATTAGCTACAGGAGTTGAGTAATGATTCAAAGTTTTACAAGACTTGCAGTTGCTGATAATAGCGGTGCAAAAGAATTAATGTGTATCAAGGTTTTAGGGGGTAGCAAAAGAAGATACGCTACCGTAGGTGATGTAATCGTTGCATCTGTTAAAAAAGCTTTACCAAATGGAAAAGTTAAAAAAGGTCAAGTGGTAAAAGCGGTTATCGTTAGAACTAAAAAAGAAATTCATAGAGATAATGGTTCTTTGATTCGTTTTGATGAAAACGCTGCAGTTATTCTTGATAACAAAAGAGAGCCTATCGGAACTCGTATCTTTGGGCCAGTGGGCAGAGAAGTTAGATATGGTGGCTTTATGAAAATCGTTTCACTAGCACCGGAGGTATTATAATGGCGGTTAAATTAAAAATCAAAAAAGGTGATAGCGTTAAGGTTATCACAGGTGATGATAAAGGTAAAACAGGTAAAGTTTTAGCGGTATATCCAAAAACACTTAAAGTGGTAGTTGAAGGATGTAAAATCGCTAAAAAAGCTATTAAGCCGAGTGAGAAAAACCCAAATGGTGGTTTTATCAATAAAGAAATGCCAATGGATATTTCCAATGTGGCAAAAGTTCAGGAGTAAGCGATGATGAGATTAAAAGAAAAATACAATCAAAGCATTAAACCTGCATTGGTTAAAGAATTTGATATCAAAAATCCTATGCTTATCCCTGTGATCGAAAAAGTAGTTATCAGCGTAGGTGCTGGTGAGTTGGCTAAAGATCAAAAAGTATTGCAAAATGTTGCAGATACGATTTCTTTAATTGCAGGACAAAAGGCTGTGATTACTAAAGCTAAAAAATCAGTTGCAGGATTTAAAGTTCGCGAAGGTTTTCCTGTGGGTGTAATGGTAACTTTAAGAAAAGAAAATATGTATGCTTTTCTTGATAAATTAATTTCTATTGCTTTGCCAAGGGTGAAAGACTTTAGAGGTTTAAGTAGAGATGGTTTTGATGGACGCGGAAACTACAACTTCGGTCTTGATGAGCAGTTGATGTTCCCAGAAGTGGAGTATGATAAAATTTTAAGAACTCATGGTATGAACATTTCTATAGTTACAACAGCACAAAATGATAAACAGGCACAAAAGTTATTAGAACTTATCGGTGTGCCATTTACAAAAGGAAAGTAAGATGGCTAAAAAATCAATGATTGCAAAAGCGGCACGCAAGCCTAAATTTAAAGTTAGAGCTTATACAAGATGCCAAATTTGTGGGCGTCCGCATTCGGTTTATAGAGATTTTGGAATTTGCAGAGTTTGCTTAAGAAAAATGGGTAACGAAGGTTTGATTCCAGGTCTTAAGAAAGCAAGTTGGTAAGGATAAAATATGATAAATGATATTATTTCAGATTCACTCACTCGTATCAGAAATGCAGGAATGAGAAAGCTTGAAACAACCAAGCTTTTACATTCTAAAGTTGTAGAAGCTTTAGTTGGAATTTTTCAAGCTAAGGGCTATATTGAGAGTTTTAATGTTATTGAAGAAGATAAAAAGAAATTTATCAATGTAGTTTTAAAATACGATGAAAAAGGTAAGAGTGTTATCAATGAGCTTAAAAGAATTTCTAAGCCTGGTCGTCGTGTTTATAAAGGTAAAGATGAAATCAAGCGTTTTAAAAATGGTTATGGTACTATCGTAGTTAGCACAAGTCATGGTGTTTTAGCTAATGATGAAGCTTATAAAGCAGGTGTTGGCGGCGAAATTTTATGTACCATTTGGTAAAAAATCTGCTTTTTATGGCATTGGGTATCCATTCTTTTAAAAAAGTAGAAATATCCTAGACAAATAAAAAGGAAAAATATGTCTCGTATAGGTAAACAACCGATTGCTATTCCAGCAGGAGTAGAAGTAAAATTAGAAGGAAATTTGCTTAAATTTAAAAAAGGAAATTTGGCAAAAGAACTTGATACTAAAGCAAATGTAAATGTTGAGATTAAAGATAATAATATTCTTTTTTCTCCAAAAGGTGAAGACAGACAAAGTAGAGCTTATTGGGGAACTTACAGAGCTTTAGCTTACAATATCGTTGTAGGTTTAACTCAAGGTTTTTCAAAAACTCTTGAAATCAATGGAGTTGGTTATAAAGCAGCTTTAAAAGGTAAAGTTTTAGAACTAAGCCTTGGTTTTTCTCATCCTATTAATTATGATATTCCAGAAGGAATTGAAATTGTAGTGGATAAAAATACTATTGCAGTTAAAGGAAGTGATAAACAAGTTGTAGGTCAAGTTGCTGCTCAAATTCGTGAATTTAGACTGCCAGAGCCATATAAAGGAAAAGGCGTTAAGTATTCTGATGAACGCATTATCCGCAAAGCTGGTAAGACATCTAAGAAGTAAGGGTAGAATATGAGAGCAAATGTATTAAAAAGAAAACTAACTTTAAGAATCAAAAGAAAAAAAAGAATTAGAGCGAAAATTTCAGGTTGTGAAAATTTTCCAAGAATTTCTGTATTTAAATCAAACAGAACTCTATATATCCAAGCGATTGATGATGTAAAAGCTGTAACTTTAGCAGCAGTTGATGGACGCAAACTTGGCGTTAAAGCAAATAAAGAAGGTGCTAAAAAAATCGCTGCTGAATTTGCTAAAACTTTAAAAGCTAAAAAGATAGAACAAGCTGTTTTTGATAGAAATGGTTATGTATATCATGGTGTTATCGCAGCATTGGCTGAATCTTTAAGAGAAAATGGCATTAGGCTATAAGGGGTAAATCGATGGAAAAATATAATAGAGAAGAATTTGAAGAAGTAATCGTCGATATCGGCAGAGTTACTAAGGTTGTTAAAGGTGGTAGAAGATTTAGATTTACTGCTTTAGTTATCATTGGAAACCGCAAAGGTTTAGTAGGTGTTGGTTATGGTAAGGCTAAGGAAGTTCCAGATGCTATCCGTAAAGCTGTTGATGATGCGTTTAAAAATATCGTTGAAGTTAAAACTAAAGGCTCAACTATCGCTCACGATGTAGAGGTAAAATATAACGCAAGTAGAATTTTACTTAAACCAGCTAGTGAAGGTACAGGAGTTATCGCAGGTGGTTCTACACGCCCTATCGTGGAACTTGCAGGTATTAAAGACATCTTAACCAAGTCTTTGGGTTCAAATAATTCAGCTAATGTGGTTCGTGCTACAATCAAAGCTTTAACAATGTTAAAAGGATAAGAAGATGAATTTAACAAAAGCAGCGGGTTCAACGCATAAAACTAAAAGAATTGGCCGTGGTCAAGGTTCTGGCATGGGTAAGACTGCTACTAAAGGGGGTAAAGGTCAAACTGCTAGAAAAGGTTATAATGAAAAAAGAGGTTTTGAAGGGGGTCAACAACCACTTCAAAGAAGACTACCAAAAGTAGGTTTTACTTCTAAAATTCAAAAACCTTATGTGATCAATGTTGAAAAAATCACAGCTATAAAAGAGCTTAGTGAAATTACATTTGAGAGCATTAAAAGTGTTCACAAAATTTCAAAATCTGTGAATAAAATCAAATTAATTGGTGTAAGTGCAAAAGACTTAGTATCAAAAATCAAAGACGAGAATATTAGCGTCACCGGATCAAAATAATGAATAGAGCATTGACGAATAAGATTTTAATCACCTTAGCATTTTTGTTTGCTTATAGGGTTCTGGCTTATGTGCCAGTTCCTGGCGTCAATGCTGATGTGATTGCGGAATTTTTTAATAACAATCAAAACAATGCTTTGGGTTTATTTAATGTTTTTAGTGGTGGAGCGGCTGAACGCTTTTCTATCATTTCTTTAGGTATTATGCCTTATATTACTGCTTCTATTATTATGGAGCTTCTTGCAGCAACTTTTCCAAATATCGGTAAGATGAAAAAAGAGCGTGATAGTATGCAAAAATATATGCAAATTATCCGTTATGCGACTATTGTGATTACTTTGGTTCAAAGTATAGGCGTTGCTATAGGTTTGCAAAGCTTACATGGTCGTGGTGGTGCAGGGGCTATAATGGTGGAAGATTTAAATATGTTTATCGCACTTTGTGCTATTTCTATGCTTGCAGGAACTATGCTTTTAATGTGGCTTGGTGAACAAATCACACAAAGAGGTATAGGAAATGGTATTTCTTTAATCATTTTTGCAGGTATTGTTTCAGGTATTCCAAGAGCGATTTCAGGAACTGTAGGGCAAATCAATTCAGGCGAGATGAATTTCTTAACCGCTTTTGCAATTTTTGCTTTGATTTTAATCACCATAGGCGTGATTATTTATGTAGAACTTGGAGAAAGAAGAATTCCTATTTCTTATTCTCGTAAAGTTGTAATGCAAAATCAAAACAAACGCATTATGAATTATATTCCTATTAAACTCAATCTTAGTGGGGTTATTCCACCGATTTTTGCTAGTGCGATTTTGATGTTTCCAACAACGATTTTACAAACTAGTACAAATCCTTATCTACAAGCTATTAATGACTTTTTAAATCCAAATGGTTATTTGTTTCATGTTTTAACTTTCTTGTTTGTGATTTTCTTTGCTTATTTTTATGCTTCTATCGTATTTAATGCTAAAGATATAGCAGAAAATTTGAAAAAACAAGGTGGTTTTATCCCTGGAATTCGTCCAGGTGAAGGAACTTCAAGTTATCTTAACGAAGTAGCTTCTCGTTTAACTTTATCAGGTTCTATTTATTTAGGGCTTGTTGCAACCTTACCTTGGGTTTTGGTGAAATTTATGGGTGTACCTTTTCATTTTGGCGGTACTTCTGTACTTATTGTAGTTCAAGTAGCACTTGATACGATGAGAAAAATTGAAGCTCAAATTTATATGAGTAAATACCAAACTTTAAGTGCGGTAGGTTTGTAATATATTTCAACAAGGGTAATTTTCCTTGTTGAAATAATTTTTTTATTTTATTCTTTTTCTTGTATGTTTTATTTTTATCAAATGTGTAAATAATCTACAAAAATTTAAATTAGCTTTTAAAATTTTTCTATTTTTTTTAAAAAATACTAAAAATATGTAATACTAAAATTAGATTTGTTTAGGAGCAGCCATGAAGAATACTTTAAAAAAGAATTTTTTCACTTTGATTTTGCTTTCTTTTTGTGGCTCTATTATTTATGGTTTGCCTTATTTTAGAAAGTATTATTATGATGATTATATGGCTTTATATCATTTAGATAATTTTCAAATGGGTTTATTAGGTAGTGCTTATGGTTTGTTAGGACTTTTTTCTTATGCTTTGGGTGGATATTTAGCAGATCGTTTTGCTCCTAAGAAGCTTTTGATCTTTTCTTTGGTGGCTACAGGATGTGGGGGTTTGCTTCATCTTTATTTTACTTCGCTTAAGGCTCTTATGATTATTTATGGGCTTTGGGGTATTACTTCGCTTCTTACTTTTTGGCCTTCTTTGATGAAAATCATACGCACTTTAGCCAGCGAGCAAGAGCAAGCAAGAGCTTATGGGGTCTTTGAAGGGGGTCGTGGTGTGGTTAGCGCTATACATTTAGCTATTGCTACGGCTATTTTTGGCTATTTTCAAACCAAGGCTTTAGCTTCTAAGGGTATAGAGATGATTATCATTTTTTATTCTTTAGCTCCTATAATTAGTGCAGTGATTTTGTTTTTTCTTTTAAAAGAGAGTAAGCATGAGAAAAGTGAAAATTTAAAATGGAGTGATTTTTTATCTCTTATTAAAAATCCTGCTTTATGGCTTGTGGTGGCCATCACTTTTTGTACTTATTTTTTCAATATGAGTTTTTATTATTTTACCCCTTATGCGAGTAATGTTATAGGCACTTCTGCTGTATTTGCAGCTATTTTAGCGGTTTTAGCCTCTTATATACGCCCCATTGCTTCTATAGTAGGTGGTTTTGTAGCTGATGGTTTTGGAAAGGCTAAGGTTATGTTAGTGGGTTTTGTAACTATGGGACTTGGAGTGGTGCTTTTAATGTTTAGTGCTTATTGGGGTGGTTTTATACAAATGGTGGCTTTAACCTTAGCTTGTGTGATTGTTTATGTGGCTATGTATTCTAATTTTAGTATTTATTATTCTTTATTAAGCGAGGGTAAAATTCCTGTACATTTAGCTGGTATGGCCATAGGTATAGTTTCTACTTTTGGATATTTACCTGAAGTTTTTGCACCTGTTTTAGCCGGAGATTTGCTTGATAAATATCAAGGAGTAAAGGGTTTTCATATCTATTTTAGTATCATGATTGCTATGGCTATTATGGGTGCTATTTTTTGTTTGCTTTGGATAAAAAAATACAATAAAAAAGGAAAAAAATATGAAGAAAATAATTAAAGATTTTAAATTTAAAGTGAAAGTGATAGAAAATATTTGGATCACTTTAAAAGATGGCACAAGGCTTTCTTCTAGAATTTGGCTTCCACAAACCGATGAAAAACTTCCTGCTATTTTAGAATACATTCCTTATAGAAAAAATGATGGTACAAGAACAAGAGATGAACCTATGCATGGCTATTTTGCAGGCAATGGTTATGTTGTTGTAAGAGTGGATATGAGAGGCAGCGGGGAATCTGATGGACTCTTAAGAGATGAGTATTTAAAGCAAGAACAAGATGATGCCTTAGAGCTTATAGAATGGATAGTCAAACAAGAATGGTGCAATGGCAAAGTAGGCATGATGGGTAAGTCTTGGGGTGGTTTTAATTCTTTACAAGTGGCTGCTAGAAGACCTAAGAATTTAAAAGCCATTATAGTAGTGGGTTTTACCGATGATAGATATAACGAAGACATACATTATAAAGGCGGGTGCTTACTCAATGATAATTTTTGGTGGGGCAATATCATGCTTGCTTATCAAGCCCGTTTTGTAGATCCAAAAATCGATCCAAATGGAAGAGAGAAATGGCTTCATAGACTTGAAAATATGCCTTTATGGCCTGCTTTATGGATGGAACATAATTTAAAGGATAAGTATTGGAAACATGGCTCGGTGAGTGAAAATTATGAGGATATACAAGTACCTGTTTTTGCTTTAGATGGATGGGCTGATTCTTATACCAATCCTGTTTTTACTCTCATGCAAGGTTTAAAGGTTCCAAGAAAAGCCATTATAGGCCCTTGGGCTCATGTTTATCCGCACGATGGTTTTCCGGCTCCTGCTATGGGATTTTTACAAGAAGCTTTAAAATGGTGGGATAAATGGCTAAAAGATGAAGATAATGATGTTCTTGATTGTCCTATGATACAAGCTTATATAGAAGATCCTTTAAAACCTAGTTCTAAAGTGAGTGAGGTTAAAGGGCGTTTTGTGGGATTAGAAAGTTATCCTAGTAAGGATATAAATTATCATACCTATTTTTTAAATCCTTATAGACTCACTCAAGAAAAAAGCAAGCAAAGCATTAAGATTAATACCCCACAAAATCATGGACTTTTAGCTGGAGAGTGGATGGGAGCAGCCGTTTTGGGAGAAAGTCCTGCAGATCAAAGATTAGATGATGGTTTAGCTGTGGTTTTTGAAAGTGAAATTTTGCAAGATGAGCTTGATGTTTTAGGTTATCCTTTGTTAAAAGTGAAATTAAATAGCGATAAGCCTAAAGCTATGCTTTTTGCACAACTTAGTGAAGTAAGGGAGGATGGCTTTGTACAAAGGGTGAGCTATGGGGTTTTAAATTTAGCCTTAAATAAAGAAAGAAGTGAATTTACACCCTTGATAAAAAATGAATGGATCCAAAGAGAACTAAGGCTTGATTGTTGTGGGCATCGTTTTGCTAAGGGATCTAAGATAAGACTTTCTTTGGCTACAACCTTTTGGCCTATGTTTTGGCCTATGCCTGAAAATGTGACCTTGACTTTGGATTTAAATGAATGCGATTTTGCTTTACCTGTTTTTAGTGGCAAGGATAGCAATAAAGTGAATTTAGAAGCTCAAAGCGCTCCTTTAACTCCTCTTACTTTGCTTAAAGAAGGTAGGGTAGATAGGAGTATAACTTATGATATTTTAAGCGATACTTACACTTGTATAACCGATGGAGTGGGTGGAGTTTTTGGCGAAGGTGTTTATAGATTTGATGAGATTGATGTTTTAGTAGAACACAATCTTAAAAGAGAGCTAGTCCTTCAAAATGAAGATCCTCTAAGTGCTAAATACACTATCACTCAAAAGATGAAAATTGGTAGGGAAAATTGTATGATGGATGCTGATATTATTCTTACTCAAACCAGTGATAAGGAGTATTTTTATATCAAGGGTAAAATGCAGGTTAAGGAAAATGAAAAACTTGTCTTTGATAAAAATTATAATTATAAAACTCTAAGAAAGAGTTTGTAAATCCTAGATAATTAAACCTAAATTTATCAGGTTTAATTAAAAATTATGAAGAATATAATTAATTTATCCTAGGTTTTTGCTTTAAAAATAAAAACACAATGCACACTATAAAAATTACTATTGACCATATTAAAAAAGCATCTACAAGACCCATTTGTCTAACGATGGGTTGAGAGATAATAGGACTTAAAAATTGTCCTAAAAATATACAACTTGCTAAAATTCCATAAGCCCTAGCGCGAGCATTTTCAGGACAGATTGAAAAAAGATAAGCCGTATTATTTACAAGCATAATACCTCCACCCATTCCAAGCAAAGCTAAGGTGATTAAAACTGTGAAAAAGCTATCTACTAAAAAAAGCAGCAAAAAAGAACAAGATACGATAAAAAGAGTTAAAACATAGATAGTTTTAATACTTAAGAATTTTATAATATATCTATAGCTTAGAGAGAAAAAACCATAACATAGTGCAGATACAGACATCGAAATACCTATATATTTAGGATCCAATCCTAAATGTTCTTCTATATAGTAAGGAAGTTGAGTTGGCGAAATATAATAAACTACCATGATAAAAAAACCTATAAAATAGATAGGGAAAAATTGCCAATAATTTGTTTTTGCTTCTATTTTTGTATGATTATAGAATTTAAATTTTCTAGGTTCAAAAAGATAAATGATAGCCATTAAGGTAATTAAAATTCCAAGTCCATATACTAAAAAAGGATAACGCCAAGAATAACTCGAAACAAATCCTGCAATAGAAATAAAAACAGCACCCCCTACCGCACAAAAAAATCCTTGAAGACTTAAAGCATTTTCTCTGCGATTAAAGCCACCACGACTATAATAATCTCCAAGTAAAGCCGAAGCACCTGTCATTATAAAAGCAGTTGCCATACCAAAAATAGCTCTTGAAGTCAGTATAGCATAAATATCATTTAAGAAAAAGCCACTTACTCCAGAAATAGTCCAAACCACCATAGCTGGAAGAATGAATTTTAATTTGCCAAATTTATCCATTAAAATACCAGCAAATGGAGATAAAATGACAACAAAAATAGCAGGGATGGTTAAAACTAAGCGAACAAGTATATCAAGATGGGCTAATGTGAAACTTGAAGCAAGAGTAGCGCCACTTTGGGTTAAAAGTTCTTCAAAATGTCTGTTGATAGCAGGCAGAGCAGATGAAATGACCACACTTCCTAGCATAGTCATAGCGGCCATAGAAAACACAGCCGCTTTAAATCCGGACTTTTCAGTAATTTGAATTATTTTTTTATCCATTTTCGTGTCATTTGGATGAAATTTATAAGTTTTGCCATTCATAATTTTTGCCTTTTTTGTTTTATTATACTCTAAAAATTATGGTTTGTATTTAAAATTACTTAAAATTATATTTTATTTATTTTGTTATGATAGTTTTGTTTTTAAAATATTTTAGCTTGATTAAAATATATTTTATAAGTAGAATTTTAAATATTTTTAGCTAAATTCAGCTTTTTATTTAACAAGGGTGCAAAATGAAGAAAAATTTAATCATAGTAGAATCTCCTGCAAAAGCTAAAACCATAGGAAATTTTTTGGGAAAAGATTATGAAGTTATCGCTTCTAAAGGACATATTAGAGATTTGCCTAAATCAAGCTTTGGGATTAAAATAGAAGATGATGAATTTATCCCTGAGTATAGAATCACAAGTGATCATAGCGCCTTAGTTAAAGAACTTAAAAGCAAGGCTAAAGATGCCAAAGAAGTCTATCTTGCAACGGATGAGGATAGAGAAGGAGAGGCTATAGCCTACCATATTGCAAAAGCTATAGGAAAAGATGAAAACACCTTACCACGTATTGTTTTTCATGAAATCACTAAAAACGCTATAGAAAATGCTTTAAAAAATCCAAGAAAATTAGATATGCACTCTGTAAATGCTCAGCAAACTAGACGCCTTTTAGATCGCATTGTAGGATATAAACTCAGCCCCTTATTGGGACAAAAAATTCAAAGAGGGCTTAGCGCAGGGCGTGTTCAAAGTGCGGCTTTAAAGATCATAGTCGATCGTGAAAAAGAAATTCGTGCCTTTGTACCCCTAGAATACTTTAGTATAGATATGATTTTTCAAAAAGATTTAGATGCAGAACTGGTTGAGTTTGACAAAGCTAAGATAGAAAAACTTACCATTGCCAACAAAGATCGTGCTAAGCTTATACTAGAGGCTTGTAAAAATGAAGCTTATGTTATAAGCGACATTGAAAGCAAAGAAAGAAAAATCGCTCCGCCGCCTCCTTTTATGACTTCAACCTTGCAACAAAGTGCTAGCAATCGCCTTGGTTTTAACCCTAAAAAAACCATGATGATAGCTCAAAAACTCTATGAGGGAGTAAATACCCATGAAGGCGTGATGGGGGTTATTACCTACATGAGAACCGATAGTTTAAATTTAGCCAAAGAAGCTATAGAAAATGCAAGAAAATTCATACAAGCAAATTTTGGCAAAGACTATCTTCCAAGCAAAGCAAATGTATACACTACAAAAGCCAAAGGTGCTCAAGAAGCTCATGAAGCTATACGCCCTACAAATTTAAGTTTTACTCCAGAAATTGCGGCCAAATTTTTAGACAAAGATGAGCTAAAACTTTACACACTCATTTATAATCGCTTTTTAGCCTGTCAGATGAACCCTGCTATTTCTCAAACTCAAAATGTATTTGTAAAAAATGATAGAGCAGTTTTTAAAATAAGCGGTAGAAAAATCCTTTTTAATGGATATTATAAAGTTTATGGTGATATGGATAAGGATAAAATTTTACCAAATTTTAAAATAGGTGAAAATTTAAAAATACAAAATTTAGAAATGAACTCGCATTTTACCGAACCACCTTCAAGGTATTCAGAAGCAGGACTTGTAAAAAAACTTGAAAGTTTAGGCATAGGTCGTCCTTCTACCTATGCGCCAACCATTTCTATACTTACAAGCCGTGATTATGTAAAAATAGATAAAAAACAACTCATTCCTAGCGATGTTGCTTTTAATGTAACCGAAGTGCTTGAAAAAAATTTTAGCGATATAGTAGATAGTAAATTTACTTCAAACCTTGAAAATACCTTAGATGAAATCGCAGAAGATAAGGCAGACTGGCAAGAAACTTTAAAAGAATTTTACTATCCTTTTATGAGAAAAATCGAAGAAGGAAAAACAAAAATTGCTAGTCAAAAAACTGTCACAAAACTAGGTGAAAGTTGTCCTGATTGCGGCGGGGAACTTGCTATTAGAAAAGGGCGTTTTGGAGAATTTGTAGCGTGTTTAAATTTCCCAAAATGCAAGTATTCAAGAAATTTAAAAAGTGAAAGTAAAAATGAAAGCGAAGATACTGCCGCAAAAGCTAAAGCTAATGGTACAGGTATTACTTGTCCAAGTTGTCAAAAAGGTGAAATCGTAGAACGCTTTTCAAAACGCGGTAAATTTTATGGCTGTAGTGCTTATCCAAAATGCAATTTTATAAGCAAATACAAACCAAGTGAAGAAAAATGCGAAGAGTGTGGCGAAACTTTAGTGATAAAAGAGCTTAAAAAAGGTACATTCTTAGAATGCTTAAAGTGCAAAATCAAAAAAGAAATGAAGGATTAGAATGCAAATCATGCTTTGTGCTATTTCAAATATAGCGAGTGGAAATTGTTCAGAAGACTGTAAATACTGTACCCAAAGTGCCCATGTAAAAACAGATATTCAAAAATATCGTCGCAAAGAACTTTCACAAATCGTTTTAGAAGCGAAAATGGCAAAGAAAAATGAAGCCTTGGGTTTTTGTTTGGTTACAGCAGGACTTGGGCTTGATGATGAAAAGCTTGAGTATGTTTGTGAGGCTGCTAAGGCTGTGCAAAAAGAAGTGCCTAATTTGCTTTTAATTGCCTGTAATGGTATGGCAAGTGTGGAACAACTCAAAGAACTTAAAAAAGCAGGAATTTTTTCTTATAATCACAATCTTGAAACTTCTAAGGAATTTTTTCCACAAATTTGCACCACTCATACTTGGGAAAGTAGATTTCAAACCAATTTAAACGCTAAAGAAGCAGGACTTATGCTTTGTTGTGGTGGAATTTATGGTATGGGTGAGAGTGAAGAAGATAGGCTAAGTTTTAGAAAATCTTTGCAAGAATTACAGCCTTTTTCAACGCCTATTAATTTTTTTATAGCCAATGAAAATTTAAAACTACAAGTTCCAAGACTTAGTGCTGATGAAGCTTTAAAAATCGTGCGTGACACCAAAGAGGCTTTACCGCAAAGCGTGGTAATGGTAGCAGGTGGGCGTGAAGTGGTATTGCAAGAAAGGCAGTATGAAATTTTTCAAGCAGGTGCTGGGGCTATTGTTATAGGGGATTATTTAACCACTAAAGGTGAAGAACCAAGTCAAGATATAGTAAAATTAAAAGAAATGGGATTTACTTTTGCATCAGAGTGTCATTGATCCGCAAGGTTTAATTGATCTAAAAATTCTTATTGTTATAGCTTTATGCTTACTTTTTTCTCCGCATATTGCAAAAATTTTACGCTTGCCTCTTTCAGCTACTGAAATTATTTTAGGGGCAATAATAGCATATTTTGGTTTCATAGGAAAAAGTGAAAATTTTGCACTTTTAGCCAATGTAGGTTTTTATTATCTAATGTTTATAGCGGGCATGGAGGTAAATTTAAGAGCCTTTTTTAATATGGATAAAGAAGTTGTCAAAAAAAGTTTTTTTTATATTTTTTTACTTTACGCTTTATCTTCTCTTATAGTATGGATTTTTGGACTTTCTTTAGTATTTGTTATCATTATACCTGTGATGAGTGTAGGGCTTTTATCTTTGCTTTTTAAGGATTTTGGAAAAGAGTGTTATTGGCTAAATATTGCTATGATAGTAGCTACTTTAGCTGAGGTGATTTCTATTGTGCTTTTGACTATAGCGGGAGCTTTTTTGCGCGAAGGAACAGATATTATTGATGTAGCGCAAAGTATTTTATATCTTAATATCTTTTTGGGGCTTTGTTTACTCGGATTTAAAATGCTTGGTGTGCTTTTTTGGTGGTATCCTCAGCTTAAAGTTGTGCTTATGCCATGGGAAGATAAAAATGAAAAAGATATAAGATTTTGTATGGCCATTTTTATACTGATCATTGTTGCTATGGTTATTACAAAACTTGAAATCGTTCTTGGTTCTTTTATAGCAGGTTCATTTATAGCTACTTTTTTTGATCATAAAAAAGATCTTGAGCACAAGCTTTCTACTTTTGGACACGGGTTTTTGATCCCTATTTTTTTTATCCATATAGGTTCAACCTTTGATCTTAAAATGATTTTAGATTATAAAATCGTTTTACAAGCATTTTTACTTATGTTTGTTATGGTGGGTTTAAGAATTTTATGTGCAAGTGTTTTTTTAAAAAGAATTGGTTTTAAAAATATGATTTTATTTGGTCTTAGTCATTCTATGCCTTTAACCTTGCTTATAGCAACAGCTACTTTGGGTTATTCGGGCAAGGTTATTGATGAGAAGCTTTATTCAGCACTTATTTTAACAGCGTTATTTGAGGCTATTATTGTTATGAGTATGATTAAATTTCTTTCTAATTCTAAAAAATGAAAGTTACTTTTTTACTCAAAAAAGCAAACAAAATCTTAAAAATTTAATAATAAAAAACTCATAATCGTCCTTTTTTGTTAGAATTAATAAAAGCAACAATAAAAGGAGCGAAAATGTCAAATTCCGTTACTATAACCGATAATAGAAATGGAAAAAGCTATGAATTTCCTATATATGATGGTACAACTGGGCCAAGCGTTGTAGATATGTCAAGTTTTTATAAACAAACAGGAATGTTTTCTTATGATGAGGGCTTGACTTCTACAGCTACTTGTAAATCAAAAATCACTTATATTGATGGAGAAAACGGGATCTTAATGCACCGTGGCTATCCTATAGAGTGGCTTGCTGAAAACAAACTTTATTTAGATGTGGTTCATCTTTTACTTTATAAAGAACTACCCGATGCTACGCGTCTTGAAGCGTTTCGTTATGAAATGAAAAAACGTTCTTTTATCCATGAAGGTATGCATCGTCTTTTTGATTCTTTCCCTGATAATGCTCATCCTATGGCAGTTTTACAAGGTGCTGTTTCATCGCTTAGTGCTTTTTATCCTGATCATTTAAACATGAATGTAAAAGAAGAATATATGGAAATGGCAGCTAGAATAGTCGCTAAAATCCCTACTATAGTCGCCACCGCTTATAGATATAAACATGGCTTTCCTATGGCTTATCCAAATTTAGATCGTGGTTTTACAGAAAATTTCTTATATATGCTAAGAACCTATCCTTACGATCATGTGGAGCTTAAACCTATAGAAGTAAAAGCACTTGATACAGTTTTTATGCTTCATGCAGATCATGAGCAAAATGCTTCAACTTCAACGGTTCGTGCTGTGGGTTCAACTCATGCTCATCCTTATGCCTGTATAGCAGCAGGTATTGGTGCACTTTGGGGTCATGCACATGGTGGAGCTAATGAAGGTGTTATTAGAATGCTTGAGCAAATAGGTAGTGTTGATAGGGTAGATGAATTCATTAAAAGAGCTAAAGATAAAAATGATCCTTTCCGCTTGATGGGCTTTGGGCATAGGGTTTATAAAAATTTTGACCCTAGAGCAAAAGTGCTTAAAAAACTTCGTGATCAACTTATTGATGAGTTGGATATTGATACCAATCTTATTAAAGTAGCAACTCGTATAGAAGAGATTGCTTTAAGTGATGATTATTTTGTTCAAAGAGGGTTATATCCGAATGTTGATTTTCATAGCGGACTTATTTTAAAAGCCTTAGGTATTCCAAATGAAATGTTTGCTACTTTATTTGTTATAGGGCGCACCCCAGGATGGATAGCTCAGTGGATAGAACAAAAAGAGCAAGAAAGTCTTAAAATAGTCCGTCCAAGACAACTTTATTTGGGTGAAACTAGTAAAGTTTAATTAAAATTTTTGTGGAAATTAAAAATTCCACAAAATCTTCTTGTATAATTTTAAAAAATCTTATAGAAAGTCTTATAATCATGCTTAATCTTGATAAATTTTTAGAAATTGCTATAAATGCTAGCAATCAAGCTTCTAAAGCTATTTTAGAAGAGAGAAAAAATTTCAAAACTTGGGAAAAAGAAGATAAAAGCCCGCTTACATCAGCAGATCTTGCTTCTAATAAAATTCTAAATGATATTTTAGGTTCTACGGATATTAAAATTTTATCAGAAGAAAAATTACTCAGCAAAGAAGAGTGTGAAGAATTAAAAACTTTTTGGCTTATCGATCCTCTTGATGGAACAAGTGGTTTTTTAAAAGGCAGTGATGAATTTTGCGTTATGATAAGTTTGGTTCATGACAATCGCCCTGTTTTATCGCTTATACAAAATCCATCAAAAGGTGATATATTCTATGCTCATGCAAAAACCAAGGTTTATAAAAACGATAAACCTTTGCAAATTGACCAGCAAGAATACGAGAAAAATAAATATAAAGCCTTATTGAGTGTTAATCATCTTAGCAAAGAAGATGAAGACTTTGCAAAAGAGTATCAACTAGAAGCTATTAATATAGGCTCTGGATTGAAATTTTGTGCTATTTTAGAGGCTAGGGCAGGAGTTTATAAAAGATTTGAAAAGCTTAATATTTGGGATATTGTAGCAGGAGATTTTTTGATTAATCAAAATGGAGGATTTATGGGCGATTTTTCTAAAAAATACATTTTATATAACCCTTTAAATTATAAATCCAGTCCTTTTATTTGTGTTTCATCTAGGAATTTTTTACAAGATTTTTTATAAAATAAAGAGTATAATTTTATATTTAAATAGTTTATAAGGATGAAGATGAGGTATTGTTTCATTTTGTTTTTAAGTTTAGTTTTAAGTTCTAATCTTTTAGCGAATAATTTTTCTCAGAAAAAGGTTATTAAAATTGAAAAAAGCGCAGATAGCTTTGAAGTAATAGATCTAAATCAAAATGTTGCAAATCCAAATTTAAATCAACAAAAAGCATTGTTTGATAGTTCTACTTTAATTGAAAAAAAATCGCAAATCACCAAAGATAAGGATATTGATTTTGCTATTGTATTAACTTCTAGGAAAAATTTTGGTTATTTTTTAGATGGTTTTAGGGTGAGTGATAAGGAATTTTCTACATTATTTGCTAAAAATTTGATTCAAAGTTTAAAGCTTAATTGGGTTAATTCTGTTGCAAATGGTATTTATCAAAGTCCTAAAACTTTGTCATATTTTAGCCCTAAAGATGCAAAACTTATAAATGTAAGTCCTTTTTTAACACAAGAAAAAGATAAGGCTAAAATGTATGCTAAATTTACAGATTATGTTGTGGTGGTAAATTTGCAAGATTTTTATGTAAATATTACAAATTATTTTATCACAACTAGTAAAGAGGGTGTGGCTAATGTTAATTTTAAAATTATTTCTACAAGGAATGGAAAAATTCTTGCAGCAAAAAATGCAGAATTAAATTTGACATTAAAAGATCAAGATGCAAAACAAAATTATCAAGATATTGTAAATCAAATGCCAAAAATGTTAGCTAGTGTTATAGATAATGAAATAAAAAAATTAAAATCAACTATCAATTAATTTAAAGATATATTGAAAAATTTTTAGATAATAATCACTTCATTTTCTAAGTTTATGCCAAATTCTTCAAAGACTTTTTTTCTAGCCAATTCGATAAGAAAAAACGCATCTTCAAAACTTGCATTTTTTTTATTGATTAAAAAATTTGCGTGTTTATCGCTTAACATAGCATCTCCTTTACTAAAGCCTTTAAGCCCTACAGCTTCGATTAAACGTCCTGCAAAGTCGTTTTTTGGATTTTTAAAGATAGAGCCAAAGCTTGCTCCACTAGGTTGGTTGCTTCTTGCATTTTTTAAAGCTTCATCTTTAAGGGTATCAAAGCCAAAATTTAGTTTAAATTCAGCCCAAAAAAAAGGCATATTTAAAGGACAAAAACGATAATCAAAATTTATATTTTCTCTTAGAATTTCGCCTTGAGAAGTAGCAATTTTGATTAAATTTTGACTGATGCACTCTCCTTTAAGCCCTGCATTCATTTTCAAAAGCCCACCAAGTGTGCCAGGAATTTTGCTTAAATACTCAAAACCCTTAAGATTATTTTCTTTAGCAAAGCGATACATTTTGCTTGATTTTGTTTTGCAGCCTATGCGAAGATGTATAAAATCTTTATTTTGATCTAAAATTTGTATAAAATCAAAACCATCTCCTAAAATTCCTATATTTTTAGGTTTTGGGCTAACTAAAAGGTTGTTTGCACCACCTATTAAAAAACCATCAAAATCACAAATTTGATCCAAAACTAAAACTTCAAATTCATTTCCTATACGCACAGAAGAGTATTTTTTAAAATCAATGATCATTTGATAAAAGTTGGAATTTGATTTAGTATATTCTCAGTAAAATCAATCATAGTCGTAGTCATCCAAGGCATTAAAAAGATTAAAATAACCACAACCAAGATGATTTTAGGAACAAAAGAAAGTGTCATTTCATTAATCTGTGTAGTTGCTTGAAAAATACTGATTACAAGCCCTGCAATAAGTCCTGCTAAAAGCATAGGCAAGGAAAGTAAAAGTGTGATTTTAAAGGTTTGTACTCCAAGAGCAACTAAGGTACTTTCGTCCATTTTTATCCTTTTTAAGAATTTCTAGCTTCTTCGTATTCGCTAGGGATAAGATAATCATTTACATGTATGATTTTATCATAAAATTTATAATCATATCCTAGTTTAAAAAGCGTATCTACAGCTAAAAGTTGAGTTTGATTCATGCTAATAGAGTTTTTATTGGCATATAAATTAAGATAAGTATTAAGTTTTTCTTCATTAACACGGATAAGTTTTCTTTCCATAAGCATGGGGGCTAAAATTTTACGATTTGCATCGGCAATTTTTACAGCATTGGTTAAATCTCTTTCGATCTTAATCGCATCGCTTAAAGGCAAAGAGCGACGCAAAGCCATTCCACCTAAAGGTAAAGGTAAATTTTCTTTAGCAAATTCAAGCCATATATCCCAAAGTTCTGCTTCTACACAAAGACTTTGATCAAATTCTAAAATGCTTTCATGGATCAAAACTCCTGCATCTACTTCACCACTTAAAACTGCATTTTCAATGTCTAAAAAATTCTTATAAATAATTCTTGCTTCAGGATATTTTATACGAAAAATTAAAGCATTGGTGGTATTTGCTCCACTTAAAGCAACTTTAAAATTTCTTTTTAAATGTGTATCTTTTTTTTTGATAAGCTTTGGTCCATAACCTTCGCCAAAACTTACTGCTGTGCGTAAAAGAGCGTATTCAGAAGCGATTAAAGGATAAAGTCCAAAAGAAATAGCCGTAGCATCAAATTCATTTTTCAAAGCAAATTCATTTAAAGTTTGTATATCTAAAGCTGTATTTTCATAAGCAAAATCATTCCCTATCCATCCAAATTTAATAGCCATATACATAAAAATATCATCAGCATCAGGAGAATGTGCGATAGTGATTTTTTTCATCTTTAATTTCCTTTAAATCTTTGCTTTAATTCTAGCAAAATAAATTGTTATTTAATTTTATTTTGTTAGAATTCTAACTAAAAATTTAGAATTTTTAAGGAAAGTTATGGATGATAATAAAAGAAAATCCCTAGACGCTGCCCTAAAAAGTTTAGATAAAACCTTTGGAAAAGGTACTATCTTAAGACTAGGGGATAAAGAAGTCGAGCAAATCGATAGCATAGGCACAGGTTCAGTTGGGCTTGATCTTGCTTTAGGTATAGGCGGTGTTCCAAAAGGAAGAATTATAGAAATTTATGGGCCTGAAAGTTCAGGTAAAACCACTCTAACTCTACACATTATCGCAGAATGCCAAAAAGCAGGTGGAGTTTGTGCTTTTATCGATGCAGAACACGCTCTTGATGTAAAATATGCTAAAAATTTGGGTGTAAATACAGATGATTTGTATGTTTCTCAACCTGATTTTGGAGAGCAAGCCTTAGAAATTGTAGAAACTATAGCAAGAAGTGGTGCAGTAGATCTTATCGTAGTAGATAGCGTTGCAGCACTTACCCCAAAAGCAGAAATTGAAGGCGATATGGGCGATCAACATGTAGGACTTCAAGCAAGACTTATGTCTCAAGCTCTAAGAAAACTTACAGGTATAGTTCATAAAATGAATACCACAGTAATTTTCATCAACCAAATTCGTATGAAAATCGGTGCTATGGGTTATGGTACTCCTGAAACCACAACAGGTGGAAATGCATTAAAATTTTATGCTTCTGTGCGTTTAGATGTTAGAAAAGTAGCAACCTTAAAACAAAACGAAGAACCTATAGGAAACCGCGTTAAAGTAAAAGTAGTTAAAAATAAAGTTGCTCCTCCATTCAGACAAGCTGAATTTGATGTGATGTTTGGAGAGGGTTTAAGTCGTGAAGGTGAATTGATCGATTATGGTGTAAAACTTGATATCGTAGATAAAAGTGGTGCGTGGTTTTCTTATAAAGATAAAAAACTTGGACAAGGTAGAGAAAACTCAAAAGCTTTCTTAAAAGAAAACCCTGAAATTGCAGATGAAATCACAAAAGCAATTCAAAATTCTATGGGAATAGAAGGTATGATCAGCGGTAGCGAAGATGACGAAGGAGAGGAATAATGTTAGTAATTGAAGATGTTAGAGCCTATGAAGTTCTTGATAGTAGAGGAAATCCAACCGTAAAAGCCGAAGTTACGCTAAGCGATGGAAGTGTAGGTGCAGCCATAGTTCCAAGTGGTGCAAGTACAGGTTCAAAAGAAGCTTTAGAATTGCGTGATAATGATGAAAGATTTGGCGGAAAAGGCGTTTTAAAAGCTGTTGCAAATGTCAATGAGGCCATTGCAGATGAAATTTTAGGACTAGATGCTTTTAATCAAACTCAACTTGATGATACTTTGCGTGAGCTTGATGGAACAAATAATTACTCAAATTTAGGTGCAAATGCGACTTTAGGCGTATCTATGGCAACAGCTCGTGCGGCTGCGGCTGCTTTGGGAATGCCTTTGTATCGTTACTTAGGTGGTGCAAATGCGAGCATTTTACCCGTGCCAATGTGTAATATCATAAATGGCGGTGCTCATGCAAACAACAATGTAGATTTTCAAGAATTTATGATCATGCCTTTTGGTTTTACTAGCTTTAAAGAAGCTTTGCGTTCAGTTTGTGAAATTTATGCGATATTAAAAAAAGAACTCGCAAATTCTGGACATTCTACGGCTTTAGGTGATGAAGGCGGTTTTGCTCCAAATTTAGCTAACAACACAGAACCTATCGATCTTTTAATGACTTGTATCAAAAAAGCAGGTTATGAAAATCGTGTAAAAATCGCTCTTGATGTGGCAAGTACAGAATTTTTCAAAGATGGCAAATATCACATGGAAGGCAAGGCTTTTTCAAGCGAGGATTTGATCGAATGCTATGTAGAACTTTGTGCAAAATATCCAATTTGCAGTATCGAAGATGGCTTAGCTGAAAATGACTTTGAAGGTTGGATAAAGCTTACTGAAAAATTGGGCAATAAAATTCAGCTTGTAGGCGATGATTTATTTGTAACTAATGAAGATATTTTAAGAGAAGGCATCATCAAAAAAATGGCAAATGCTGTGCTTATTAAACCAAATCAAATCGGAACTATTACCCAAACTATGAGAACTGTGCGTTTAGCGCAAAGAAATAACTATAAATGTGTGATGAGTCATAGAAGTGGCGAAAGTGAAGATGCTTTTATAGCAGATTTTGCTGTGGCTTTAAATACAGGACAAATCAAAACAGGAGCCCTAGCAAGAGGTGAAAGAACCGCAAAATACAATCGCTTGCTTGAAATTGAACTTGAAAGCGATGAATACTTAGGAGAAAAGCTCTGAGCGATTTACTTAAAGAATACGACGAAAGCACAAGAAAAAAAAGTTTTTATACCCATGTTATAAAAATGATTTTTTGGGCTTTTCTTGTTGTAATTGGAGCGATTTATTTTGGCAATATGTTTTTTGGGCAGTATTCTTTAGACACTTTATTAAGCTTAGAAAATACCAAAGAAGAGCTTAATAAAAAGATTATTTTGCTCAAAGAACAAAATGCTAAAGCACAAAAAGATTATTTTGAATTAAAAGGATTATACCCAAATGAAAACTAGAATTTTGGCAATATTTTTTATTTTTACCTCTCTTTTATATGCTGATGAAAATCCTTTCAAGGCAGATCAAAATATAACCTTGGTTGCTCCACCTGAATTTCAAAAAGAGGAAGTTAAATTTAATTCTAGTGCAAGAATTTTAAAAAGCATCACTTTTAATTATATCAATTTAGACGGAAGTGAAGATAAGATCGATTTAGATGTCAATAAAAGTATTGATTGGCACGATACTTATACTATATCAAGATTTAAAAGCCCTGATCCTTCAAAAGTACTTGATGTTTCAGTTACTATACCTGAAAAAAATAGCTCTAAACAAGAATCAAACTCAACAGCCAATGTTGAAATACCTTTACAGGTTGCAAAGATTTATGATTTTATTTCTTACGCGGTTTATAAAAACAAAATAAAACTTAACACTAGTGATGAAATGATCACAGATTTTTCAGTAGGAAATCCAAGTAAAATCGTTATAGATTTTAGATCTAATTTGATTAGCCCTACAAAAAACATACGCCTTAGCAATTCTATTTTTAAACGCATAGACTTTGGATCTCATAAAGGATATTATCGACTTGTAATATATCTTGATGGAACTTATAATTATAATATTCAAAAAGATGCAACTGGATATATGATTAATCTGCTTTGATGAGATTTATTTTTTTAATATGTTGTGCTTGTTTAGTTTTTGCTAATGAAATTTTACTTCTTAACAAATTCGATAAGCAAGATTTTAATTCTAAAGATTTTAATGCTTATTTGATGAGCGAAAAACTTGATGGGGTGCGTGGAATTTGGGATGGAAAATATCTAAAAACTCGCCAAAATTACCAAATAAAAACTCCTGACTTTTTTACAAAAAATTTCCCTCCTTTTGCTATTGATGGTGAGCTTTGGATAGCAAGAAATAAATTTGATGAAATTTCAGCTTTAATTCGTAGTGGCGATAGCAATTTGACCTTATGGAAGGAAGTAACTTATAATATTTTTGATGTGCCAAATGCTTGTGAAGAATTTCAAATTTCTACTTGCACTCTTAAAAATCGTCTGGCTGTTTTAGAAGAGTATTTACAAAAATATCCTAGTGCCTATATAAAAATTATTCCTCAAATTCCAGTTGAAAATCAAAATAATTTAAATCAATTTTACAAAAGCATTATAAAAAATCAAGGTGAAGGTATTGTTATACGCAAAAATTTAAGTCCTTATGAAAAAGGCAGAAGTAAAAATGCTATGAAATTAAAACCCTATGATGATGCAGAATGTGAGTTGGTAGGATTTCGCAAGGGCAAGGGTAAATTTGAAAATCAAGTAGGTGCCTTACTTTGTAAAATGCCTAATGGACAAATCATTAAAATAGGCAGTGGTTTAAAAGATGAAGATAGAAAAAATCCTCCAAAAATTGGTAGTATTGTGACTTATAAATTTAATGGATTGACCAAAAATTCCTTACCTCGCTTTCCGGTTTTTTTAAGAATAAGAGATGAAAATCCTTGACTTTAAAATTATTTTGTGATAAAATATTTCCTTTTATTTATTCGGGGTGTAGCGCAGTCTGGTTAGCGCACTTGGTTTGGGACCAAGGGGCCGAAGGTTCGAATCCTTTCACCCCGACCATTTTTTATAAATTTATACAAAATGGTGAGTGTAGCTCAGTCGGTTAGAGCATCAGATTGTGGTCCTGAGGGTCGTGGGTTCAATTCCCATCACTCACCCCACTAAGCGCTCGTAGCTCAACTGGATAGAGCGACAGACTTCGGATCTGTAGGTTATGGGTTCGATTCCTATCGGGCGCACCACCAAGATTTTATATGCGTTCATAGCTCAGCTGGATAGAGCAACGGCCTTCTAAGCCGTAGGTCAGAGGTTCGAATCCTCTTGGGCGTACCACTTTAGCGGATGTGGTGAAATTGGCAGACACGCCAGACTTAGGATCTGGTGCAGCAATGCGTGAAGGTTCAAGTCCTTTCATCCGCACCACTTACTTTTATCATTTTCAAACAAGAGTTGATTTCTCATAAATTTTTATTTCATTTTAAAATTTCTTATGATTGTTAGATGAAATGCAAAAATTAGGTTTAGCTTTAGCAGCTTTAGTTGCTTTAAGTGTTTCAGCATTTGCAGGTGTTATTGCTATACATGATTCTAATTTAGTTAAAGTATCAGGAGGAGATGATGCCTATGCAAAAATAGCTTTAGAAGATGCTAAAGAAGAAATGAAAAATCAATTTAACACTGATAACTTAGAGATTTATGCTATAGAAAGTATCAAAAAAGATGATCCAGAACAATATAATGTTATTCAAAGGGGCAGTTTTAAAGTAATGAAACAAAGGATAGCAAAAGGAAAGACTGTCTATTATAATGAATTCTTTCTTAGTTGTAGATAGAAAAACAAATTGGGCTGCTGAATGGGATATTGAATGTGATCATCTTGATAGACCTATAAAATTAAGCAATGATGTTAATTGTCGTTCTGATATCTCTTCAAAGCACTATAATTTCAAATAATACTTGAAAGCTCTATTATTTTAGAGCTTTCACACCATAAAGGTTTTGATTATAAAAAACATAGTATAAAATATATCTAAATTTTAAGCTTTTTAAGTTAAAAATTTCTAGTTTTTTTAAATCGTTTTATCTTTTATATCTTTGCTGTAAAGACAAAATCAGCACTCATTAAAATCTTTTCTTGATTAAATTTTTGTAAATTCATTTTTAGTGTTAAAAATGTGATGATATTAACTTTATAAAAGTATTATTATATATTTTTTACTTAGGATAGCAATTATGAAAAAAACAATTTTAACCATTCTTTTTTTACTCACTCTTACGCAGGCTAAGGAAATACAAGTTTATGAAAGTCCTACTTGTGGCTGTTGTGATCTTTGGGCTGATTATATGAAAGCTAAGGGTTATGAGGTTAGTGTTCATAAAACCAATGATTTTCTTAAAATCAAAGAAAAAATGGGTATAAAAGATGAGTATCAAAGTTGCCATACAGGTGTGATCGAAGGCTATGCTATTGAAGGGCATGTTCCTGAAAGTGCTATAGCATGGTTGCTTGAAAACAAACCTAAAGATGTTATAGGAATTTCAGCTCCTGGCATGCCGCAAGGAAGCCCAGGAATGGAACAAGGTTATAGTGAAAAATATCCTGTAATTTTGATGAAAAAAGATGGAAGCTATGAGCTTTATGGATATTTTATAGGAGATAAAAAGCTTTAAAGTAAATTTTTAGCTTTTTACTTTTTTGATTTCTTTTTCAAGTATGCTATAAGGAGTTAAGCCTATGAATTTTTCATCCATTTTTCCTTCTTTGAAAAAACTAAGCACAGGTACTCCATATATTTCCCCAATGGCACTTGAAAGGTATTTAGCTGCTCTTTTTTCATAAAACATTGCTAAATTAGATAAACCTTTTTCATCAGCCCAAGTTTTTGCATCATTTGCATCATTTGCATCACCTAAAACCACAAAGATACTAAAATCATAATTTTTAGCCAAATTCTGTAAAATAGGAATTTGTTCTTTACAAACTCCGCAATCTTTTGTGAAGAATACTAAGGCAAAATTTTGTGCTTTATCATTTAGTTTTAGGCTTTTTTCAAAACCATTGTAGGCAAAATTATAGGTTTTATCGCTATTTAAAGCTTTAAAATTTTCTCCACTATCACAAGCTACAAAAAATAAAGCTATGATTAAAGCAAAGAAATAAGCTTGGATTCGAAAAATTCCCATGGTTTTTCTCCTAAAATTCTATCTTTTATCATCCCATCTTTAATGATGATGGTAGTAGGGGTTGCAAACACAGCGTAACGATCATTGGTGATTTTAAGATCGTCTTTTAAAACTTTTACATTTTTAAAGTCAAATTGTTCGGCTAAAACCTTAACCACATTGGCATTATCGATGGAATTTATAGCATAAACACTGATTTTATTGGGGTGATTTTGTATGAATTCATCTAAAGAAGGGAGTTCTTTTAAGCAAGAAGGGCAGCCATTTTGAAAAAAGACTAAGATTTTTAAACTTGTGTTATCATCAGCAAGTTTTACAGCTTTTCCTAAGGTATCTTTAGCTGAAATTTCAGCGCTTTTTTCTCCAACTTTTCCAGTATCTTTTGAATTTTCAAAAGAACAAGCATTGAGCAAAAACAAAATGCTTAAGATTAAAAGGCTTTTTTTCATTTTAACACCCCATGTTGTAAAATAAGGGTTCGATCTGCGAATTTAGCCAAATCAGGATTGTGTGTGATTAAAACTATGGTTTTGCCTTCATTTTTTAATTTTTGCAAGGTTTGAAGAACGATTTGTTCATTGGCTTCATCTAAATTTCCTGTGGGTTCATCTGCGAGTAAAAGCTCTGGGTTGTTGATTAAAGCTCTTGCTATGCAAACTCTTTGTTGTTCCCCGCCACTTAATTGGCTAGGTAAATGAGTGAGTCTATGCGAAAGTCCTGCTTTTTCAAGAACCATTTTGGCATCTTCTTCATCTACGCTTGAGTGATAATACTGAGAGAGCATAACATTTTCTAAAGCGTTAAGATAGGGGATAAGATGAAATTGTTGAAAGACAAGCCCTATTTTTTCACGACGCAAGGTGATTTTTTGCTCCTCATCCATTTGCTCTAGGTTTTCATTGTCTAAGATATACTCTCCAGAGCTTGGAGTATCCATGAGTGATAGTATGTTTAAAAGCGTTGATTTTCCACTTCCTGATGGACCCATGATGGCAAGCCATTCTCCTTCATAGACGCTTAAGTTGATATTGTTTAAGGCTTTAACTTTGCCAAATTCTTTATTTAAGTTGTTTATTTTAATAAGTTCTTTTTTCATCATTCACCTTTCAAATTTTCACACACATTGATTTTTAATGCTCTTTTTATAGGAAAAAATGCAGCCAAAAAGGCAAAAATCAAAGAAATGATTAAGGCTATAAAAACAGCTATAAATCTAAAATCAATACTAGAATTAAAAATCAAATAACCAAAGACATTGGCTAAAAATATCCCACAAAAAGCTCCGATTAAACTAGCAAAAAAACTTACTATAAAGCATTCACTAGCAAAAAGTTTAAAAATTTCACTTTTTTTCGCACCCAAGGCTAAACGCAGTGCGATTTCTTTTTTGCGAGAAAATATAATAGAGCTTAAGGTCGTATTAACGCTAGTAGTGACTATGATCAATACTACAAGTATGATTAAAAACATTAAAGCTTTGATTTTTCCAAGCACTAAACCTTCACTTAAGGATACTGAAGATATAGGTTTTGCATCGATGAATTCATTGCTGATTGCTTGTGTTTTGGCTTTAACTTCATCAAAATTTCCATAAACTACAGCATTAGCATAGTTAATACCGGCTCTATCGCTTAAATTTTGCACCACGCTTAAAGGAGCTAAAACAATGCTATCAAATTCATCATTGCTTGAAAGTATGCCTTTTATGGTAAGTTTTGTGCTTTTTCCGTTGCTTGGATTGTAAATTTGAAGTTCATTGCCTGTTTTTAGGCCTAGTTGCTTGGCTAAATTAACCCCTAAAAAGGCTGAATTTTCATCAAAATCATTTAGAGAAAAGCTTCCTTCTTTAACTTCTAAAAAAGGTTTAGTGATTTTTAAAGCCCTAAAATCAGTGCCTAAAACCACTCCGCTTGTACTGCCTAAATTTAAAAAATCATACAAAAAAGGAGTTAAAGCTCTAGCCTTTAATTTTTCTTTTACTTTTTCATACTCAGCATTGGAGATAAAATTTTCATCCTGCTTAGGACTTATCATTACATTTGCTCCATAAGCTTTTAATTCTTTAGAAAGTTTGGTGTCAATATCAAAATAAATATTTAAAAAAGCTGAGCAAGTAAGTGCTCCTATAAAAACACTTAAAACTATAATAAAAAGTCTTTGATAAGAAAAGCTAATGCTTTTAAAAAGTTCATTAAGGAAAAACTTATCTACCATAAAGCACTCCTGCGGCTGAAAGTTGTGTGATATTTTTGATAGGAAGCAAGCAACCTAGCAAGGCAATAAGTCCTGCAAAAATAAAGCTTAAAGGTAAAGCTACAAAGGCTATATCAATAAAATATCCAAAAATACTAAGACTGATGATTTGAGAAAGTGCTGTGCCAAAAATAAATCCAAATAAAGCAGCAAATAAAGCTACGATTAAATTTTCACTAGCAAAGATGAGATAAATTTGAAAAGTATTAGCACCAAGCACTTTTAAAAGTCCTATTTCTTTTTTTCTACGATGAATTTCAGAACTCATCAGACTTGAAATCGCAATACTTGCAACAATAAGACAAATAATACAAGTAATGCCCATTAAGGATTGGATCTTTTTAACCACCAAGCTTTGAGCATCGCTTATAGCATTTAGAGCTTTTGCATCAGCACCTGGTAAGCCATCGCTAATTTGACTAGCGATTGAGCCTACATAAGCTGAGCAATACCATTTGTCATATTCTAACTGATCTAATTTTTCTTCGCCCATGCGACGCACTTTTTCAGAAAGGGCTGATTCAGGTATGGTAAAAGCTCTTACTTCTGCACTTGAGTAAAGCCCTTGTTTGTTGAGTAAATCTTGAGCTAAATTTAAAGGAGTGATGATTTTATTTGACATTTTAGGATTGGCATGAAGTAAAATGCCTACGATTTTTGCTTCTTTGCTTTGATTGTTTTCTCCTATGAGTTTGATAGTATCTCCTAATTTTAGTTTATTGTTTTTAGCAAAGTCTTCGCCTAGCATGATTTCATTGCTATCATCTTTTGCCCATTCTCCTTGGACTGCTAAATAAGGATAAAGACTTTTTATACCTGTGATATAATCATCATCATCTTTAATTTTTATGGCTTTTTGAAAGTAAGTGCCATAAATAAGTGCTTTTTGCTGGGAGTTTTCAATTGCGATTTTACCTTCTAAAAAAGGAGCAAGTGCGGTGATGTTGTTACGCCAATAAATGTCTTTAATCATATATAAATTTTTTTCTTCTAGGTAGTTTTTGTTTTTTAAGGGTTCATAAAGTTCATTACCTATTTCTATACTAAGACTTGAGCCTTTGGGTAAAACAAGGATATTAGAGCCATAGCTTTTGAGTTGTTTAGTTACTTCATCGCCTATACTTAGGGTAATATTTAGCATAGTAGAGAGCAAAAGCGTGGCTAAAAAACAAGTAAGAAAGGCTAAAAATTTTTGAATTTTGTTTTTAAATATAGAGTTAAAAATCATTTTAGCCAACATCGTTTCTCCTTTGGATTAAAAATTGGGCTTCGTTTTCTTCTACATATTTTATAGGATCTTTTTTAAATTCTTCATAGTTGTTTTGATTTGAAAAATAATAAGTAATCCCTTTATAGCTATAAGAAAAAGGAGCTTGGGTGTTTATAACCTTTGTTTTTGATACAGGATCTTGCACTTCAATTTCCTTGATTTGACTAAAATAATTAGATCCTGCTATTACATCTTTAACATCTATGGTGATTTTTTTACCATCGTATTCGTATTTGAGTGGGATAGGATTGCAACCCCCGCTTTTGCCTACACTAGGTAAGAAAATACGCACATTGCAAGAAATGCAAATGAGTTGTCCATCTTTTTTGATATAGCCCATATCTCCACAAATCATACAAGCATCAAAAACAGCTACAGGAGAATCCCTATCTTCTCTTTTGTTGATAAGAAAAAACCTTATCACCTTGCCTTCAGCACTGATATAAGCAAAGCGGTGGAGTTTGTTGTCCCTTAAAAGAGCTATATCAAAGATAAATTTGCCATTCTTATCGGGTAAAATTTCTTTAGGCTCATCTATGGTTAAAGGCTTAGAGCTTACCATAAAAAAGTATAAAATAATGCAAAAACTTATAACACAGGAGATAAAAACACTGGAAAAATAACGATTAATAAGACTTGTTTTAGCTTCGTTTTTGCGATAATTTATATCTAAAATTTGTTTTTTGCTTATATTTTTTTTGCGAATTTTTAAGCTTAAGAATGCTAAAAAAGCGATGAAAATTAAATAAACATAAATTCCAAAAACACCAAAATAATTACTTTTTCCTACAAAACTCACCAAAAAAGTATGAGTTTCTATGATGGAATTTCGCATTAAAGTAAGCAAGATATTGGCTAGAGCTTTATCGCTTTCCATAAGGATAAGCAGTAAAAACAGCATAAAGCTTGTTTTTTGATTAAAATTTTTTTGCCATTTTAAAAAGAAGAAAATCAAAATACAAACAAGCAAGGCTAAAGCAATAAAACCTAAAGAACTTATACTTTCGCTATCGATTAAAGAGCTAGTAAAAATAGGGAAATCTTGACTTAAAAAATAATAATGCAAAGCGGTGCAAAAACTTAAATTTCCCAATAAAATAAAATTTAAAAGTTCAATTTTTTTCCAAAAATAAAATATAAAGCTTACTAGCAATAAACCTATAAAAACAAAATCAAAATTAAAGATTAAATTTTCGGTTTTTAAAAATTGTGCTGCGATAAAAAAAGCAAAATATCCAAATAAAAAGCCCAAAAAAACTACTAAAAAACTTTTAAAAATATATTTTTTATCAGGAGTGATAAAGGCCATTAAAATACTTAGCGGTAAAACACTGATAAGAAAATGCACAAAATATATACTCATAATTTACTCTTTAAACATTGTTATTTTAATTTTTCAATAAAAATAAAAATATTTAAACACTCGGAAAATCCGAGTGTAAAATCATTTTGGCGTGCCTGTGTATTTGAATTTATAATCTACTTTAAAAGGTTCAAACCACTTACCCACGCCTGTTTCTTCATCAACATGGCGTCCAAAACCTTGTTTTTCTGGATTTGAGATATAAAAAGTAAGTTCATAGTTTCCTACGCCAAAGCCACCTTTTTTATCTTTTTCCATAGCGATATTTGCACCATAGTGAGGACCATCATCAGCCACCATAGGCATCAAAGTTCCGCGTTTAATTGCACCTGTGTCGGTATTTTTAAGTTCATAGGCTATGGTTAAATAAGGCATCCAAAAACCTTCTGGAAAACCATTTGGATTGTTTTTAAGTGCGTGAATGTCAGCTTCTAGGTGAATATCTGCTAAAGACGCAGCTAAATCAATACCTCTTGGTTCCATTTCAATAGGTTGTAAATAAACAGCGGCTATTTCCATACCATTAAGTTCTTTTGGATCACCGATTGGCACTTCGCCTGCAAATAAATTTGTACTAATAACCGCAGCTGCAGCAACTACTGATAAAACTTTTTTTATCATGATTTTACTCCTTTTTTTGAAATTTGTTTTGTTATTAAAATGCCAATAATTAGCATGATCAAAACTATAAATTGAGGGATTAAGGTTTCATAGTAAGGATAAATTCCAAGCCATAAAATCGGTTCAAAATTCATAGGTATAAGACTAGGAATAATGACTTTTCCTTCTATGAGTTCAGCTATGCCTTTGCCTGTAAAAACAAAAACCATGTAAAAAATAATGTAAGAAGTGATATAGAAAAATTGTTTTACAGGTATGCGAATGGCTCCTGCTTTTAAAAGAAAATATAAAACAATAAGTATTAAAATTCCAAGTCCAAGCCCGCCAAAAACAGCACCAAAATCAGTGCTTGTTTTAGCATCAAAAAGCAAGGCTTGATAAAAAAGCACAGTTTCTGCACCTTCTCTATAAACAGCTAAAAATACGGTGATCCAAAGGGTTTTTGCACTATTGTTTGATATGGCATCTATAGCACCTTGTTTGATAAAGCTTGTCCATTTTTTATTTTGTGCGTTTGAAAGTAACCAAAAGCCCACATAAAAGAGTAGCAATACGGCTATAAGCATGGTAATACCCTCTATAAGCTCTCTACTTTGTCCCGCATTTTCTTTAAATAGCCAAGAAACTCCAAAAGCGGTAACAAAACTTAAAATCACTCCTGTAAAAAGAGCACTATAGGCGATATTTAGACGATTTTTATTACCACTTTGCACAAGATAAGAAACAATGGCTACAACGATAATCAAAGCTTCCAAGCCTTCACGCAAAATAATACCTAAAGCCCATATAAACAGCGAATAAGGAGTAGAATCTTGAATTTTATCCACACTGCTTGCTATGAGTTGTTCTAAGTCATTAAAAGTAGCTTCAAGCTCTTTTTTATCTGCACTTGCTTTAATCAGTGCCACACCTTTGGAAAATAAACTTTCTATTTTAAGTTTTAAGCCACTATCTACAGCACCGATTTTATTTTCCATACCGCTTGCTTCAAAAATATCTAGATAAATTCCTTGTAAATCATCTACTATAGAAGCACTAAAGCCATCATAATTTTTTAAAATTTCATCTAAAGCAAGTTTGATATCATTAGAAACTTTGGTATAATCTTTGCCTTTTGTTTCATCATTAAAGCCTGAAATTTGCAAACTTGAAAGTTCTGAATTTGGAATTTGTAAGAAAACATCAAAAATTTGTTCTTCTATGCTATCTAAGCCATCTCTTAAGCCTTTTTCATCTATTTTTGCATCGTTGATTTGGCGTATAAGGGTGCGTATGGCTTGTTGAATTTTTTGATCGTTTCCTGCTTTGGTAAATTTATTTACTAAAATTTCTACTTTGGTATTGCGATAATCACTAAATAAGGCATCATTTAAAAAATCTTTACTAGCTTGGTAGTTTTTTTCTTTAAAAGCATTAGCTGCCTGTGAAAATTTGGTAGAGATATTATCTAGTATAAATTGCAATCTTGCGTCCATTGCAGCGGCAGCTTGTAAATCAGCGCTTGCATTATCATCTGTAAGTTTGCTTGTGTCGTCGTTTGCAGGTATAGGAGCTTGGGTGGTTAAAGAACTTTGTGCTAAATCTTTTTTATCTACACCCATCATTTGTGCGATTAAAGCTTCTGCATCAGCTTCGCGTTTGGCATTGGCTTCTAGGCTTGATTTTTCAGCTTTAGTCTTATCATAGTTTGTATCGCTTGCTTCTGCTTTTAAACGATATCCATTTTGTAAAATAGGGGCTACTTCATCAAGATCATAATAAAGGCTATCCACTAAAGCATTAATTTGTGTTAAAGGAGCTTCATCTTTATACATACGACGCAAATTTACAAATTTACGCTCCATGGTGATGGCTTTTCTTCCTATGTTTCTTCCTATAGGGCCTTCCATATTTTCAAAATGTTGAAAATACGCATCTTCGCTAAGCTTTTTAGCACCTAGATTATCACCCTTTTTGTAAGTTTCTATGCTTTGTTTTAGCATGTCTTTGATAAGATTTGCTTCATTAATATAATCATCTACTCTAGCAAAAGCTGAGCTTGATAAAAAAATACTTATAATTAAAAATATAATTTTAAAAATTTTCATTATCATTATCCTTAGTTTTTGATAAAAATAATATTTATTATCAAAATAAATAATGGCTAGTATAATATTAAAAATCTTAAATAGAACTAAAAAATAAGCTTTTGTATCGATAATATTTTTTATTAATTGTATTTAAGATATATTTTAATAAATTTTTAAATATATCTTATTTTTGTGATTTAATATGGGTTGTTTTTAAGTATCGCAAGGTTTTCTTTTAAGCTATGCACTTTGGGATATTGTTTTTGCATTTTTAATTTTTCCTTTTTTGATGTTTTAAAAGCTTAATAAAAATCAAAAAATCATTTATTGTATTCTTCAAGGAGATGGTTATAGCATATTTTAGATTAAGCAGATATATCCAAAAGTTTATCTTTTTTGTTGGTATCCGTGTTTGTAGAATTGCTATTGTCTTTATTTGCTTCTTCTTTCTCAGCTTTAGCTTCTACTTTTTCTTTTTTTTCTTGAAATTTTAAAGTTGAAGTTATATTAATTCTTTTACTTTCAAAATTTGTATCTACTATTCCCCTACAAGGTGTATTAAGTAACATTAGCAAACTCCTATATAATTGCAATAGCTTTTTAAGTTGTAATTTTTGATTATATTATAAATCGTATAAATAAGATAAAACTTAAATTTATTGAAGTAAAATTTTATCTATTTCATTTGCTTCTAAAAGTATCAACCATTTATATTTTGCTTATTGTTTCATAGTGTAAAAATTTTTAAAATAGGATTTTATCTTAAAAAATTTATGATTTTTAATTTCAGATATTGGTTTCCTTGAAAAATTTTAAAAAGTTTAGTAAAAAATATTAAGTTTTAAAAATATCATCCGATTTAAATAAAGTCTTAAGACTCAATCTAAAAGGAGGATGATATGGTTTCAGATGTTTCTATGGGTAATGCTAATTTAATGACTGCTGTTAATACTTCAGTTTTGAAAAAATCTATGGACACAAACGAGGCATTGATGAATGAACTCATCGAAGGTATGGAAGGTGTCTCTCAAGCCTCCGCTCCACAAGTTTCTAGCTCTAGTGGTTTGGATATTTACGCTTAAATATCTTAAGAACAAGCTTAAGAACTTGTTGGTATCTTGAGCTTGTTTTTTTAAATAATTATTTCTTTAGTATTTTTTCGTTATAATTTTGCCATTTTATTTATCGTATTAAATTTTTATAATATTTATTTAGGAGCAAGGATGCAAATGATAAAGAAGATGGTTTTAAGTGAAACTTTCCCTGGTATTTTGCTTATATTTTTTACATTTTTAGCCTTATTGTGTAAAAATTCTTCTTTAAGTGTTATTTATACAGATTTTTTTCATGCTAATTTTACAGTAGGATTTGATCATTTTCAAATTTCAAAGTCGTTGGATTTATGGATAAATGATGGTTTGATAGCTATATTTTTTCTATGTATAGGGCTTGAGTTAAAATATGAAATTTTACGCGGACAGCTTAAAAATATAAGAGCTGTATCTTTACCTATATTTGGAGCTTTGGGGGGTATGATTACTCCTGCTTTAATTTTTGCTGCTATTAATTATTCCCATGGTTTTGCTATGAAAGGTTGGGCAATACCTACAGCAACCGATATAGCTTTTGCAGTGGGTATTTTGATGCTTTTAGGAAATAAAATTCCTACAAGTTTAAAGCTTTTTTTACTTTCTTTAGCTATTTTTGATGATTTGGGCGCTATTGTTATCATTGCTTTATTTTATACAGATCAGCTTTCAGCTTTGGCGATTATTATTTGTTTGTTTTGTATATTTGCTCTACTTTTGTTAAATTATTATCACATCACCCATCTTTCTTTGTATGTGTTAGTAGGTGTTGTATTGTGGATAGCTATGCTTAAAAGTGGAGTACATGCGACTTTGGCTGGTGTGATCATTTCTTTATTTATACCGCTTGATACAAAAAATAAAAAACCTTATTTGCATGAAGTTCTTAAGGATTTAAATCCTTGGGTGGTTTATTTTATCTTGCCTTTATTTGCTTTTGCTAATGCTGGGATTGATATCCGAGATATGCATCTTGGTTCGGTATTTTCGCCTGTAAGTCTTGGAATTATTCTAGGATTATTTTTAGGAAAGCAACTAGGTGTTTTTACTTTTTGTTTTATTGCTATCAAACTTAAGCTTGCAAAACTACCTGAAAATATTAAATATGGAAAATTTTATGGTATATGTATTTTAACAGGCATTGGTTTTACGATGAGTTTGTTTATTGATGGTTTGGCTTATAAAAATAGTGATATTTTTGAACATGCGGATAAACTTGCTATTTTAATAGCTAGTTTTTTAAGTGCCATTGTTGGTTTTATTTATCTTAAGATTGTTAAATGAATAATATAGTACATAAATTAAAAACTTTAGTTTTAAACGAGGCTTTTGGTGGTGTTTTACTTATAGTTTGTACTTTGCTTGCTTTGCTTGTGCAAAATGGATCTTTTAGCGAACATTATCGAGAATTTCTAAATTTAAAAGTCGGATTTAGCGTAGGTGAATTTGAGCTTAATAAGCCTTTTTTACTTTGGATAAATGATGGGCTTATATCTATATTTTTCTTTGCTATAGGGCTTGAGCTTAAGAAGGAATTTTTGCACGGGGATTTTAAAAATCCTAAAAATATTGTTTTACCTTTTATGGCTGCTTTAGGAGGTATACTTATACCTGCGATGTTGTTTGCTTTGGTAAATATAGGAGATGCTTATACTTTAAAAGGTTGGGCTATACCTACAGCTACAGATACAGCGTTTGCCTTAGCGATTTTAATGATGTGTGGCAAGCATATTCCATCAAGTTTAAAAATTTTCTTACTTTCTTTGGCTATTTTTGATGATGTGGGTGCTATTTTAATTATAGCTATTTTTTATACGACAAAATTATCAATAGTTGCTTTTGTCGTTGCAGGAATTGCTATTTTGGCAATGCTTGTTTTAAATATTTTAGGAATAACAAGAAAGTCTTTTTATTTTATTTGCTCAGTTATTCTTTGGATTAGTGTTTTAAAAAGTGGTGTGCATGCAACTTTAGCTGGAATCATAACAGCATTTTTTATACCGATGCAAACTAAAAATGGAGAAGCATTTTTAGAAGAAATCTATGAAAGTCTAAAATTTTGGCTCGCTTTTGTTATCTTGCCTTTATTTGCTTTTGCTAACGCTGGAGTAAATTTATCCAATATCGATATAGGAGCAATTTTTTCAGGTGTAAGTATAGGTATTTTCTTGGGGCTTTTTGTGGGTAAACAAGTGGGTGTATTTTTGTTTTCTTATTTGGCAATCCGTTTTAAATTTGCAGCCTTGCCCCAAGGTTCAAATTTGAAACAACTTTATGGGGTTTGTATACTTACAGGAATTGGTTTTACAATGAGTTTGTTTATCGATGGCTTGGCGTATGAAGTTAGCGATATTTTTAATTATGCAGATAATTTAGCTATTCTCATAGCTTCATTTTGTTCTGGGATTTGGGGTTTTATTTATCTTAAATTCTTTGCTGCTCGATCTTAAGGGGACTGATGAGGCATATTTTTTTCATCATCACGATTATATTCTTTATAAGCGGATGTAGTTTTTATCAGAATTTAAACTATACTCGTCCAATTTATAATACAAATAAAGAAACAAAACTTAAGACTATAGCACATGAATGGAAAAAAACTCCTTATGTTTTAGGTGGAATTACTAAAAAAGGTGCTGATTGTTCAGGATTTACACAGAGTGCATTAGCTCAGCTTAATATACGCATACCTCGCACCACAAAAACTCAATTAGGTTCTGGGAGAAAAGTTTCTAAATCAAAATTGCAAACAGGAGATTTGGTATTTTTTAAGACAGGTAGAGGGCCAAATGGTATGCATGTTGGTATTTATATGAGCAAGGGAAAATTTATACATTTATCTACTAAAGGTGGAGTAAAAGAAGTCGAGCTAAATAGTTCTTATTGGAAGGCTCGTTATATAGGAGCAAGAAGGTATTAAAGTGAAAATAGGTGTATTTGATAGCGGGGTAGGGGGGCTTAGCGTTTTAAAATCTCTTTATGAAGCTAGACTTTTTGATGAAATTATCTATTATGGAGATACCGCAAGAGTTCCTTATGGAGTAAAAGATAAAGATACTATTATAAAGTTCTGTCTTGAAGCATTGGAATTTTTTGAACAATTTCAAATTGATATGCTTATCATTGCATGTAATACTGCTAGTGCTTATGCTTTAGATGCTTTAAGGACAAAAGCACATTTTCCAGTATATGGTGTAATTGATGCAGGGGTTGAAGCAACGATAAAAGCTTTGCATGATAAAAATAAAGAAATTTTAGTCATTGCAACAAAAGCAACCATTAAATCAGAAGAATACCAAAAGCGTTTATTATCCCAAGGATATACAAATATAAATGCTTTAGCTACAGGGCTTTTTGTGCCTATGGTTGAAGAAGGTATTTTTGAAGGAGATTTTTTGCAAAGTGCTATGGAGTATTATTTTAAAAATATCACAACTCCAGATGCTTTGATACTCGCTTGCACTCATTTCCCTTTACTAGGTCGTTCTTTAAGTAAGTATTTTGGCGATAAAACAAAATTAATTCATTCAGGAGATGCCATAGTTGAATTTCTTAAAGAAAGAGAAAATATAGATTTGAAAAATCATAAAGCAAGATTACATTTTTATGCTTCAAGCGATATTGAATCTTTAAAAAATACTGCTAAAATTTGGCTAAATTTATAAGGAAATAAAATGATAGAATTGAAAAAACCAGATGAAATAGAAAAATTAAGAATAGCAAATCAAATTGTAGCAAAAACTTTAAATTTTTTAGAGAATGAAATTAAAATAGGAATGAGCTTAAAACAAATTGATAAAATGGCAGAAGATTATATTTTAAGCCTTGGCGCCAAGCCATCATTTAAGGGACTTTATGGTTTTCCAGGTGCCATTTGCACATCTTTAAATCAAGTTTGTATCCATGGAATTCCAGATGATAAAATTATCAAAGAGGGTGATATTTTAGGTCTTGATGTGGGAAGTTTGATTGATGGGTATTATGGGGATGCAGCAAGAACTATTGCTATAGGAGAAGTTTCACCCACTGATAAAGCTTTAATCTCTTGTGCTAAAGATGCGTTATATCATGCTATAGATATTATTCGTGATGGAATGCGTTTTAAGGAACTTTCAGCTGCTTTAGGCGAATTTATCCATGCAAGAGGTTTTGTCCCGCTTCGTGGATATTGCGGGCATGGTATAGGACGAAAGCCCCATGGAGAGCCTGAAATTTTAAACTATTTAGAAAAAGGTGCGAGTGCAAAAAGTGGCCCTAAAATTAAAAATGGAATGGTGTTTTGCATAGAGCCTATGATATGCCAAAAAGATGGAACACCAAAGCATTATAATGGAAAATGGGATGCTGGAAGTATTGATGGGCTGAATGCGGCTCATTATGAACATTGTGTTGCCGTGATTAATGGGCGTGCTGAAATTCTTTCTATGATATGATATTAAATTATAAAATAATATTTTTTTCTTAAAATTCTAAAAATTTAAAATTTTTTAAATAATATTGTAGTAATATTCTTTAATAATTTAAGTTACTAAATGATATTTTTATAGCAGATTAAGTGTTTTTAGAATAAAATGTCACATCGTATTAAACTAAAACATAAATATGGTTAGATAATTTAATAATTTTTATTAAATTATCTAAATATTTATTTTAGTTTAAAGAGATCTTTTAAGATCTCGTTTGGGTTAGGCTATTTCCCTCCCCCTTTTTATTCGTAGCCTAACTCTCTTTTAAGAGTTTGGAAAATCTCTTTAAGCTAAAATATATTATATTTGCTTAAAGAGAACAAACGATTACTATTCTTATTTAAATAAATTTTTAAAATCCATTGTAGAGTTATAAATTCCAGCATTATCCATAGTTTCGCCCATAGTAATTGCGGTTGCTAATTCTGATAGAATGATTTTTATTTCATCTCTTTTATCTTGTATATAGGCCAATACACCTTCATAATTACTTGTTTGAAGAATTAAAAGCGGATTAGCAATTTCAAATTCAAAAAGTTTTTTACCAACATAAACATTGAAAATATTTCCAAAAAGGGCTGTTCCCATGAAAGAGCAGTTTTGTATAAGTTGTGATGCTGTGGCATCAAGAGTTCTTTTTTGCATATCATCTGAATTTTCATCTATTCTTTCTAGAATGCTTTTTTCTATTTTTTTTAAAGACATATCAAGTACTTGAAGTGCTCCTATAAAATCATTTGCATCATTGATTTGAGAGCAAATTTGATTTGCTTTAAATTCATTCACGCTTTGAATTTCGCCTAAGTGTTTTTTAAATATATCTAAATCACTTTTCATTGTTTACCTTTCAAAAATATTGCTAAATATTTAAAAAGCAAAAAGTGTTCCTAAATTAGGATAAGTTAGAATTTACCCAAAAAACAATCTCATTGCCAATTTTATTCAAGGCTTTTTGAAAAGCATCATAAGTAGAGCGGATATCTTTTTTTTCTATTTTTTCTTTAGTATTGAAAATTTTATGAGCTATTATTTGATTGTTTTCAAGATTTATGAAATTTACGCTTATAGAAATTTGAGCGTAGTTTTCATTGTTATTAAGAATTTGCTCAAAAGAGTTAATCCTGCTTTCAAGAGCATAATCCGCGCTTAAAGAGCTTGTTGAAGAAAGTAAGGTTGTAAAAATATTGCTTTGTTCAAATTTTGACAAAATTAAAAAAGAATAAAGATTGCTTGGCAAATCTCCCCAGAAATAATGTGCGTATTTGTTGCTAAAACCATTATCTATATAAACAATAGCTCGCGAGTTTAAATACAAAGGTGCATTTGCATTGCGAATTTTAAGAATTTTACTGGTTTTTTTAAAAAAAATATTTGAGTCTATTCCTTCGTCTTTTAATATGATATTTTCATTTTTATTGATGGTTTCGTGTCTTAAAGAGCATCCGCATAACATAAAAATAAAAGTCAAAATATAGAATAATTGCTTTAGCATTATTTTTCTCCTGGTCCTAGTTTAGGTTTGGTTTCTTTAAAAATCAAATCAGCAGGGCTGTTTTGTAAATTTTCTATTAGAATATTGCTTTCAATTAAAACTCGTTTAAAAAGCTCTAAATTTTGCATCAAAGATGCTTTAATATCATCATAAGTGTTTAATTTTTCATCAGCTTTTTTTATGAATTTTTTTAAAATCATCGTACTTTCTTTTATGTCTTTAAGACTAGAGTTGAAATTTTGTGCACTAAGGCTTATATTATCAGCCATTTTTCCTATTTTTAAACTTGCGTTTGAAAGATTAAGGCTTAAATTTTTAGAATTAGCGTTTAAATTTGCACTTAATTCTGCTAGATTTTGCAAAAGGATTTCTAGATTTTTAAGATTTTTTTCGCTTAAAAGTTCTTTTGATTTATCATCGGCCGTTTTAACCAAAGAAAAAATATGTTCACTTTGTCTGTCTATGGTTGCTAAAAAACTTTCTTTAAAAGGAATGACTGGAAGTTTTCCGTGGATAGATACTAGATCTTTACTATTTTTACTTCCGCCTTGAAGTTGGACAAATTTAAGTCCTGTGATACCTTGAAGTTGCAAAGTAGCAAAAGTATCTTCTTTTATAGGCGTGTTATTTTTGACCTTGATGCGTATGTTAACGCCGAGTTCATCTTGATTGTAAATGCTGATTTCTTCTACGCTACCTACTTCCACACCCAAAAGCCTTACAGGTGCTTTTATGCCAAGTCCTGCAACGGATTCTTGTGTGTGAATTTCATAATACTTAAAACTTTCTTCTTTAGAGTATCCACCAAGCCAAAGTATGAAACCAAGGCTTGCAAAAAATACCCCAAAAACAAAAAGTCCTACAAAAAAATAATTTGCTCTATTTTCCACTTTTACTCCATAAATCTTTTAAAAAGTCGTTCATTTTGCAGGCGTAATTCTTCATAAGTACCGCAAAATCCAACTTTTTTATTTTCTAAAATGATAAAGCGATCGAGTAAATTTTTCATACTTTCTTTATCATGTGTAACCAAAATGATATTTAAATCAAAACTTTTTTTTAACTCTAAAACCAAATCGTCAAATTCACGACTACTATGAGGGTCAAGTCCTGAAGTAGGTTCATCTAAAAAAAGCAATTTACTATCAAGTGCTAAAGCTCTAGCAATTGCCACTCTTTTTTGCATACCGCCACTAAGTTCGCTTGGAAATTGTTTTAAAACACTTTCGTTTAAGCCTACCATTTTTAGCTTCATTAAAACCAGTTCTTGTATGCTATTTTCATCTAAATGAGTGTATTCTTTTAAAGGAATGGCGATATTTTCATAAACATTAAAAAAGCTAAAAAGTGCAGCAAACTGAAAAACCACACCCCATTTTTTACGCAAAGTAAGTCCATCTTCTTCGTTGATATTTTTAAGTTTATAGCCTAAAATTTCATATTCTCCACCATCAAAATGTTCAAGCATAAGCATTTGTTTTAAAAGGACGGATTTTCCACTTCCGCTACCTCCTAAAATACCAAAAATTTCGTTTTTTTTGATTTCAAAACTTACGCCATTATGGACAATTTTTTCTCCAAATTTTGTAATGATATTTTGTGCTTTAATAACCATTTAAATTCCTGCAGAAGTTAAAATAACGGAGAATAAAGCATCAAAAGCTATCACCCAAAAAATAGCATTTACAACGCTTTTTGTTGTATAAATTCCTATGCTTTGTGTAGTATTTTTTACCTCAAAACCACGAAAACAAGCAATAAGTCCTATTAAAAATCCAAAAATAGGTGCTTTTGCAAGTCCTATAAAGATATGTTTTATATCGACAGCTTCTCTAAAGCGTCTTAAAAATTCGACAAAAGAAATATCAAGATTTAATTTTGCAACCATCATTCCACCTATAATACTGATTGCATCGCTAACGGCAACGATTAAAGGCATGGCCACTACCAAAGCCATGACACGTGGAATAATAATAAATTCAAAAGAGCGAAAACCCATAGTATTCATAGCTGCAATTTCATCAGTAATTTTCATCACTCCAATTTGTGCGGTATAAGAACTTGCGCTTCTTCCTGCGATCACTATGGCAGCGATTAAAGGTGCAAGTTCTCTAGTGGCTGAAATTCCCATCAAATCCACTATGAAAATATTGGCTCCAAATTGTGCGAGTTGATAAGCAGCCTGATAGGCTAAAACCACTCCTACTAAAAGAGCAGTTAAAATAACTATAGGCAAGGCTTTAAAAGCAGAATTTTCTATATGATATAAAAAAGCAATAAAGCGAAAATTTTTAGGATTTTTAAGGCATAAAAAAAGACTTGTGAAAAAAGCTCCTGTAAAATTGATGAATTTTCTTAAAATTTTTAAAAGTTCTAAACTTAATTTTCCAAGATCGATAAAGTATTCACTGAAATTTTTATGTGATTTTTTTGTTTTGCTTAGTCTTTGGTAGTTTTTTTCACAAAGTTCAAAAAGGGTTTGAAAGCTTGAATTTAAGCCTTCTTTGGTGATTTTAATATTTTTATCTTTAAGATCATTTTCCAAAGCAAGGAAAAATCTCACTCCAGCGGTATCGATTGCTTTTAGATCTTTAAAATTAAAAATCACTTCCTTGCTTTGAATCAAAGCTAAAAAATCTTTTATTTTTAACTTATAAATGCTTGTTTTATCCCAAATTCCAAAGATAAAAAGAGTGTTATTTTGAAATTTGAAATTTGTATTCATTTTATTTGCTAAGGATAAAATTTACAAGCTTTGAAACGCTAAATCCAAAGTGTTCAAACACATCTTTGTCTTTACCACTTTCTCCAAAACTTTCTATGCCATACACTTTGTGGCAAAATTTATAAAGTTCATTAGAATGCGCTGCTTCAACGCCTATAACTTCACCTTTTAACAATCTTTCTTGATAAGCTTTATCTTGTTTTTCAAAAAGTTCAAAACAAGGCATGGAAACAACATTACAAGCAAAACCTTGTTTTTCAAGTTCGTTTGCACTTTCTAAACAAAGCCAAACTTCACTTCCACTTGCTAAAAGTGTAAAATTAGCATCTTTGCTTTCTTTGAGTAAATACGCTCCATTTTTTACATCTCCAAAAATAGGTTCATTTAGAGCTTTGAGTTTTTGGCGTGAAAGCACAAAAGCACTCGGTATATCAGCATTTAGGGCTATTTGCCAAGCTTTGACATTTTCTACCCCATCAGCAGGCCTAAAGGTTAAAAAATTTGGCATAGCTCTAAAAGTGCTAAGTTGTTCTATAGGCTGGTGTGTTGGGCCATCTTCGCCCACGCCTATGCTGTCGTGTGTGAAAATAAAAAAATGTTTGATTTTCATTAGGGCTGCTATTCTTGCGGCAGGTTTTAAGTACTCACTAAAGATGAAAAAAGTTGCCGAAAATGGTAAGAAAATTCCATATCTTGCAAAAGCATTGTTAATCGCTGCCATAGCGTGTTCTCTGATACCAAAATGGATATTTTTACCTTTTACAAAGTCTCCCATACCGTGAAGTTCTGTTTTATTTGAAGGGCCTAAATCCGCACTTCCACCTAAAAATCCTTCTAAATTTTTAGCTAAAACATTTAAAATTTCACCATTGCTATCTCTTGTCGCAAGATCTTTTCCTTTAAAATCAGGATAAGCTATCTTGCTAAAATCAGGGTTTAATAGCCTTTCTAAAAGTTCTTTTTTACCACTTTTTTCAAGCTTATCTTTCCATTTTGCTTCTTCTAAATCCCCAAGTTCTACAGCACTTTCAAAGCGGATTTTGCTTGCTTGTGGGATATGAAAACTGATATTTGGATCAAAACCTGCTTGTTCTTTGGCTTTTTTAATCACTTCTTCACCCAAAGGTGCGCCATGGCTTTTATGACTGCCTTCAAGCTCTCCTGCACCCTTTGCTATAGTTGTTTTTGCGATGATAAGACAAGGTTTTGTGGATTTTTTAGCTTGTTCTAAGGCTTTATTAATTTCTTCATAATCATGTCCATTTATACTTAAAACTTCAAATCCTTGTGCTTCAAAACGCATTTTTACATTTTCATTAAAGGCTAAACCTACATCGCCTTCTATGGAGATATTGTTGCTATCATAAATGAGTATGAAGTTATCAAGTTTGTGAAGTCCTGCTAAAGAACAAGCTTCATAAGAAATGCCTTCTTGTAAATCTCCATCTCCGCAAAGACAATAAATTTTATGATCGATTAAATTGCTACCTAGTAAATTTTGTGCTTTTTTTGCCGCCATAGCAAAGCCTACAGCATTGGCAACGCCTTGTCCTAAAGGACCTGTAGCGATTTCTACTCCAAGAGTTGAAATTTCAGGGTGTCCTGGGGTTTTAGAATGAAGTTGGCGGAAATTTTTAAGATCTTCTAAGCTTAAATCATAGCCACTTAAATGTAAAAAACTATAAAGCAAAGCACTTGCATGTCCGCCTGAAAATACAAGTCTATCACGGTTTAGCCAAGTGGGATTTTTAGGATTGTGTTTTAAATGATAACTTAAAACACTTAAAATATCTGCTAAGCCCAAAGGTGCACCTGGGTGTCCTGAGTTTGCTTTTTGCACCATATCGGCACTTAAAAATCTTAGAGTATTTGCCTGTTCTTGTAAAATTTGAATGTCCATTTTTTACCTTTATAAGTATTGAATTATTAAATTTTGTATCATTTGTGCGAGTTTTTCATTGAGTTTTTCTAAATCTTGTTCGCATTCACTAAGAAGATTTTCTTTTGTTTTTATAGCTTGTTCAAGTCCAAGCAAATTGACAAAAGAATTTTTATGAATATCGTTATTAGTAGGCTTTCCGCTTTGTTCTTGACTTGTGGTTACATCGATAATATCATCATTGATTTGAAAAATCAGTCCTAATTTCAAACCAAGTTTGTAAATTTGATTGCTTTCTTCGTTGTTAAGTTCGCAAATTTCACAACCCATTTTTAAAGCTGCAGCGATTAATCTTGCGGTTTTGTGTGTATGTAAAAACTCAAGTTCATTTAAACTCAGTCTTTTGTCTTCAAAGAAACAATCAATAGCTTGTCCTATGACCATTCCATTAAGTCCTGCATTAAAGGCAAGGGTTTTGATGAGTTTGATTTTGATTTCATCTTTTAAATGAGCATGACTTAGAACTAAAAAAGCTTCAGTATTTAAAGCATCGCCCGCTAAGATGGCTGTAGCTTCATCGTAGCTTTTGTGTAAGGTTGGAATTCCTCGTCTAAAATCCGCATTATCCATAGCGGGTAAATCATCGTGTATGAGTGAATAAGTATGGATAAATTCCAAAGCTAAAGCCACATCTAAAGCTTGATTTAAAAGTTCAGGTTTATTGCTTTGTACTACGCTTAAAAGCAATTGTGCACGAAAATGCTTTCCTCCTGCTTTTAGCATAAGAGCTAAAGCTTCATTAAAAAAAGGATGAAAGCTTTCGACTTTAGGTAGATTTTTTTCTAAGTGATGGATAAAAAGTTCTTTTAAATTCACTTAGTAAGCCTTATGAAAAATTGAAATTTACCATCGCCACCTGAGTTGGCATTTCCGCCTAGTTCATTGTTGAAATTTGATAAAGGTAATTTAGTACTTTTGCGTTCAATTAAGATGCTAAAGTCATTACCAGCGCTTAAAATATTTTGTAATTCTTTAAAATTATTTAAAATAATATTATTAACGCGTAAAATTTTATCTCCTACCATAAATCCTGCATTTGATGCTTTTGATTTTGGATCTATTTTAGTTACAACAAGACTAGTATTAACCGTTAAACCAAGATTGCTTGTGAAATTTGTAATTTTTGGTTTTGGTTTAGAATCAGGAAGATTAAATTTGCTCAAATCTTTTGCAAAAACTTCAGTAGAAATATTTAAATCCATATTATCACGCAACACTTGAAAATAAAGAGTGCTTCCGCGATCTGCAAAAAGAATTTTTTCATTGAGTTTTCTTAAATCATTGGCGGGCAAGCCATCAACACTTATAACTTGATCGTTGATTAAAAATTGTGGATTTTTTCTTACATTGTTAACATAAATTTTATTTTCTCGAACAACAAAATCAACGCCAATATCCCCCCAATAAACATCGTTATATTTCATAAAATGTTTTAAATAGCGATTGCCTATAAAAGAGCTATTATTTAAAGCAATCCCCATCATTTCACAGCATGGAGTCCCTAAAAGTCCTATTTTAGAATTAAAATCAAGTTGATCTTTTTCATCAATATTTTGAGCTAAATACTTAATATGCCCTATATAAGGTTTATTAGGATCCCAAATTCCAACCCAATCATTACGAGTAAGTTTTTCTTCATCACCCATAGGAGTAGGGATTAGGCTAAAGTCAGTTCTTACAAGATATAAATTTAAAAATGGATCGTATTTTACATATTTGTTAAGCTTAGTATTAGGCTGTTTTAACACAGCAAGTAAATTTTCACTGAGTGCAAAAGCTGGCATTCCTTCATAGTTGAGCATGCTTGCCTTATTTCTTTCATAACCTGCTAAAAAATCTTCAAATTTAGGTCTTTCTATACCAAAAGACAAAGTAAAAAGCATGCAAATAATTAAAATTTTTTTCATAATTTCATACCTCCAAAACCGCCTAAAACATCATTCGCCATACTTGAGCGATTTTGCGCAACCATGGCTAAAACATCATTAATTGCAGAAATAAGTAAAATTTGCAAGGACTCTTTATCTTCAAGTAAAGAATCATCAATGCTAACATCGATAATCTCGCCTTTTCCGTTAGCACTTACTTTAACAAGTCCTGCTCCACTTTTGGCGCTAAATTCACGATTTGCAAGTTCTAGTTCTATATTTTTAGCTTTTTCTTGAACTTGATTCAAAAGTTCACCCATTTTAGAAAAATCCATATTTTCAAACATTGATTATCCTTGATTTTTTAAAATTTCATTAACAACTACTTTATCACTAAAAGGATATTTTATCCCTTTAATTTCTTGAGTAGTTTCATCACCTTTGCCTAAAATAACGACTAAATCGTCATTTTCTTTTAGTTCTAAAGCTTTTTTTATGGCTTCTTTTCTATCTTCTATCGTTAAAACTTTTTCTTTTTTAGCAAAGCCTGATAAAATTTCTTCCATGATGGTTTTTGGTTCTTCGCTACGTGGATTATCACTTGTAATGATAGCAATTTTTGCAAAATGTTCGACGATTTTTCCCATTAAAGGGCGTTTGGTTTTATCTCTATCTCCACCTGCTCCAAAAACAACGATGAGTTTTTTATTTTTAAGAGTGTCAAGTACTTTTTCAATGCCATCAGGCGTATGAGCAAAATCCACGATCACACCTTTTGCTACTTGTTCTACTCTACCACAAACCCCGCCAAATCCACTGATAGCTTTTTCCAAGTCTTTTAAATCAGGCTTTACGAGTTCATTCACACAAGCACTAGCAACTAGAAGATTGTAAAGATTAAAAAGTCCTAGCAAGGGCGAGTCTATGTGAAAAGTTTGATTTTTATTTGTTACAATAGCACTAATGCCTTCTTCTAAAGAATAAGCTTTGATTTGATATAAAGCAGGATTTTCTATGCCGTAAGTAAAAGCGTTACGCACATTAAATTTAATAGCCAAAGCATCTTTGTTGATAAATTTTAAACTCTCATCGGTAAAAAAAAGTTCTTTTGCTTCTTTGTAATTTTCAAAAGCACCGTGAAAATCTAAATGATCTTGAGTGATATTGGTAAAAATTTTAGCAACAAATTTTAAGCCTTCGATACGGTTTTGAACGAGTGCGTGTGAGCTTACTTCCATGATGAAAAAATCACATTTTTTTTGAGTGGCTATTTGTAGGTACTCTAAGGTTTTAAGAATAGGGGAGGTGGTTAAGGATTTTTCATCAATTTGTTCATCGTTGATAAAAGCTCCTCTTGTCCCGCAAAGCCCGCATTTATAACCTAAATCCAATAAGATAGAATAAATCGCTGCTGCGGTTGTGGTTTTGCCATTGGTTCCTGTGATTCCTATGATTTGAATCTTTTTATCGATTTTTAAAAGTTTTTTACACTCATTTACATCGATGATTTTTGCACCTTTTTCTAAGGCTTGAGCGTGAAATTTAGCATTTTGTGTGGTTTGTAAAAAAAAGCATTCTTTTTCACACTCTAAGGTATTATCTGTAATGAATGAATTTTCAAGTTTTAATTTCACTTTTAAATCCTATGAGTTTTTCTTGGAGTTTGATAAATCTATCATTTGCCCAAAAATGAGGCATAACATTTTCTATATAATTTAAAGTCATATCTTTATAGCCATTATCAAGTAATTTTTCCAAAAAATCTAAAAAATCATCACGATTATCAATAACTAATTTAGTGCTATTAATGATATTTTCAAAACTTTTTTGAAAGCCAAGTTCTTCTTCGCTTTTTAAAAAATCTTGATAATTTAACGCATGCCCATCTTCAAATTCGTTTTCCTGTTTGTTTTCTTGTTTTTTAAATTCAATTGTACTTAAAATTTCTTCTAAGTCTTTATCAATGCTAGAGATTTTGTAATGTTCTATATAAAAATCAAAAAGTAAAGAAGCTTCTTTAGGAGATTTTAAAGCAAGATCGCAAAGGCAGATAAAATTTAGCAAGCGTTTATTTTTGCGTTTTTCATAAGCCATAGAAAAATACATTTTTGCAGTTTTAAAATCTTTCTTGTAAAAATGTTCAATTCCAAGTTTTTTATAATTTTGCAAATTCGTCTGCTCCGCCGTTTAAATTGATTATAGTGATTTCTGGATGAATATCAATCTTAAGTTGCCTTTCAAGACCGTATTTTAGCGTTGTTCCACTCGATGCACAGCCTTTACAAGCTCCTATTAAATGGATATAAACGATCCCATTTTTAATTCCTAAAAATTCAAGCCCTCCGCCATCACGCTCAAGCATAGGCAAGCTCTTTTCTAAACTTGCTTTAACAGGATTTATAAGCTCTTCATCACTAAAAGGCATCATAATTTATCCTTAAAAATTTTTATATACTTTAGCGTGATTGTGTTTAAAAAAAGGTAAATTAAGGCTTGAAATTTAAATAAATTAAAAAGGTTCGTCACTATCTTGTACGCTAAATTCTAAATCATAAGCTGTAAAGTTTTTGTTACCAAAAATTCCATTTAAGTTTCTAAATGATTGTTGCAGAATTTCTTCGTTTTTTTCATATTTTAAGAAGCTTAAATATTCTTTTAAAAAATTATTTAATTCTTCGGTATTTAAATTTTTAATTAAAAGATTTAAATTTTTATCAATAAGCGTAAAAAGTTGTTTTTTTAATGCGAGTGTAGAATTTTTAATTTTTATATTGTTTAAAAAAGCTAAATTAACCTTGCAAACACCTAACAAGAATTCACTATAGTTTAAATTTTTTCGAATATTTTTACTTTCAAATTCTCTAATATCACTATCTTCATAACCTTTTTTTTCTAAAATTTTATCCAATAAAATCTTATGCTTAAAGCAAACACTATCACTAATTTGCTTAAAATCGTTACATATATCTGGATACTGTTTTAAAAAAGCTATAAGTTCTAATTCTGCAATGTGAATTTTTTCTTTAGGAAAATTGTATTTATTTTGAGAAATTAAAGGGGTTTGTATGGTTTTTTTTGAATTTTGTGATAAGATAATAAATTTTTCATCTACTTTTAATAAATTTGAAACTAAACTAGTGTAAGAATTTGCCACTAAAGGTTCAAGATTAAAGGTGAATTTTTGTATAGTTTCTAAAGCTTTTTGTCTATCAAGAGCAGAAATTATGGAATGGGTGGATATTAAGCGCCTGATATAAAATTCGCCAAGCTCTATTCCTTCATCGAGTATATTATGGAGTTTTGTGCTTTCATTTTTTGCTACGAGCTCGGCAGGATCTTTTCCGCCTTGCAAAATTGCCACTTTACCGTCTATTTTGTTTGTGCTCAATAAAAATGCAGATCGTGTCGCAGCTTTTAATCCTGCTTCATCATTATCAAAACATAAGATCACTTTTGCTTCATAACGACGAATTAAAGGTAGATGATGTTCGGTTAATGCTGTTCCAAGAACTGCTACAGCATTGTTAAACCCTGCTTTGTGAAAAGCTATTGCATCCATGTAACCTTCACATACTATTATTTCTTTTTTTTTGGCTATATTTTCTTTAGCGATGTTAAAAGCATAAAAAATTCTACTTTTATCAAAAAGTATATTTTGAGGTGAATTTACATACTTTGCCGGTACATTGGGATTTAAAGTACGCCCTCCAAACCCTACCAATAAGTCTTTATGATCGTAGATTGGAAAGGTGATACGCCATATAAAACTTGCGTAAAATTCATTATTTTCATCTTTTTTTAAAGCTCCAACACTCACAGCATCTTCTAAAGGAATTTTTTGATTTTGCAATAATCTTATACTATCTTCACTTGCTCCTGCAAAACCTAATTCGAATTTGGCTATATCTTTGTCATTTAAAGCTCTTTGGTAAAGATAGGTTAAAACTTCTTTGTGGTGTTTGAGATTATCTTTAAAATACGCATTTAAGCTTGGTAGTATAGACTTTAGCTCTTTTTTATTTTCTTGTTTTTCTTTTGTATAACTCAAAGTAAAATTACTGAGGCTTGCAACTTTTTCAACTGCATCGGAAAAACTTAATTTTTCATAATCCATTACAAATTTAAAGGCATCTCCACCAGCTTTGCAAGCAAAACAATGATAAAAACCTTTGGTAGGATTGATATGCATAGACGGGTTTTTATCTGCATGGAAAGGACAGATACACACAAAACTAGAGCCTTGTTTTTTTACTTCAATATAATTTTCTATAATATCGACAATATTAAGTCTTTGGGATAAATTTTCTATACTTTCTTTAGTTATCATTTTACAAACCTTGTTAAAATTATACAAAGATTTGGCTATAATTTGGCATAAAATTTTTAGAGCGAGACTATGGATTTTTTCTTTGTAGAATACAGAGACCCTTTAGTAGGGCTTATAATTTTAACCATTTTAGTATTTGTTGTAGCTGTTGCAAATTATATTTGGAAAATATTTGCTAGCAAAGATGAAGAACAAAAGCTTGAAAAATTTATAAAAAAATTTGAAATGGATAACGTTCATAAAGAGTTGTTAAGAAATAGTAGCTTGAGTTTTGGAAATTTAAGTTTTTTGGCCGAAATTTTTACTAAAAGCGGGGAATTTGAAAAAGCAACTCAAATTTATTTGATTGCTCTTGAAAAATGTAAAGATAAACAAGAAAGAGAATTTATTTTCCTTTCTTTAGCAAAAGTTTATTTTAAAGCAGGATTTTTAGAGCGTGCAAAAGAAGTTTTATTACAAGCCTTAAAACTGCGTCCAAGAAATATACAAGCCTTAAAACTTTTAAAAATTGTTTATTTAAAACTTCATTCTTATAAAGAAAATTTAGAACTTTTAGAATGTCTTTTTGAGCTTAATGAAGATGTACAAAAAGAGTATGATTTTATCAAAGCTTTAGAACTTTGTACTTTTAATATCACTGATGAACAAAAAAAGAAAAAACTTTTAGAATTTAAAATAGAAGATAATCCTATGTTAGGGCGTTTAGTTTTTGAAAAATATCATATGTTTTTAGGGCAAAATTTTTTTGATATTTGTGATTTGCTTTATAGAGAAAATGAAGCGTTTAATTTAGAAAATCAAGATTTTTTAGAATTCTTTTATGCTTTGGGTAAAATTTCAAAGCATGATGATACGCATCAGTTTGTTTTTAAAAATTCTAATTTTAAAATGTTAAAAATTTTAAAAGATAATTCTTTTAATGCGGGGTTGGAATTTTCATATCGTTGTTCTGAGTGTAAAAATGTTATACCTTTGTTTTTTTATCATTGTCCTGTTTGTTATGAGTTTAATACTTGTAAAATTATTTATGAAGTGAAAAACAATGAAACACATTGAAATTTATACAGATGGCTCATGTCTTAATAATCCAGGTTTTGGCGGATGGGCTTATATTTTGCGTTATAAGGAGTATCAAAAGGAAGGTTTTGGAGCTGAGGCTAATACCACTAACAATAGAATGGAGCTAATGGCAATTATTGAATCTTTGAAGGCTTTAAAAGAGCCTTGTGAAATTTCGCTTTTTACAGATTCTAACCTAATGGTTCAAAGTATTAATGAATGGCTAGAAGGATGGATAAAAAAGGATTTTAAAGGTAAAAAAAATATAGATTTATGGAAGGAATATATTAAAGTGGCAAAATCTCATAAGATTAAGGCTTTTTGGGTAAAAGCACATAATGGACATTTGGAAAATGAAAGGTGTGATACATTGGCGCGCGAAGCTGCTTTGAAAATTGCAAGGGAAAATGATGAAAAACATTGAAAAACTAGAGCAGAGTTTAACTTATAAATTTAAAGATAAAAATCTTCTTATACATGCTTTAACCCATAAAAGTTTTAAAAAATCTTACAACAACGAACGCCTGGAATTTTTAGGTGATGCCGTGCTTGATTTAGTTGTGGGTGAATACCTTTTTCATAAATTCGCCAAAGATGCCGAAGGAGATTTATCTAAGCTTAGAGCGGCTTTAGTGAATGAAAAGTCTTTTGCAAAAATTGCAAATAGTTTAAATTTGGGCGATTTTATTTTTATGAGTGTTGCTGAAGAAAACAATGGAGGAAAAGAAAAGCCTTCTATACTTTCAGATGCGTTAGAAGCCATTATAGGTGCTATACATTTAGAAGCCGGGTTTGAGTTTGCAAAAACTATTGCTTTAAGGCTTATAGAAAAAAATTTCCCTCAAATTGATGCAAAAATTCTTATAAAAGATTATAAAACAAAATTACAAGAGATTACACAGGGAAAAATCGGACAAACTCCGCAGTATGAAACAGTGCGTGCTTTTGGTCCTGATCATTTAAAGCAATTTGAAATTGCTTTAATGCTTGATGGTAAAGAACTTGCAAGAGCTATTGCAGGAAGTAAAAAAGAAGCACAACAAATGGCAGCAAAAATTGCACTTGAGAAATTAGGAGCTTTATAGTGAATACATTTGGTACGAGATTGAAATTTACAAGTTTTGGTGAGTCTCATGGTGTGGCTGTTGGATGTATTATTGATGGAATGCCTGCTGGAGTTAAATTTGATGAAGAATTTTTACAAAATGAGCTTGATAAACGCAAAGGCGGAAGTAAATTTGCAACACCAAGAAAAGAAAGTGATAAAGCTCAGGTTTTAAGCGGGGTTTTTGAAGGATATACAACGGGTCATCCCATAGCTATAGTAGTTTTTAATGAAAATGCTCATTCTAAGGATTATGATAATTTAAAAGATCTATTTCGTCCTGCTCATGCGGATTTTACTTATTTTTATAAATATGGCATAAGAGATTATAGGGGTGGGGGTAGATCAAGTGCTAGGGAAAGTGTTGCTAGAGTGGCTGGTGGTGCAGTTGCAGCGATGCTTTTGCGTGAATTTGGCATTTGTATTCAAAGTGGTGTTTTTGGAGTAGGAACTTTTGTATCAAATTTGAAAGAAGAAGAATTTGATTTTGAATTTGCTAATAAAAGTGAAATTTTTTGCCTTGATCCAAAACTAGAAAGTGACTTTAAAAATGAAATTTTAAATGCTAGAAATTCAAAAGATAGTGTAGGTGCTGCTGTTTTTACAAAAGTTAGTGGTATGCTTGTGGGACTTGGAGAGGTTCTTTATGATAAGTTAGACTCTAAATTAGCTCATGCTTTAATGGGAGTTAATGCTGTTAAAGCAGTCGAAATAGGCGAAGGTATTAATGCAAGCAAAATGCGCGGATCGTGTAATAATGATGCTTTAAAAGATGGAAAGTTTTTAAGCAATCATAGCGGAGGAATTTTAGGAGGAATTTCAAATGGAGAAAATCTTATTTTAAAAACTTATTTTAAACCTACTCCTTCTATTTTTGCCAAGCAAGAAAGTATAGATAAATTTGGCAATAATTTGGAATTTGAACTCAAAGGTAGGCATGATCCTTGTGTAGGTGTTAGAGGAAGTGTTGTAGCTAGTGCTATGGTGCGTTTAGTTTTGGCTGATTGTTTGCTTTTGAATGCGAGTGCGAATTTAAACAATTTAAAAAATGCTTATGGATTAAAATAAAAAAAGCCCATTTTCATGGGCTTGATTGCAATATTTTGAAAAGATTCATTGTAATATCGTCTATTTTTTAAGATTTTTTATTAAATGTGTAAAAAAAGAATGAAATTTATTTTTTTATTTTTTTAATTTAAAAATATTGATAAAAATTACTATATTTAGTATAAAATAATTAAAATATTATTTTTTAGGAGGGGTTTATGGAATTCAATAAAAAGAAAATTGTTCGTTTATCGTTAAATTTAACGCTTCTTAGTGCTTTATTTCCTTGCGTATTACTATCAGCAGATTTACGTCAAAGAAATGGCAATATTATTGTTTCAAGAACCACTGATATGGTAAAATCTAGCAATAATACAGATGTAATTAATATTAAAAATCCAAATAAAAATGGGGTTTCGCATAATCAATTTGAAGATTTTAATGTTAAAGATGGGGTTATTTTTAATAATAGCTTAATTGATGGCAATTCTCAAATTGGTGGATGGGTAAATAAAAATCCTAATTTAAAACAAAATGCCAATACTATTATTAATGAAATTTTAAGTAAACAAGCTTCTAATATTAATGGTCCTGTTGAGGTATTTGGAAAAAGTGCTAATTTAATTTTTGCCAATGAAAATGGTTTTAGTGTTAATGGAGCAACTTTTTTGAATACTAAAGGAGTTACTCTTAGTGCTGGTAAATTTAATGAAGATTTTACAACAGAAACAACAAGCAATGGTAGAATAGATATTGGAGAAAAAGGCGTTGCAGTTGATGGAGATTATTTCAATGTAATTAGTCGTAGCATAGGTATTGCCGGTAATATTGCTCATTATCAAGCAGGAAAATACTTATCTAATATTAATTTTATAGCTGGACTTAATAAAGTAGATTTAAGCAATAGCAATATTCCTAACATTCTTGCTTCAAGACAAACAAATGATAAAATTGATTATGGAATTGATGGTAGGAATTTAGGTTCTATGTATGCAAATACAGTTACCTTTGTTAGCACAGAAGAGGGTGTTGGTGTAAGACACACCGGGATTATAAGAGGTCTTAAAGATATTATTGTCAAAGTCAATGGCAAGGCAGAATTTCAAGCTCTTGGCGTAAATCAAGGAGGAAGTATTGATGTAAATGCTAGAGATATTACAACTTCTTTGATTGACGCAGATAATATGAGATTAAATGCTGATGGAAAAATCATTAATGAGGGATTATATAGAGGTAAAAATATCAAGATTGATGCTCAAGATTTTGAAAATGCAAAACAAACTCATTTTAATAAAGAGACTAAGGATGTATTTAAAACTAATGTAGAAAATTCACAAATTGATACTGATAATTTAGATTTGCATACTAAAAATAAAACGGCCAATTTTGGTTCTATAAATACTTTAGGTGATGCGAAAATCAATACAGGATCTTTTGAAAACCAAGGTAAAATTTCGGCAAATAAAGATGTATATTTAACTTTAAACAATGATGATTTTGCTAATCAGGGAAAAATTTTTAGTCAAAATAATATTTATTTACAAGCTAATAAAAATTTAACCCTCAATAACGGTAATTTATATGCAAAAAATTTACTTGATATTAAAAGTTTGGGTGATTTATATATTAATTCAAAGCTTGAAAATTCTTCTTCAATAGGACTTGAGGCAAAAGATATTTTTAATAAAGATCTTGTTGCTAGTGGAAAGGATTTAACTCTTAATGCGAGAGGGAGTATAATCAATGATGGATATTTCTTGGCACGCAATGATTTGAAAGCAACTGCTTCGCATATTACCAATAATTCTACTTTTAATAGTTTAAATAATGCTTATTTAAATGCCGATATTATTGATAATAATGGTTTGATTGTCGCTAACAAAGACATTAACATTGAAGTAAAAGAATTGAATAATAATGCAAGTTTAACAGGCTCTATTCAAAGCTCTGATGAAAAAATTAAAGGTAATGGTTGGGCTAATTATGGTGATACACTTTTTAAACGTTGGAATATGGAAGTTGGAATTGATAATTTAAAGTATGTTAATAATTTAGATGCTAAACAAGCTTCTATTCAAGCAGGTGGGAATGTCAATATCAATACTACTTCAAAAAATAAATCAGCACAAATTAATAATAGTGGTAAAATTATAGCTCAAGGTAATATTGTTTCTTATGGAAATATTAATAATAAATCTTTAAGTCAAGATCTTAATATAGAAGATGTTTTATCTCATGTTAAACTAGATGGTTTTTTTGCTAAAGAGTATTTAGGATCTTGGAATACTAACTGGACTGATTATTTTACCAAAGGCGGTAGCTTGCTTGACGCTTTAAAATACTTTGCAAGTAATAAATCAAAAGATCATCAACGAGAATCTGCTTGGAATGCTCTTAAAGATGCTGCTGCTCATAATGAGACTTTGCATTTATATTTTTCTTTATTGTTTGGCAGTGACTATGCTTCAAAAAGATTTGTTCCAGACCCAAGTCAATGGAATCATGATGCTAAAATTGTTTTTAAAGCAAAATCTGAAGCTTTAATAGCATCTAATGGAAAATTAAATTTAAATTCTAAAGAATTTAATCAAGGTTTGGTAAGTTCTTTTGATGAGAATTCTGCTTTGATAAAATCTCATTTAGAAGATGCAATAAATAATAAAGATTTAGCTTCGCAACTGATACCAGATATTGCTAATTCTGGATTGTTTCATTTTACAAATACAAAAAATGGAAATATTTCTTATCAGTATACATCAGATTCTGTAGCAGTGGATGCAGATAAGTATTTTGGATTTAAAGATGTTGCAAAAGAATTTAAAGATAAAAATTTAGATGATGCTACTGTTGTAGGGGATTCTTTCTTTCAAAATCAACTTATTAAAAATATGTATGCAAAATTGGGTATGCATGGTGCTTTAAGTGATGAAGATATTAAACGACTTCTTGAAAATGGGGTAAAATACGCTAATGGGCATGGTTTGAAACTAGGCCAAGGATTGGGTAAAAATCAAACGACTGATGATATGATTTTATTTGAAAAAGTTGATAGAGATGGAAAAACAGTCTTTGTTCCTAAATTTTATTTTTCTCATAAAACTTTAGAGGCAAATAAAGGTGGAGTAAATATTGTTGGAAAAAATGGAGTTGATATAAATACAGATAAATTCGATTCTTCATTAGGTAATATTGCTTCGGAAGGTACGGTTAATATCAATGTTAATGATAAAATGAATTTACATAGTTCAAGCGTAAGTGGAAAAAATGTTAATATCCAAGGTAATGAAGTTAATATAGATACGCTTTTGGGCGTTGATGAAAAAGGTTCTCATAGCTCCATCAATAAAGGTCAAATCAGTGGAAAAGATACTATTGTTATTAGTGCCAACCAGGATGTAAATGTTAAAAATAGCAATGTTGTGGCAGATTCTGAAAATTCTAAAATTACTTTACATTCCAAAGATGGAAATATTAATATAAGCAATGATTATGCTAATTCATCATCTTTTAAAAATACTAATACAGATGTTGAAAATACTAATGCTTTACAGACAACAGATAAAGTTTTAAGCTCAAATTTTAAAGCAGGTAATATAGATATTATGTCTAATAAAGATATTAATATAGTAGGTAGTAATGTAGATGCAAATCATGAAATTAATATTAAGGGTAATGATGTTAATATAAAAGATGCTCATGAAAAATCTAATGTTACTTTTGATGGAATACGATATGGAACAGCATCTATCTCTTATGAAAAAGGTAATTCAGAAATTACTAAATCGATTGGTAGTAATTTGAATTCAAAAGGAGATATTAAAATTGATGCTAAAAATAATATAAATGTTGTAGGTTCTAATGTTAAAGCTGAAAATTCAGTTAATTTAAATGGAGAAAATATTAATATAAAAAATGGAGAAAATAAAATTTCTTCTTCTTTAGATTCTTCAACTCTTAGTGCATTAGGATATAGATATGATTCTGTAAGTAGTGACAGCTCTTTGGCTTCTTCATCTAATGTTGAAGCAGGTAATTTAAATTTACATGCAAAAAATAAAGCAACTATTACAGGAAGTCATTTAGACGGTAAAGATATTAACATACATGCTAACGAGGTTGATTTTGTAGCAGCAAAGAATCAAAATCACATGCAAAGTAATTCTTCAGCTATAGGATTCTTTGGTGATGCTAATATAGGATTAGGTGGACATGAAGTCGTCGCAAAATATAGTTTTACAGATCAAATATCCGGTGCTGGTCAAACATATGATGGTAATTTTAGAGGATCTAGTACTTTAGGTTCTTCTGAAATAGGAATAGAATTTGCTAAAACTCAAAAAACAGAAGATGAATCTTCTTATCTTTCTAGTTCAGTTAAAGGAACAAATATCAATATTGAAGCAGATGACACTTTGGATATAGGTGGAGGTAACTTTGAAGCAGATAAAGATATTAACTTAAAAGGAGGGGAGATTAAAAGCACTAAGTATGAAAATACTAAAACTGAAGATAGTACAAGATTTGGTATTTATAGCAAAGAAAAACTTGAAGCAGGTGGTTTAGCAGTATCTGCTCTTAATCAGGGGATTGGTAATCTTAGTAATGATAAAGGGTCAAATTATGTGGTACCAACAGTTCAAGCTCTTTCAAATACTCTTGGTGTGTTTCATGATAATATTGCAGAAGCAAGCTCCGGCGAAAGTATAGGTTTTACGTTTGAGAAAGAACATGAGCAAAGTTCTAAAGAAAATACCACCCATGTTAAAGCAGGAGGTAAATTAAATATAGAAAGTACAAAAGGAGATATCATTTTAAATGGGACTGATGCTAAGGCAGATGAAATTAATATCAAAGCAAAAGATAATTTTATAACTAATGCTGCAAAATCAAGCTCTTCTTCTTCAGGTGTTTCTTTTGAAATGGAAATGGGCAATAAAAGAGTAGCAGGATATAATGTTTTTGATGGAGGAACCGCTGGAGGTGAAATTGAGTTTTCTGCTGGAGGATCACGTTTTAAACAAGATGAAGCTAAATATTATAATTCTAATTTTGATGCAAATAATGTTAAGATTACTACAGGAAAAGACACCACATTAAATGGTGCCAATATAAAAGCTTCTAATAACATTGATTTAAATATAGATGGAGATTTAAATGTTAATTCTTTAAAGGATCAATTTCATTCAGAACAACGTAGTGGTTCCTTAGGTGGATCTGTAGGGTTAGATTTATCGTCAAATCATGTTATTTCAGGAGAATTTTCAGGGACAATTGGTATAGGATATGCTAAAACTGATAACCAAGCTGTAGAAACTCAAAGTGGTATTAGTGCCGGTAATGAGTTAAATGGTCGTGTGAATGGAGATTTATCATTGGAAGGAGGAATTTTAAATTCTGATGTTAAAAAAGGAAATTTATCGCTTGGTGGAAAAGTTACAGGGTCTAATATAGATGTTCATGAAAAAAGCGATGGAGCTAATGTTGCATTAACTGTAGCGACAGAGCATGTTTATAAAGGTAATATTGATTTAAATGATCATATTGATAGGACAGGCAAAATTAACTCTGCAATGAATATCAATATTAATGATAAAAAGGATTATGACTTGAGTCAAAATACTCAAAATACTCAAAATACTCAAGATCATTCTTGGAGTGGTGGAACTATGAATATTGGGATTTTTACTCATAAAATAAAAGATGGGGTGGATCATTTTATTCATGCTGGTTCCGATTCTCATCTTGATCACACATCAAACTCAGAACCAATTTTTAATCAAAATGATAAATAAGGTTATGAGTGCGATTTGTTAAAATTGTATTTTTGCTTATGAGTCATCTTTGTTTATTGCAGGCAGATGACTCTACAAAAATGTTTAATTTACTAGATAAAAGACAACAGCAATTGCATATACAAAAAGAATTTAATGAGTTAGAAAAAAAGCAACAGAAAAAAGAAGATGAGTATTCAAAAAATGAAGATTTTGAGTCTCAAATTTATATTTTTAAACAAATTCGATTTAAAAAAAATGATAAGCTTACTATGCAAGCTGAAAGTATTTTAAAAAGATACATAAACAAACCCTTAAGAGTTGGTGATATTTATAATATAGTTAAAGAGCTTACCAATTTTATTATTTCAAAAGGTTATTCAACCTCTAGTGTAACTATTGATGAAATAGATTGGCAACATGATATACTTTTTCTTGATTTAGAATACGGTTTTGTAGGAGAGATATATCTTAATGGAGATAATAATACAACAAGATTAGATTTTGGTATGCCTTTGAAAAAGGGTGATAAATTTAACATTTATGATTTGGATACAGGAATAGAAAATCTAAATAATGGCGCAAGAGATGTTAAAATTGCTGTAAAAGCTAATGAAAATTATGGTTATTCTGACATATTTGTTAATCTTGAACCAAAGTTACCTGATTTGATATTAGATTTTGATAATAGCGGTTCTAAGGCTAAAGGAGAATACAAAGCTAGCACATATCTTTCTTTAAGTAATGTTTTCAATCTAAATGATTCTATACGATTTGGTTTTATTAAAGGATTATTGAAAAATATGAGTCAAAATCGAGAAAATGTTTATATATTAAGCTATAACTTACCTATACAAAGTTATCAATTATCGTATTCTTTACAATATAGTGATAATAGAAATTTGATAGCAGGATATGATGATTCTTTTATAAACAATAAAGATACAAGTTTAAGACATAAAATTATGTTAAAAAAAATTTTACATCGTACAAACAAAGATAAATTTTCAATTTATGTTAATGTAAATATTAAAGATGATATTAATGAAATTAATAATTTTCGCTTAGAGAGTTCAAGTGGTAGATATTCAAATATTGTTAGTGGTGTTGAGTATTCAACAGTAGCATTTAGCGGATTTTTATTTGTAAATCTGGAATATGAAAAAGGAATTCCATTTTTAGGTTCTAAAAGGGACTCTAGAGATTCTTTATATAAAATTGAATTTAATAAAGTAAATTTTAATTTAAGTTATCAAAAAAATTTTTATATAAATGATGATATAGCATTTTTATATCAAAATAGTTTTGGTGCAAGTTATTCTAATGAACCATTGTTATATTCTAATAAATTTTTAATAGGTGATGAATATACGGTTAGAGGATTTAAGGAAAGTTCTGCTGCTCTTGATTATGGAATGTATAGTAATAATACAGTTTATTTGCAATTTTTAAATGCTTCTAAATATTTAAGAAAGCTAGAGCCTTTTATTGGAATAGATATGGGTTATGGTAGAGATTATCTTTTGCCCAATAAAGACTTTTTAGCTGGAGTTGCTTTTGGATTTAGATATAATTTAAATCATTTTTCTTTAAATTTAACAGCTTCGAAAGCTATACATAAATCTTCTAATATGCCAAGCGAAACAATTCCTATTTATCTTAGAGCCTCTGTATCTTTTTAGTTTTAAGAAATAAAAAATGGACTAATTTCTTTTTTGTCTTCAAAGGCTAAGTTTTTATAAATTCGGTTTTTAAATTTAAGTTCATAACTTTTTCCTGTTTCGTGTTTAGTATAGGTAAGGGCTATTTTTAAGGCAAGTTCTAAGTCTTTTTCTGAAATTTTTTCATCTACCAAAGAGTAAGCTCCGATTAAATCCCCAAGTTCTATTACTTCATATTTAGGAGTTTTTAAACTTTTTAAAAGAGTATTTTCAAGTTCATTTCTACCTATGATCATTTTAGCTCCATTGGGCAATCTTAAATGACGACCATATTTTAAAAGTTGTGCGTCATTAACCTGCATATCTTTGTCAAATTCTATGAAATCTCGAATTTTTTTAGCAAAACTATCAAGAGTTAGCAAACAACCTCCACCTGGGCTTTCAAAGTCTTCCAAACCAAACTTAGCTGCAAGTTCAAGTTGTCTTTTGCGACTTCTTCCGCTAATATCTTCGAGTTTTTCTCTATCTACCCAACCTTCTCTTTCGGGTTTGGTTAGAGGTAGGTTTTTTGCACACATAGGACGCAAGATCAGATCCTCTTCATCAAGGGCAAGTTTTTTAACCTTTGTCATCGCATCACTTCTTTGACTCATAGGGCGTTGTCCTAAAACTTCTCCTGTGATGATAAAACTTGCATTTTCTTCTTTTAACATAGCAAGAGCAGTTTTAAACATAAAAGCATGACAATCTATACAAGGATTAAAATGTTTGCCATAGCCATATTGTGGATTAAAAAGCACCTCTTGAAGATAGGAGTTTCTTACATCTATCATTTCAAAATCTGCACCTACCATTGCCGCACGCTTTTTCATGATTTCGCTTTTATCGCTTGTGCTTCCAAAACCTATATTGATATTTAGAGCTTTAACTTCTATGCCTTGTGTAGTGATGAGTTTCATTGCAAGCATGCTATCAAGCCCACCGCTAAAAAGAGCTAATGCTTTCATTTATTCCTTTCTAAGATAATAAATTTTTTAAAATTTTGTCGATTATAAAAGGTATAATTTTAACTAAAAAATCTTTAAAATAAGGATTAAAAGTGTAAAAATAATTTTGGTTTTAAGCATTCTGAGTTCTTTTTCTTTTGCAAATTCTTGTGTTAACTACAAGCAAGAACTTAAAAGTGTAATTCTTTAAAAAATTCACATGAGAGAAAAATGTGTCGTTTAGGTTTATTTGTAAAATGTAAAAAAGGATAAATAATGAAAATCGATACTTCTGCTAGTGTAACTCATTCTTTAACTAATAATGTTGATAAAAAAGAGCTTAGCGTATTAAAAAAAGAAGATCAAGATAAAATTCCCGTGCAATTAAATAGCAATAGTGTTAAGGTTGTTTTTGAGAATAAGCAAGGTGAACTTTATAGCTTTAAATTTAAGTGATGAAAATTATTAGTGGTTTACAAAAATTTCGGTTCTTATACGAATTATGTTGCTAGAAATGATGGTAGTATAAGGCTTAATGGCGAGTCAAATCAATTTGTTTCAAATTGGTTTGAAAGTGTAAAAGATAATTTTGGTTCTTTAAATTCAAATTTAAATAATAAACAACAAAGTGTAAAATTAAATTTTAATACAAGTACCCTTCAACAAAGTATGCAAAATTTAGGCTTTAAAACAAGCGATGAAAAAATATCTGATGATGCAAATATAGAAGAAAAATTAAATTTTTTTTATTGATAAAGATGTAAATAAAGATGGTAAGATTGATGTTAGTGATGTTAAAGAACCTAGCATGAGAGAAATTTTAAGCGACATTAGAAGCATCAGGTGGTGGAGCTAATACTATGAAAACCATAGATCCGCAAAAAATCAATAAAAAAGATGATAAGGAAAATAATATCAAAGAAAAAGAAGACGAAGATTTGCTTCAAAAAGTCCAATAAAAGGTTTAAGTGCTGATGAGCAGGTAAAGCTTGAGGCTAGTAATCCTGAAGAATTTGAAAAACTGAAGCAAAAATCTTTTCAAGAATTAAGTCAGAATTTAAGTCAAGATTTTCAAAATAAAATTGAAAATCAAGAAGCACAAATTGTAGATAAGAGAGTGTAGCAAATTATAATTTTATCCTCTTAGGATTTTAAAATCATATATAATAGGTAGTGTAATTCTTAAATCTCCATTATACTGCGGAAAATTTAAAGAAGCTTTTCTTATGCTTTCTAAAGCACTTTTATCTAACAAATCATATCCTGAGCTTTCTATGATTTTTAAATCTGCTAAAGTTTTATTTTCTTTCCATAAAAATTCTACTTTTACAGTTCCTTGCATACGCATTTTTTTTGCTTGCCTTGGATAAAATTGTGCTTGTTGTATAGCTTTTTGGATTTCTTTTAATACAGGGTGATTATCTTTTCCTTGTGTTAATTGGGTGATTTTAGGTTTGACATTTGTATCAGTTGTTTTTGCAAAAGTTTTAACTTCTTGAGTTGGTGCTATTGGGGTTTTATTTGGTATTGGGTGTGGAGGTGTTTTTTTTACCTTTTTTTGAATTTTTTCAGGAGTTTTTTTAATAACTTTTGGCTGAGGTTTTGGTTTGATAGGTTCTATAATGGATTCTGTTGGTTTAGTCTCATTTGTTGGATTAGTTTGGGTAAATTGTTTTATTACTAAAGAAAAAGAATCTTCATTTTTAATTTCCATTTTAAAAAAGTCATTCGAGTGAAAAATGACAAAAAGCAAAGGTATAAAGACTATAAAAGTTATATAAGAAGCTTGGTATTTATGATTTAAAAATAAAGTTTTCATTTGTTTTTCTCAGTAAGAATCTGAAAATTTTCATGTTCTTTGGCTTTTAAAAAATCTATAATTTTTACAAAGCTTTCAAATTTAGCATTTTTATCGCTTTTTAGTTCTACTATGGTTTTTTTATCAAGTGAAAAAATAGCATTTTGAACTTCATTTAAATCAGCTAATTTATCATTTAAATAAAAAGTATTTTTTTCGTCTATGGTTATAAGAAGTTTTTTTTCATTATTGTTTATATTGGTAGCATTTTCACTTGAAGGAAGTGAGATTTGAATTTTTCCATGCGCAATAAAGGTTGAAATACTAAGCACTATAGCAAGTAAAACAAGCATAATATCTATAAATGGAACTATATTCAAACCTTCATTTTTTGGTAGTTTAAGCATTTTTATTTGCCTTATAAGCATTGCTTAAGAGAGAAACTTTTCTAAGTAGAGCATTATAAGCCATTAAAGTAGGAATAGCAACCAAAAGTCCCAAAGCTGTAGCCTTAAGAGCTAAAGAAAGTCCCACGACTATGGATTTGACATCTATATTGCCTGCCAAGCCCATTTCGTAAAATGTAACCATGATGCCTATTACAGTACCTAAAAGTCCTATATAAGGGGCATTGGAATAGATGATATATATAGTGGTCAAATTTTCACTAATCGCATCATTAAATTGCTCTTGATTCTCATAATTTTTAAAGTTAATTTTTCTAAAAAATAGCATTCTTTCTACAACACACCAAAAAGCTATAAATGCCATAATTCCTAGAATTAAAAAGATAATTAAATCGATGTAATCTTTTAGAAATTCCACATTTTTCTCCAAAAATATACTTATAAATTTTAAAAGATTATACTATATAAAAAATAAATTTATAATTAATATCAATTATCATAATTTTTAAGAAATTCTTGTTTATAGTTTTTATTTTTATTAGGTTATAATTTATAAAAAATTAATAGGGTTTAACATGACTATAGATTTAAATCACAATTTTACCTCTTTTGTTCTTCTTGATGAAGTTGATTTTAATTTTTCGGAGTTAAAAAGCATTTTAGAAGATAAATTTAATATAAAAATAGCTGATGAAAATTTTACCAAAGAGGGAGTGATTTTTTCACATGAAAATATGTTGATTACTCTAAATTTGATTAAAAATCCTATACCTAATCACGAAGCAGAATACTATGCAAATTTTAATTTTATGTGGAAAGATGCCTTAGAGCAAACTAAAAAACATAAAGCTCATCTTCTTATAGCGGTGCTAAGTCAAGATCAAAGCAAATTAGAACAAGCTAAAATGTTTACGAAAATTGCAGCTTTATGTTTGGATAATAAACATGCTTTAGGTTTTTATACAGGTGCAGTTGTTTTAGAGCCCAGTTTTTATATAGAAAATGCAAAAATGTTAGATGATAATCGCTTGCCGGTATATAATTGGATATATGTTAGTGTTTATCCTAGTGAAAATGGAGTTAATGCTTATACTTATGGGCTTAGAAATTTTGATAAATTAGAACTTGAAGTTTGTGATTTAAACATAGAAGAAAAAGAACTTTTCTTTTGTATTTATGATATTGTTTTGCATATTTTAACTTATGATATTAATCTAAAAGATAAAGATATTTTAAAATTTGAAGATGGAAAAGAAATAAAATTTATAAAAAGTCAAGGTATAAGTGTTGAGAATGAAAGCTTGAAAATTATTTTTTAAGTTTCACATTCACTTCACAGTTTTGAGTTAAACTTTCGCCAACCAAGACAAAAAAGGAGAAACTATGAAAGCAAAATTAACTTTACTTGCTTTGTTGGGTGCTACGGTGCTTTTAGCTAAAGATATGGTTGTTCCTGCTAGCGAACTTCCAAATAATGCCAAAGAATTTATTTCTAAAAATTTTAAAACCGCTCAAATTGGTTTGGTGAAAAAAGATATAGATTCTTATGATGTAATTTTAAATGATGGAACTGAAATTGATTTTATGATCAATGGAGATTGGAAAGAAGTTGATGGAAAATATAAGGCTTTACCACATACTATTTTACCTAGTGTTATGAAAAAAGTGAGTGCAACTCAACCAAATGCTCAAATTCTTGAAATAGATAAAGAAATTAATGGTTATAAATTTAAGTTTAATAATAACATGAAAGTTTATACGGATATGCAAGGAAATGTCCTAGGTCAAAAATTAGATTAATTTTTGAAAATTTAACTCCCTTAGAAAATTTGATGCAAAAATTTGGAAGCATAGTCTTCCAAATTTTTATTTTTTGATTGCAAAACCCAAAATATATTTAGTTTTAAAATAATACTTTATTGATACAAGTGATTGTTTTTTTATAAAATTAAATTTACAAAATGTTACATAAGATTTAAAATATTTTTTTTAAAAAATAATTATTTATAAATATTTTGCTAAAATAAAAGAGATGTAATCTTAAATTTAAGGAAGAATAATGAATACTCCTAAATGGACTAGTCACGATACAAGGTGGGTTTTATCTCTTTTTGGAACAGCTATTGGAGCCGGCGTACTTTTGTTACCTATTAGTGCTGGGCTTGGTGGATTGATACCTTTGTTAGTTATACTTGTTTTAGCTTTTCCTATGACTTACTTAGCTCATAGAAATTTATGTCGCTTTGTGCTTTCAAGTTCTAATCCAAAAGATGATATTACTTTTGTTGCAGAAAGTTATTTTGGCAAGGGTGGTGGATTTTTAATTACGCTTTTGTATTTTTTTGCTATTTTGCCCATTTTATTGGTTTATAGTGCTAATCTTACAACAACTTTACTTGAATTTTTAGTCAATCAGTTTAATTTCAATGCAGATCTTACTCATGCTGCTCGTTGGTGGGTGAGTTTTTTGATTGTTGGAGTTTTGGTTTTGATTTCTATTCTTGGTGAGAATGTTGTGACAAAAGCAATGAGTTTTCTTGTTTTTCCTTTTATTATATTTTTATTTATTTTTTCATTGCTTTTAATTCCACAATGGAATTCATCATTATTTACAAATGCCGATTTTTCTGTAATTTCAACAAGTAATTTTTGGGTTACTTTATGGCTTGTTGTTCCTGTGATGGTATTTAGTTTTAATCACTCTCCTATTATTTCTTCGCTTGCTTGTTATTGTAAAAAAGAATATGGTGATTATGCTGAACCTCGCGCTAGAAAAATTATTTCTTTGGCAATTATTCTTATGGTTTTTGTTGTAATGTTTTTTGTTTTTTCTTGTGCTTTAACTTTTACACCAGAAGATTTTGCATCAGCAAAAGATCAAAATATCAATATTCTTACCTTTATAGCAAATAAATTTCCTGAAGTTTCTTTGCTGACTTATGTTGGGCCTATTGTTGCACTTGTGGCCATTAGTAAAAGTTTCTTAGGACATTATCTTGGTTCTCAAGAGGGCTTAAATGGTATTTTATATAAAGCAAGTAATGGTAAAATTCAAGGTAAATTCGCTCAAACTTTAACAGCGATCATTACCTTTGCTATCGCTTGGTTTGTTGCGTATAAAAATCCAAGTGTTATAGGAATTATTGAGGCTATTGGTGGTCCTGTTTTGGCTATTTTGCTTTTCTTAATGCCGCTTTATTGTATTTATCGTTTTGATATTTTGGCAAGATTTCGTAATAAATTTTTAGATCTTTTTATTTTGGTAATGGGAATAGTTGCAATTTCTGCTGCAATTCACAATCTTTTATAAATTAAGGATAAAAAATGAGTAATTTAAGCATTTTTAAAATAGGTGTTGGCCCTTCTTCTTCTCATACTTTAGGGCCTATGCTTGCTGGAAATTTATTTTGTAAAAAAGTTGCTAAAAAGCTCGATGAAATTGATAGAGTTGAAGTCACTCTTTACGGTTCTTTGTCATTAACAGGTAAAGGACACTTGAGTGATAAGGCTGTAATTTGGGGGTTAAATGGCCTAGAAGCTAAAAATTTAAGTGCGGCAATACAAGATGAAGTAAATAAAAATGCTATTGAAAATGCTCAAATTGATTTTTGTGGCGAGAAAAAACTTTGTTTTAATTATGAAAAAGATTTGATATTTTCCAAAGATTTTTTACCTTTGCATGAGAATGGTATGAAGATTAAAGCTTATGATTGCAAAGGTGTGTTAATTGATGAAGAAACTTATTATTCTGTAGGTGGAGGCTTTGTTTTAACAGCTGCACAATTAGAAAAAAAAGGTAAAAATTCCAACCAAAATAAAAAGAAAAAACTAGATATAGAGCTTAACAATGCAAAAGAAGCTTTAGAACTTTGCGATAAAAGAGATTGGGATTTAGCAGAGCTTTCTTATCGTTATGAATTGCAATTTCACACTAAAGAGGAAATTCGAGCTTATTGTCTTGAAATTTGGGAAGTGATGCAAGAAGTGTATTATAATGGCACACATCCAAATGAAGATTATTTGCCTGGAAAACTTCATTTAAAACGTAGAGCCAAAGGGCTTAAAGAAAGAGTGGCGATGACAGCTGATCCTATGGGCATTATAGATTTTATTTCTTTATATGCTATTGCGATTGCTGAAGAAAATGCTAGCGGAGCAAAGGTTGTAACCGCACCAACAAATGGAGCATGTGCTGTTATCCCTGCTGTTATGCTTTATCTTAAAAATCATACTATAGGCTTTAGTGATGAAAAGGCTATAGAGTTTTTATTAACAGCAATGCTTATAGGTTCTTTTTATAAGAAAAATGCAAGTATTAGCGGAGCAGAAGCAGGCTGTCAAGCAGAAATTGGTAGTGCTAGTTCTATGGCAGCTGCGGCTATGGCAACAGTTTTAGGAGCTAATGCTTTTAAAGCATGCAACGCTGCTGAAATGGCAATGGAACATCATCTAGGTTTAACTTGCGATCCAGTTGCAGGACTTGTGCAAATTCCTTGTATAGAAAGAAATGCCTTTGGAGCTATTAAGGCTATAAGTGCTGCTAGAATGGCAATGACACGTAAATCTACTCCCATGGTAAGCCTTGATGATGTTATAGAAACCATGTACGAAACAGGAAAAGATATGAATTATAAATACAAAGAAACTTCTTTAGGTGGTCTTGCTACAAATTTAAAAACAGTATGCTAAAGTATTTTTTACACTTTAGTGTATTTTTTCATTCTTTGACTTAAAAATTCTTTCATTTCTTCTTTGGAAAAACTTTTAAGAATACGAATTTGCTTAAAAAGCAAGCCAAGATTGATTGCTCCCATCACTAAAAGCAATAAGCAAATCATTAAAAAAACAAGATCTATGGCTCCAAATTCATTAATCATAGCCAAACTTGCAAAAAATATGCTCGCTAATAATAAAAAAAATAAAAGCAATATTTGTTTTAATTTTGCTTCATTAAAATTATCGCAATTTTGAGTGAAATTTCTAAAAAGTATGATCTTTTTACCCAAATTTGAAATTAAAATCTCATCATTTTCTTTAAATAAGCCTTCTTTTAAACTTTGATAAAAAAAGATTTCATTGTTTAAATTTAAATTATCTTTGTAGCTTGATAAGGTGTAGTCTTTGTAAAAAAAGGATTTTAATTCATTTTTCTTTTCTATTTTAAATAATCTTAAATCATTTCTCGCATAAAAAAACCCACTAAAGTTCATAAATGCCATAAGTATCACTCCCTAAAAAATTTCTATAAAGTGGCTTGAAATTTAAAGGTATTGTAACATTTTTTTCATCATTTAAACTTGAACTTTGGAAAATCAAAAACATATCTATTTCATCTTTAAAGATTTCTAGAAAATTTTCTCCACCCTCATACATTAAAAATTTTGCTTCACTTGGAATTTGGGTATAAATTTGGCGGTTTGGAACTTTAAATAAAGGGATATTTTTATCAAAATTATCTATATTTTGACGGCTTAAGATACAAAGATTAGGCGCTTTTGCTTTGCAAAGCCTAGCATCTAGTATAGGATGATCTTTTCTTATGGTTTCTCCACCGACTACAAGCAAATCAATCACCGCTCTAATTTTATGTGCATAAGCGCGACTTAGCTCATTGCTTACGATTTTGCCAAAAGGCGAGCCATTCATAGAAAGGGCTAATTTAAAAAGTTTAAATTGCCCTTTTTGCCATTTTAAAAAAGGTTTTAAAAGTTTTTTTCCTTCTTCTTTAAGTATGTCAAATTCAACCTCTATGCCTTGTTTTTTTAAAAATTCAGCCCCACCACTTGCGATTTTATTTCCATCTTTAACGCTGATGAAAATTTTTTTAAAACCTAGCTCGCTAAAGAGTTTTGCACAAGGAGGCGTTTTTCCTTGATGAGAGCAAGGCTCAAGTGTGACAAAAGCTATGCTATCTTTAAATACACCTTGATGGTTTTTGCAAATAAACTCATGTAAGGCGTTTGCTTCTTTAGGCAATGAAATTTCAGGTCTTAAGCTTTTAAAAGCATGAGTTATGGCATTAAGTTCTGCATGAGCTAATCCAGCTTTTTCATGAGCTTTTATGGCTAAAATTTTTCCATTTTTATCTAAGATTACACAGCCTACAGCCGGATTTGGATAGGTTAAAAACTGATATTTCCAAGCCTCATTTAAGGCTAAATTCATATAAAATTCTTTCATTTGCCTACCTTGTATTTTAAAATTTGACATATTTTTAAAATTTTATATTTTTGTTTTAAGATAACAAATTCTAAATTTTCCATTTGTATTTCTTATTTTTAGTTATATTAGTCATAGTTTTTCTAAGTTTTTTAGGATATAACAAAAATAGTAAGACCGAAGTATTATTTTTCATTTGTAGTATCCTTTATAATTTCAGGAATGATATAATTGATAAACTAGAAAGTCTTGGTGGCCGGGAGAAAGGGATTCGAACCCCTGGAGGTGTGACCCTCAACGGTTTTCAAGACCGCCGCTTTCGACCACTCAGCCATCTCCCGATAAAGTAAAGTTTTGCCTTTTGGAGGCGACATCCGGATTCGAACCGGAGATCAAGGCTTTGCAGGCCCATGCCTTACCGCTTGGCTATGTCGCCCTGATAATGTTGAAAAAGTGGTGCCCGAGGCCGGACTTGAACCGGCACGGAAGAAAAATTCCGAGGGATTTTAAGTCCCTTGTGTCTACCAATTCCACCACCCGGGCGGGTGATTATGGAGCGGGAAACGAGATTCGAACTCGCGACCCCAACCTTGGCAAGGTTGTGCTCTACCCCTGAGCTATTCCCGCATAAATTTCTGAAAGAATTGAAGATAAAAGTATAGCAAAATAAACTTAAAAGGAGTTTATTTTGCCTTAAGTTATTTGCAAATAAATAAAGCTTTTGCACTTAAAATTTGTTCTTTTTCGCTGATAATTGGAGATGAAAGTTCTATATTGTCAGATTTTGCATTTAACATTCTAGGTGCGATATTGGCATTTGTATTTACTTGTAAATTTTTCAATACACAAGTTTTATTAAGATCTAAAGAGTAAGTTTTTTCATATTCGTATGATGTTTTTAAAAGCTCTTTGTAGAGATTTTCTTTGTTGTTGTTTAGTGTATCTTTTGAAAATCTTGTTTGTATGGCTGGTGTTGAAACGCTGATGAAATTATTTTTAGCTATGATAGAATTGATGTCATTTAAAAGCTTGTTAAAATCTGCAAGTCGGTTTTCTTTAAATTCACATTCTAAATTCGCATCAAATCTTTGACCTTTTGGGGTTTGTATACCATCTTTATAGGAAAAATTAGGCTCTAAAGAAAAACTTCCTTCGCTACAAAAATTTTCTTTTTTTGAGCGTTCTAAAATTTGATTGAAAGTATTTGCGATTTCGGCTTTTTCACTATTGTCTAATGTGATTTTTGAGCTTAAATTTTCATTTGCCCAAAAATTAATATTTGCATATAAAATATCGGGTTTTAGTGTATTGCTTACTTCTATATTTCTTGAAAAATATAAATCATGATTAGAGTCTTTTTTGCCTAAAAATTCTACATTAAAAACTACTCCTGTAACAAAAAGTAATAAACATAAAAAACCTACGCCTAAACTTTTAAAAAAAGCTAACATTTAATATCCTTAATAATTTAATTTGAGCTAATTTTAGCAAAAAATTTTAAAATTTTTTGTTATACTTTCATTTATGCAAAAAAAAGAGCTTGAAAAACTGCAAGAAAATTTACTTCTTTGGTATGAAAAAAATGGACGCAAAACTTTGCCTTGGCGTAATTTACAAAGTCAAAATTGTGATGAAAATTTAAAGCATATTGATAGAGCTTATGGGGTTTATATCAGCGAAATTATGCTTCAACAAACTCAAGTTAAATCAGTTTTAGAAAGGTTTTATTTTCCCTTTTTGCAAAAATTTCCTACTTTGCAAAGTTTAGCTAAAGCCAATGAAAATGAGCTTTTAAAGGCTTGGCAAGGGCTTGGCTACTATACTCGTGCTAGAAATTTAAAAAAGGTAGCCTTAGAATGCGTGGATAAGTTTGGAGCTAAATTGCCCAAAGAAGTTGAGGAACTAAAAAAACTAAGCGGTATAGGAGCTTATACAGCAGGTGCTATAGCTTGTTTTGGCTATGATCAAAAGGTTTCTTTTGTTGATGGTAATATACGCCGTGTGCTTTCTCGTCTTTTTGCTTTGGAAAATCCTAGTATGAAAGAACTTGAAAAAAGAGCTAAAGAGCTTTTAAATATAAATCATGCCTTTGATCATAACCAAGCTTTGCTTGATATAGGAGCATTGGTTTGTGTGAGTAAAAATGCAAAGTGTGGAATTTGTCCTTTGTATGATTTTTGTCAAGGCAAATTTCATACAGAGCTTTATCCAAGAGCTAAAAAAATACTTTATCAAAGTGTAAATTTAAATCTTTTTTTGTTTGAATTTAATAAAAAATTTGCGATACAGAAAAGCCAAGATAAGCTTTATAAGGGTATGTATAATTTTCCTTTTTTTAAAGAAGGAGTGTATAAACTTTCTAAAGATATGAGTTTTGTAGGGGAGTTTAAGCACGGCTATACTAAGTATAAACTTAATATCAAGGTTTATCATCAAATTTTAAATAATGAAAATAAAAATTATGAATTTCAAACCTTAAAAGAGTTAGAAAGTACCGCACTTTCAGCACTTTCTTTAAAAGTGTTAAAATTAATTAAGCTCTGATTTTTTAGGCAAGCATAAAGTAGCTATAAGCATGATGATTGTAAAAATGGCTATATAGATAAAAAAGCCATTTTCTATACCTGCATTTTTAAATTGCAAAGCAACCCAAGGAGCAGATCCTCCAAAAACAGCATTTGAAATAGCATAACCCAAACCTGTCCCTAAAGCTCTTACATGTTCAGGAAAAAGTTTTGCTTTAAAAATCCCGGCAACTGAAGTATAAAAACTTAAAATAACAAACAATAATACTACTAACATAAATGTCAAAGAAGGATTATTTTGCACGTTATTAGCTATAAGTGAAAAAATAGGATAAATTCCTACCAATGCCAAAATACAAAATACAATTAAAGATCGTTTGTGACCTATTTTATCTCCTATATATCCAAAAAGAGGTTGAATGATCATTAGTATAAATAAAGCACCTAAGAAAAGATTATTAACAAGCATTTTATCCATACCCGTATTTTCCATAAAAGTTTTAGTATAAGTTGTAATAGTATAAAAAGCTAAAGAACCTCCAGAAGTAACCCCAAGCACCATTAAAAAAGGTTTCCAAGATTTGCATAATGCTTTTAAAGTACCACGATCTTCATGCTGGTGAAGTTTTGTAGCACTTTCATTCATCATTTTTCTTACAAAAAGCGAGCCTAGTGCTAAAATTCCGCCTATTACAAAAAGTATTCTCCAAGCGTAATCTTTCATATCATCAATACTAAAAAATAAAAACATTATACTAATGCTTGCAACGGCCAAAAGTTGACCACCTATTAGGGTTACATACTGAAAAGATGAGTAAAAACCGCGTTTTCCTTCTGTAGCAAGTTCTGAAAGATAAGTAGCTGCTATACCATACTCCCCACCTACACTAAGACCTTGAATAAGTCTTGCTATTAAAAGCAAGATAATAGCAAGATCGCCCACTGTATCTTTGCTTGGCAAGGCTGCTATCATAAAAGAGCCCAAAGCCATTAAAACCACTGATATAACCATAGATTTTTTACGACCTACTTTATCAGCTAAAGAGCCAAAAAGCCAAGAGCCTATAGGACGCATAAAAAACCCTGCTGCAAAAACCCCAAAGGCATTGATTTGCTGGATAACAGGATTATCTGAAGTTGAAAAAGTATGAGCAAAATAAGTTGCTGTAAAAGCATAGATATAAAAATCAAACCACTCTACTAAATTTCCGCTACTTGCAGCAATAATAGAGCGAATTTTTTTCGTGCGAGTAAGCTCTTGCATAAACCTTTCCTTAATTTTAGATTTTTATTTAAGTATAGTGTGATTTTTGTTTGATATATTTAAAAATAAAGAAGAGAAATAAAAAAGATAAAAATATCGATAAAAATGTTACATATTTTAATAAATTTCATAAATTTTGGTAAAATGTTTACTCTAGGAAATATAATGAAATTTAAAAAAATATATATAGAATTAAGCGATATTTGTGGTTTAAAATGTGATTTTTGTCCTTCTCAAAAAGGAATTCGCGGGGTAATGAGTGAAGAAAAATTTCAAAACTTAGCTTATGAAATTTCTAATAAAGCTGAGCTTTTTACCTTTCATCTTTTGGGCGATCCTTTGCTTTTACCTAATTTGGAAAATTATCTAAAAATCGCAAAAAATGAAGCTATGAAACTTGAAATCACTACAAGTGGCTTTTATCTAAATTCTAAAAATCAAGCTTTATTGTTAGGGTATGAGAATATCCATCAAATCAATATTTCTTTAATGTCTTTTTTAAGTCAAAGCAAAATTTCTTTAGAACAGTATTTTAAGCCTATTTTAGAACTTTGCAAAAAGCATTTAGAGCAAAAAAGCCTTTCTTTTATCAATCTAAGACTTTGGAATTTAGATGCTAATTTTAAAGCACCTAAGTCAAATTTAAAAATTTATGAGTTTTTAGCTAAAGAATTTGAAGTTAAGATCGATACAAACTTAAGTAAAAATCGCTTGCAAAGACATATTTTGCTTCATCAAAATAAACTTTTTAAATGGCCAAATTTAAAAGATGAACCCCTTTATAAAAAAGGAAAATGTCATGCTTTAAAAGAGCAAATTGGGATTTTAAGTGATGGAAGTTTAGTGCCTTGCTGTTTGGATACTAAAGCAGATATTAACTTGGGAAATGTTTTTGAAAATAACTTTGATAAGCTTTTTAAATCACCGCGTATAAAGATGATGAAAAAAGCTTTTGAAGAAGATAAACGCATAGAAAAACTTTGTCAAACTTGCGAATTTTTTAAAGCAAGATTGGGTGATTAAAAATTGTTATTTTCTAGCTTTGTTTTAAATTCTTGAATTCTATCTATTATCTTAGGACTAAGACGTAATAATATATGTGTATCTTTGTTAAAATAAATACTTCCTGTTTTAACTGCTTTGGTATTTTTCAATAAAGCATTTGTATCTAAAAGGTTGTTTTTAGCATTAATTCCAAGAATGAGTATGTCTGGATTTTGTTTCAGTATATATTCTGCTGATATAACAGGTCTTGAAATTTGACTTTGCGGGCTTAAATTTTTAATCCCTATAAGTCTTAAAATATCAGCTATTAAAGAATTATTATTAAAGGCCATTAAAGGGTTGCTAGAATAAAGATAAATCGCACTTTTATTTAGGGGTTTATCGCTTAATTTTTTTAAATTTTGGGTAAATTCTTGTTTTAAAAGCTCTGCTTCTTTTTCTTTTTTGGTGATTTGGCCTAAGGTTGTGATATTTTTTGTTATATCTTCTAAACGCTCGGCTTTTAAATTGATACTTTTGATACCAAAATTTTTAAGTCCTTCTTCTAAATTTAAAGAATAAGAGCTTAAAATCACCAAACTTGGTTTTAATGCTACTATTTTTTCAAGTGAAGGATTTGAAAAAGTGCCTACACTTGTAAGTTTTGAGGTTTGATCTTTAGGATAGATATTTGAGTGTTGTAAAGTGGCAATGCCTACGATTTGATCTTCAGCCTTAAGCATAAAAAGGGTTTCTATGCTTGCAGGATCAAGCACTACAAGGCGTTCTTTTGCATTTAGTGTGATTAAAAATAAACTCATAATAATTAAAATTTTTTTCATTTTTTCTCCTTTAAAGCTAAAATATAAGGTTTAGAATTTTTATAAATAATCTCGCAGTTTAAATCATAAATTTCTTTTAAAATTTCTTGAGTAAAAAGCTCTTTGCTCGTTCCAAAATACTTTATTTCCCCTTCTTTTAAAAAAAGGATTTTATCGCAAAACATGGAAGCTAAATTTAAATCATGCAAGATAGCAACAACGGCTATATTTTTTTCTTTAACTAGTTTTTCGCAAAGAGTTAAAAGCTCTATAGCATAGTTTAAATCAAGGGCTGAAGTAGGTTCATCTAAAAAAAGAATTTTTGGCTTTTTAAGCAAAGCTCTTGCTAAAAGCATTCTTTGAAATTCACCCCCACTTAAAGAAAGTATGCTTCTTTCTAGAAAATTTTTAAGTCTTAAATCCTTAGCAAATTCTTTAATTTCTAAAATATCTTCTTTAGAATAAGAACTAAAAGCGTGTTTTAAATTTGCATATTTGCTCATTAAAAGCACATCGATGACTTTTAAAGGGGTGTTTAATTCTGATTTTTGAGGCACAAAGCCACAAATTTTGGCAAATTCTTTAAGAGAAAAATCCTTGATATTTGTGTTAAAAAGACTTATCTCTCCTTTATTTGGACTTAAATTTTTAAGTATAAGTTTTAAAAGAGTGCTTTTGCCTGAGCCATTTGGCCCTAAAATTCCTATAAAAGCCTGATTTTTAAGTTCTAAATGAATGTTTTTTAGTAAATCTTTTTGGTGATAAGCAAAGCTTAAATCTTGTATTTTTAGCATTATAAAAATCTCCTAGCGCTTAAAGCCAAATATAAAAAAATAGGAGCTCCAAAAAATGCAGTTAGGATTCCAATCGGAATTTGTACAGGGGCTAAAAGAGTTCTTGCTAAAGTATCACAAATAAGTAAAAATAATCCTCCAAATGCTGTACATAAAGGGATAACCAAGGCATTATCATAATTTTTAAGCAAAAGTCTTATAGTATGAGGAATGATGAGTCCAACAAAGCCTATAAGTCCGCTAAAAGCAACCGCAAAAGATACAGCTAAGGATGAAACAATGAGTAAATTTATCTTTAATTTTTGAGCATTTACCCCTAGATTTCTAGCTTCATCATCTCCGCTTAAAAGTATGTTTAATTCGTTTTTATGAGCGTAAAAATAAAACAAACAAAAAATTAAAGGCAAGATTAAAATTCCCACACGAAACCAAGAAGCATTGCCTATATTTCCCATAAGCCAAGCGACTATTTTAAAAGAATCCTCGCCTATAAGATAAGTGAAAAAAGAAGTAAAAGCTCCTAAAAAAGATGAAGCTGCTATACCGATAATGAGTAAAGTCGCTATAGAAGCTTTAGAAGAAATTTTAAAAACTCCTAGGGCAAAAAAGGCAGAGCAAACAAAACCTAAAATTCCATAATAATAATCATTCAATTTTAACAAATACGCCAAAACCGCTCCAAAGGTTGCCGCAGAAGCTATACCTATGATATAAGGATCGGCTATAGGATTTGAAAATACATTTTGAGTGATAGCTCCACTACTAGCTAAAAGCATACCGATTAAAATCGCCATTATAATCCGTGGTAAGCGTCCATCTATGATGATTTGTCTTAAAATTTCATCTTGGCTAAAGATATATGAAAAAAGTTCTTTTGGGTTTAAATTCTCATCTCCTAAGCAAAGTGCTGTAAAAGAAGCGATTATATAAGCTACCAAAAGCCCTATAATCACTAAAATTTTAGAATGCGTATTTAAATTCAACATAGTAGTTTCTGCCATTCCCAACTAGGTATTGATCATTTATACTGTCTTGGTATGTGTAGTATCTTTTATCGAAAAGATTGCGAATTCCTGCTAAAATTTGTAATTTTTTATAATTATATTTCATACCAATATCTGTTAAAAAATAATCCCTTATCCAAGAATTTTTAGACATTTTTCCTGTATTTTCATTTATAGTTCCACCATCTTTTGCTCTAGAAAAATAGGTTAAATCAATAAAATTTGAGAAATTTTTATTCCAAGCGTATTCAAGCCCAGCTGTGGCTTTGATTTTTGAAACATAAGGAATTCTCATGCCGTCATTAACACCTTTAGAAATTTTAGCATCAAGATAAGTTAGACTTTCTCTAAAGATTAAATCATCATCTAAGAAATTTTGACTCAGACTTAATTCTACTCCTAAACGGCGAGTTTGATCTATATTATAATATTTCCACCAAGATCCACTAGTAGAATGAGGGTTTCCAAGATAAGAAATTTCATCTTTGCTTAGAGTGTAAAATAAAGTTAGATTAAAGCCGTAAAAATCCCACCAAAAATCATCAATACCTAGTTCAAAGGTATCAAAGATCTCAGCTTTTAGGTTCGACGAATAATAGGGTGGTATTCCATTACCAGTTTTGTTGCGATTGACAAATTGAGCAGGTGTAGGAGAAACAAAACCTCTTTCGTATTTAAGATAAAGATTACCTGTGTCAGAGTATTTAAAGTTAGGAGTGATTTCAAAAGCAAAATTATTGGTGTTTTTATCGGTATCAAAAAGGGTTGTTGAGTCTGTGATTATAGGATTTGATGATGGCGGTCTTCCGTTCATACTCATTTCATTTCTATAAGATCTATTGGTATTATAAGTGCTAAATTCATATCTAGCTCCACCGGATAAAGTGAAAAATTCATTAAAATTATGAGAATCAAGAGCAAAAATAGAATGGCTTTGTTTAGTCATATCCATTAAAGTTGTCATCCTGTGATAATTTATGAAACTTGGAACGCTATAATACACCAAACTCTTTCTTTTTGCATCATGGTTTGCAAATTCATAACCAAAAATAAAATAAGAATTATTTGCATAATTTAGTTTGTTTTTTAAACTTATCCCTGTAAGCGTGTCTTCAAAACCACTTCCATTTTGATAAGCTGTAGTTCCCATCATAGAAATTTCATCTTTTAGATAATTGATCTTTTGATTTTGCCAAAAAGCTTCTAGGTTAAATTCCCATATATCATCAAAATAGTAATGATAATCCAAAGAAATTTCAGGGCGATTGATTTGTGTGATATTGTCACTATTGCCTTTTTGAGTTGGATCGCTTTGAGCTTGTACTTTTGTTAGATAGCCACTGCTGGTATTTTTGCTTTTAAAATAATTATAACCCAAAGTTAAATCGCTATTATCATTGATATCAATATAGGTTTTTGTGTTAATAAAATAACCTTTTTCATTATAACCTTCTTGATATCCATCAAGGTTAAAACTTTGTATATCAAAGCTAAAAGCTAAATTTTCATTTATTTGTTTGGCACCATTGATACCTAAATTTCCACCTAGTCCACCATGATCATAAGCACTGCTTTTTAAATTTATAGCAAAAGCATCTGATTTTTGTTTTTTTGTAATGATATTAATCACACCCCCTCTAGTACCACTTCCATAAAGCACAGACCCACCTCCAGGTATGATTTCTATGCGTTCTACATTATCTAAATTGATACTATCTAGCGGGGTTACACCATGGGAATTATCAAGAACATTAATAGCACGCCCATCGATCATAACTTTTACAGCTATATTGGATTTATCTCCTTGTCCACGCATATCTATATTGCGTCCAAGTCCAAAATTTACAAAGCTAATACCCGAAATTCTTTCTAAGGCTTGTTCTAAGGAAACATAACCTTTATTTTGCAGATCTTTGCCTTCTATGCTGATTACATTGCGTAAATTTGAGTCTGCATCTTGCTCAAAACCTGTTGCACTAACAACAACTTTTTGTAATTTAATAGCTTCATTTGATTCTTGCGCATTTAAATTAGTTATTAGCAATAATGCAAATAAAGATAACTTAAAAGCTTTTTTATTTGGATGCAAATTTTACTCCTTAAATAAAATAAATAATGATAATTTATATCATAATAATTTAGAATGAAATTTATCCTTTATTAACTTAATTTAGTATAAATTTTTGTTAAAATAGATAATTTATATATTTTAAGTGCTTTTTAATTTGATAATTGATACCATTTTTTTTAATATTTTATTTTAAAATCAAGAAAGGATAAAAATGAATTTTCAAAGCATTATTTCTCATATGAATGATCATCATAAATCAAATTTAGTTGATCTTTGTAAAAAATTTGGTGGTATTGAGCAAGTGCAAGATGTTTTTCTAAAAAGTGTTGATTTTAATGGCTTGGATCTTGTTTACAATGATAAAGAAAATTTACGAGTGGAATTTCCTAAAAAAGCCGATGAAAACACAATTAAAGATACTATAATATCCCTTTGCATGAGTGCAAAGAGTGAGCAAAATTTTAGTGGTGTAGAAAAAGAATTAAATGAATTTATGCTAAGTTTTAATTCTGTAGCTTTGGCAACTTTAAATACAAATGGAGAAGTTGTTTGCTCGTATGCACCTTTTGTAAGCACAGAATGGGGAAATTATATTTATATAAGTGAAGTAAGTGAACATTTTAACAACATCAAAGTAAATCCAAACAATATGGAAATAATGTTTTTAGAGGATGAGAGTAAAGCTGCTTCTGTGATACTTCGCAAAAGATTGCGCTATAGAGTAAATGCAAGCTTTTTAGAGAGAGGTGAAAGATTTGATCAAATTTATGATGAGTTTGAAAAACAAACCGGAGGAGAAGGAGGCATTAAAACTATACGCAAGATGCTTGATTTTCATCTAGTAAAGCTTGAATTTAAAAAAGGACGCTTTGTAAAAGGTTTTGGTCAAGCTTATGATATAGAAAATGGAAATGTTGCACATGTAGGTGCTAGTGGAAATCCACATAAATTCCCACATAAGCATTAATTTGTATAAAATCTTATAAATTTTGTTCTTGTAAAGCTTGGGCTTGATGATGAGTGATTAAAGGTTCTATGATTTCATCAAAAAGCCCATCTTGCATAATGGCATCTAAGCGATATAAAGTAAGATTTATTCTATGATCGCTGATACGATTTTGTGGAAAATTGTAAGTGCGAATGCGTTCGCTTCTATCTCCGCTTCCTACTTGTGATTTTCTTGCTTCACTTTCTTTTGCTAGTCTTTCACTTTCTTGCATTTCATAAAGCCTTGCTTTTAGGACTTTCATCGCACTTTCTTTATTTTTGTGTTGGCTTTTTCCATCTTGATTGACTACAACTATACCTGTGGGGATATGAGTGATACGAACAGCTGAATCAGTAGTATTTACACTTTGTCCACCATGTCCTGAAGATCGCATAACATCAACTTTAAGATCGTTTGGATTGATTTCGATTTCTATATCATCAACTTCTGGCATTACTGCCACGGTGATAGCAGAAGTATGCACGCGTCCTTGGGATTCTGTTTGAGGAACTCTTTGAACACGGTGCGTTCCACCTTCATATTTAAGTCTTGAATAAGCCCCTGTTCCTTTAACAAGCATGATGATTTCTTTAAATCCACCTACACTTCCTTCACTAGAGCTTACAATCTCAAGTTTATAGCCGCGATTTTCAGCATATCTTGCATAAGCTTTTACAAGATCTCCTACAAATAAAGATGCCTCATCGCCACCTGTACCTGCACGAATTTCAAGAAAAATATTTCTTTCATCATTTGGATCCTTAGGAAGAAGTAAAATTTTAATCTCTTCTTCAAGTTTTGGTTTTAATTCTTCTAAAGTTTTTAGTTCTTCTTTTGCAAGTTCCCCAAGTTCTGGATCGTTTAGCAAAGCTTTATTTTCTTCTATATTGTCTAAAGTTTTTAAATACTCTTTAGCTTTTAAAACGATAGGTTCTAAATTTTTTTGTTCTTTAGAGAGTGTAGTCATTTTACTGATATCGTTGAGTATATCAGAACTGCTAAGAAGAGAATTTAACTCTTCAAAGCGTTTTAAAAAAGGATCTAGTTTGCTAGCTAACATTAAAAACTATATAGAAAATTATGCGATTTTATTTACTAAAAGGGCTAAGCGGCTTACACGGCGAGAAGCAGTTTGTTTTTTAATGAAACCGCGACTTACCATAGCATGAATGCTTTTATTAGCTACTTTTAAAGCTTCATTAGCAGCATTTTTATCTCCATTTGCTGCAGCTTCTCTTACGGCTTTAGTTATATTTTTAAGTCTTGTTCTATAGAATCTATTTCTTTCTGTTTTTTTAATAGTTTGTCTTGCTCTTTTTTCAGCAGATTTATGGTTTGCCATTTATATTTTCCTTTTTTGAAATTAAAGACTAAATTATATAAGAATAAAATTTAAAATTTAATTAATTTAAGCAAAATTTCAAAATAAATCCTTTAAATTTATATCCCAAAAAACTAAATTAAATTTAAGTAAAAATCCATAAATTACCGCACTTAAAAGTCCAGCAAACAATCCTGCTAGCATATCATCAAGCATTACACCTAGTCCGCCTTTGACTTTTTTATCTATCTTGCCAATAATAGAAGGTTTTGTAATGTCAAAGAGTCTAAATAAAACAAAAGCCAAAATAAAATTGACTATCGAGTTTTCAACACTTGCTGCAATAGCACAAGCAAGAAAAACCCCAGCAACTTCATCGATAACTATGTGTTTGTCATCGTGAATTCCTGTTTTTTTTTCATAATCATCTATAACACGAATACTTGCAACAAAAATTAAAATACTTAGTAAAAACAAAGTATTAATCCCGAGATATTTAAGTATAAAAAAAGCAGGTATTAAAGCAGCGATAGTACCAAAAGTCCCACTTGCCTTTTTTATAGAACCTGAATAAAAAAAAGTTAAAAATAATTTTTGCATTTTGTTACACCATATAAGACATTTGATGAATTTCTAAAAGTTTTTGATAAAATTCTTCATCATTTTTGTATTCTAAAATTCCATCAGTTGGAAAAAGCTCATTATAAATTTTTTGCATATTTTTTAATCTATTTGGAAAAAGAGAAGTTAAAATAACACTAGATACTTCCTTGCGCATGAAAATTGCTGGAGGAATGATACCCGCTCTTAGTAAATCTTTTAAAGACTGAGAATTATAGTGCAAATGGTGATGACAACCATGAGGGCAAGATCTTGTGCTAACAATCATGCGACATTGATCGCAAAATACAAATTCAGGCAAAACAATCACTTCTATGCCATAATCCTTGGAAAAATCATCAAGTATGGTTTTTGGTTGATTATCATCATAAAACATTCCAAGTCCTGTATGATTTTGTCCTACTACTAGTTTGGTACAACCTAGACTTTTTGCGATAATGCTTTCTAAGCCAGGATTTAAATGAGCGTGAAAAATATTAATATTTTTTAATGGAAAAATGAAAATTCTATCCGGTGGAAGATAGTTTTGAATAAATTTTTTCAAATAAGCTTCTTTAAGTTCGAATTCAAACCCATTTGCATCAAAAGATTCTACAAGAAAAATTACAACTAAATCTGCTTTATCAATAGTCCAACGAAACATTCTTTCATGGGCACGATGCAAAGGATCAAAACTTGAAACTATAGCGGTAATTTTTTGTGCATTAAGATTGTTTTTGATTTGTTGAAAATTTTCTTTTATTTTTTTAATTTGAGAATTGTAAATTTCTATTTTTCCACTTATACAAGTTGTTCCCATATCTTCCAAAGAGCAAGTGTTAGGACTGAAAATATCAGAAAAATTTTTATTATTTTTAAATCGGCTTTTAAAATCTATATGTCCTACTACTTTTTCGTCTAGTATGAGATCGATTCTATCGCCAGATTTTATATCATTTAGTGCTTCTTCAGCATTTTTTGGTGCAAAGCTTAAGGGATAGGGAAAACTTTCTCCTTTAAATTTTCCTGATTTAATGATTTCATTGACTTCTTTTTCATTCATTAAATGAGTGCAAGTACCTAGCAAACCTTCTTTAATAAGTGACAAGATACCAAATTCATTTTGATCTATGGTAATGTTTTTATTTTTTCTTGCTGATTTCATATTTCTTCCTTTTTTCCCATAAAGATTTACGTGAAATGCCTAATTTTTTTGAAAGATCAGTATCAGGAAATATATTTTGGTAATTTATAATAACATATTTTACATACTCATCTATGGTTAAAATTTCATTGCTATCGATATTTTTTTCATTATCATTTAAATTAATGCAGTTTATTTTTAAATCATCTGTATTTGAATTGGTATGCAAAATAACATTTTTGTTTTGTATAAAATCTAGGAGTTTTTCCTTTTCTGCTGCTTTTAATGCTTGAAAATTACTCAAAAATAAGAGATTGTTTTCTGTGGGAAGTTTCATAACTTTTTCAACTGAATTTGTAGATGTTAAATCAATAAAAGAAAGAGTAATGTCACATTCATTTGCATAATTAAAAACAAAAGCATCAGCACTGCTTTGCTTGTTGGATTTTAATATCAATGGAAGTTTTAATTTTTTATAATTATACTCTGGAATTTTGATTGTTTCTAATCTTGATTTGATATAGCTTTGATAAGCTTTATTAAGGATTGAAAGTTTTCTAAAATCTTGATAATGCTTTATTTTTCTAATCAGCTCTTCTATCATAAAGGGTTTTTGAATATAATCACTAGCACCTAATTTCAAAGGATTTGAAACTGTATCTGTACTTATATAAGAAATAAGCAAAATAATAATACTATGTTTAAACTGACCTACGGCTTTTAGAAAGTTATTAGTATTTGTAGAAAGCAGTACAATATCATAGTATTTTTCACCATTGTATTCATCAAACGAGTTGATAATTTCACAGCTATATCCAGCATCACTTAGTTTAATGCTAATGCTTTGTGCTAGATAAATTTCATTTTCAATAATTAAAACTTTCATAATCTTGTCCAATCAAAATATTTTAAATTTACACTACTAAGCACCGCCATACCTTCTTTTCTTCCAATAAAACCCAATTTTTCCGTTGTTGTGGCTTTAACATTGATTCTAAATTCATCTAAATCTAAAGTATGAGCTATATTGCTTTGCATAGCTTGTTTAAAGTCTTTAAGTTTAGGGCTTTGTGCCATGACGCAAATGTCTATATTAATGAGTTCAAAACCTACTTCTCTGACTTTATCATAAGCCTGTTTTAAAAGCTCCATGGAGTTGGCATTTTTAAATTTCATATCAGTATCAGGATAAAGCTCTCCTATATCTCCAAGTCCTGCAGCACCTAAAATCGCATCGGTTAAAGAGTGAGCTAAAACATCTCCATCGCTGTGTGCTTTAAGCCCCATAGTAGGATGAATTTGCACTCCTGCTAAAAGCAAAGGGCGATTCTCTCCAAATTCATGCACATCAAAACCATTGCCAGTAAAAATTTCAAAGCTAGGTGTAGGCAAATCAAGCTTTTTAAGATCTTCTTTAAAGGTTAGTTTTCTTGCATTTTCTTCACCTTCAACAAACCAAATTTTTCCACCCATTGCAGCTATAGCTGTGCTATCATCTGTAAATTCTAGGTTTTGATCCAAGGCTTTTTTAAGCAATTTGGTTTTAGAAATTTGCGGGGTTTGAATGAGTTTGATTTTTTCTCTTTGCAAGGCTTCATTGTCAAAAAGTGTTGTATCTGCAACTTTTAAAGCAGGGGTAATACAATCTGCTTTATCTAAATTTTCAATCAAACGATCAAACAAATTTTTACTCACCAATACCCTTGCTACATCACTTACCATAACAAATTCGCTATCTATGAGCTCTAAGGCTTTTTTTAAGGATTCTGCTCTGGTATCACCACCTTCTATGAATTCATAGTTTTTAGTAAATTTTTTCATATAAGTGATATTACTAGAGGTAACAACTATTTTTTTAAAAGGATAAAAAGAGCTTAAATTTTTTGTTGCATAAAGCCAAAGAGGGTCATTTCCAAGTCGTAAAAATTGTTTTTTTACCTTTGTGTTAAAACGAGTAGAATTTCCAGCTGCTAACATAATGAGGCTAATTTCACTCATTTTTTCATTCCTCTTTTTAATATTGTTGGTTTTTATAATGTTACCATATTATACACTTATAAAAAGCTAAATTTTATCATTTTATTAGTAAAATTGATTTTTTTAAAAGACAAGGAAAAAATATGAAAGAACAAATTTTAGAGAAATTAAAAACTGTAAAATATCCTGGTTTTGAAAAGGATATAGTGAGTTTTAACTTTGTAAAAGATATTAAAATTCAAGATGATGGTGTATTTATTGATATAGAAATCGTTTCAGCAAATCCTGAAGTAGCTAATGAAATTCGTAAAAATGCTATTGAAGCTTTATCGAGTTTGGCTTTAAAAAATATTGAACTTAATATCATTACTCCAAAAATTCCTGAAGAAAAAAGCAATTCAAGAAGTGGAAAAAATATCGCTCCACAAGTAAAAAATTTCATCATGGTTTCAAGTGGAAAAGGTGGTGTGGGCAAATCTACAACTACAGTAAATTTAGCAATTTCCATGGCTAAAATGGGAAAAAGAGTAGGGATTTTAGATGCAGATATTTATGGGCCAAATATTCCAAGAATGCTAGGCGAAACCAAAACTCAGCCTGAAGTAGTAGGGCAGAGATTAAAGCCTATTTTAACTCATGGTGTTTATATGATGAGTATGGGGGTTTTGATCGAAGAGGGTCAAGGTCTTATGTGGCGTGGAGCTATGATTATGAAAGCAATCGAGCAACTTTTAGCCGATGTGATTTGGCCTGAACTTGATGTATTGTTTTTGGATATGCCTCCAGGAACAGGCGATGCGCAAATTACTTCTGCACAAAGTATTCCTATTACTGCAGGAGTTTGTGTAAGCACACCTCAAACCGTATCTTTAGATGATAGTAAAAGAGCTTTAGATATGTTTAATAAGCTTCACATTCCTATAGCGGGTGTAATTGAAAATATGAGTGGATTTTTATGCCCTGATAATGGTAAAGAGTATGATATTTTTGGCAAAGGAACGGCTGAGAATATGGCAAAAGCCTATAAAAGTGAAGTTTTAGCACAAATTCCTATAGAAATGATAGTAAGGGAAGGTGGAGATGAAGGCAAGCCTGTGAGTTTTTATCACCCTGAAAGTGTGAGTTCAAAGCGTTATTTAATGGCAGCTGAAAAAATTTGGAGCTTTATAGAAAAGATTAACAATGAAGGTGGTGCGGATAATTCTGCTATACAACCTGTGATGAATGGAAAAAGTGCGTGTTCGCATTAAAAATTAAGTGGATAAGGAAAAGAAAATGATTAATACTAAAGAAGATTTTTTACTTTTAATCAAACAAATCGAGCAAAAAAGTGGCTATAAAAAACCTAAAGCTTTTGGTATAGCAAGGCTTGATAGAGGACAGTTAAATAAAAATAAAATCTTACAAGCAAGTTTTGCTTTGATTAATTATGAGCAAAATTTTGGCTCAGCGGCAATCATGCTTGAAGCTTTTATGCAAAGGGGTGTGGAGATTGACTTTAATGCGAGCGAGTTTGTGCAAACTTTAAAATTAGAAGATATTGATTTTGCACTTTCTTGTTTTAAACCTTTTTTAGAAGAAGAAGGGCATCAAAATATTGATTTATTAAAGATTATCAAAGATAAATTTAAAGACGATGAGTTTGCTTTTGTTTGTCTTTTTGAAGATAAAGAACCTTTAAGTGTAGAAAGTGTTTATCTAAAACTTTATTTGCTTTCTACTAAAAAAGTACCTTTAAGAAGTATTAATCTAAATGGAGCTTTTGGACTTTTAAGCAATGTAGCTTGGAGCGATGATAAACCTATCGAGCTTGAGTATTTAAGAGCAAATGAAATGCGTTTAAAAATGAGCAATCAATATCCAAAAATCGATTTTGTTGATAAATTTCCAAGATTTTTAGCGCATATTATCCCTGAGGATAATACAAGAATTTTAGAAAGTTCCAAAGTAAGAATGGGTGCATCTTTAGCAGCAGGAACAACCATCATGCCAGGGGCAAGTTATGTGAATTTTAATGCAGGTACAACAGGAGCTTGTATGGTTGAAGGGCGTATTAGTTCAAGTGCTATAGTAGGAGAAGGTTCTGATGTAGGTGGCGGAGCTTCGATTTTAGGTGTTTTAAGTGGAACAAGTGGTAATGCTATAAGCGTAGGCAAGGCTTGTCTTTTAGGGGCTAATTCAGTGACAGGAATTCCTTTAGGGGATAATTGTATAGTTGATGCAGGTATTGCGGTGCTAGAAGGAACGAAATTTTTACTCAAAGATGCCGAAGAACTTGCTAAACTTAATCCTTATTTTAATTTTGATAAAGAAATTTACAAAGGCTTAGAGCTTAAAGGTTTAAATGGACTACATTTCCGTCAAGATTCTATAAGTGGTGCTATGATAGTAGCTTTAAATAAAAAAGCAGTCAAACTTAACGAAGCCTTGCATTGATATAAATTCATTTACATAAAGCTTTAAGCTTTATGCCTTTCTTTCAACTTTGAAATCACATCTGAGAAACTAAGATTTGCATCTGCAAGTAAAACACTTAAATGATACATTAAATCCGCTGCTTCACAAATAAGCTCTTCTTTATCTTTTACTGTCGCTGCTAAAGCTGTTTCTACGCCTTCTTCACCAACTTTTTGTGCGATGCGTTTTGTGCCACTTTTGAAAAGTTTTGCTGTATAAGAAGTATTTTCATCGGCATTTTTGCGTGCATTGATAAGCTTTTCAAGTCTGGCTAGAAAAACAAAATCCGCATTTTTAGAAATTTTTTCAAAACAAGAAATATCGCCCGTATGACAAGTAGGTCCTACAGGATTTGCTAAAATTAAAAGCGTGTCATTATCACAATCTAAGCTTAAATCTATGATATTTAAGAAATTTCCACTTTCTTCACCCTTCATCCAAAGACGCTGTTTTGTGCGTGAAAAAAAGACTACTTTGCCACTTTCTAAGCTTTTTTCTAAGGCTTCATTATTCATAAAGCCTAGCATTAAAACTTCACAAGTTTTTGCATCTTGGATGATGACAGGTAAAAGATGATCCACTTTTTGCCAAGCAATTTTTTCATTAAGTTCTTTGAAATTTTGCATATTATATCCTTATACTTAAACCTTGATTTTTAAGATAAATTTTTAATTCTTTAATGTCTATAAGTTTTTGATGAAAAACAGAAGCAGCTAAAGCCCCATCTATACCCAGTTTAAAAGCTTCTAAAAAATGCTCCATTTTTCCCGCTCCCCCACTTGCGATCAAAGGTACTTTACAAATTTTATATACAGCTTCTAATTGTTCTAAATCATAGCCATTTTTAACACCATCTTGATTCATCATATTTAAAACAATTTCGCCTGCACCTAGATCTTGCACTTCTTTAACCCATTCTAAAGTGCTTTTTCCACTATGCTTGCTTGTTTTTTCATCGCCTGTGTATTGAAATACTTTTAAATTTCCATTTTCATCTTTGAAGCTATCAATCCCTACTACTACGCATTGCACGCCAAAGCTTTTAGCAAGGCGTGTGATTAGGCTTGGATCATTTAAAGCAGGAGAATTGATAGAAATTTTATCTGCCCCATTAGCCAAAAGTTCAGCTGCATCTTCTTCGCTTTTAATACCCCCTGCAACACAAAAAGGAATATTGATATTTTTTGCTACTTCACTTACCCATTCTCTTGATATGCGTTCTTTTCTAGCACTTGCAGCAATATCATAAAAAACAAGCTCATCAATACCATTTTGAGAATAATACCTAGCAAGTTCTATGATATCTCCCATATCTTTATGGTTTTTAAATTGTGTTCCTTTTACTACTCTGCCATCTTTGACATCTAAACATGCAATTATGCGTTTTGTAAGCATTTATTTCTCCAAAATACATTTTTCTTTAAAAGATATTTTTCCATTTCTTCATCGCTTTTAATTTCATCAAAATTAGCTTGAATTTTTGCTTCTTTGCCCACTTTAATTTGTTTGTTTATATCATCAATAAATTCTTTAAAATTTGGATTTTTATTAATCAGCATATTTAGTGTTTGAATATCAAGTTCTTTTTCTTTTGCACTAATTAAAATTTGAGAATTTGAAATATCTTTTTCAAGTTTTATCACTCCTATGTCAAAACTTTGATTTAAGCGTCTTAACTCGCTTAAAACCTCGCTATCAATTTCTTGTAAAACAACCAAATAGCCCTCATTTGCCCAGCTAGAATTGCTTACAGCTTGAAAATAGCATTCTTTTAAATTTGAAAAATTTAAAGCAATTTTAAGTTCAAAAGAAAAAAGTTTATAGCTGTTTTGTTTGATATTTTCTAAAAGTGTTATGGTTTCTTTTTCATAATCATCATAAGGAAAATAAACCCCTACAATATCAGGATAATTCCACTTATCTTCCCCGCCTTTACCCTTTTTGCTTTGTTCGTGATAAATTGTTTTGCAATTTAAATTAAAATCTAAATTTTCATATAAAAATTTTACAAGCAAGGGGTGTAAATCTCTTTCATGAAATTTATTTTTTTCTTGTTTTTCGTTAGTAATTTCATTTTTATTATCAAGCTTTAAAAGTTCATTTTCTCTTTCTTTTAGCCAAAAAGTTGTAGGTTTTTGAGAAGCTTTGATAAATAAAGAATTGTGTTGCAATTCTTTTATATCAACATATATCCTAGCCCCTAAAGTAGCAATTGGAGTTTGTCCTATGCTAGAAAGCTTTTTATCTAAGCCTTGTTCAAGAGCTTTTTGCCAAATTTCATTAACACTTAAAGGTCTGTCACTTTGTTTTAAAATTTCTAAAGTAAGTTCTTTGTAGCTTAATTTGCTAGACATCTTATCCCTTCTTCTACGCTAAAAACTCCGTCTAATAAAGCTTTTCCTACGATAACCCCACTACAAATTCCTTTTAAGTTTTCAAGGTCTTTTAAGCTCGCTACTCCACCACTTGCCTGAATGCAAATATTAGGAAAAATTTCATGGATAAGTTTGTAAAGTCTTACATTTACTCCTTGCATGGTGCCATCTTTTGAAATATCTGTGCAAAGTATGTGTTTTAAGCCTTTATTGCTATAAAAATCTAAAACTTCCATAAGCTTTTTATCACTTGCTTCTTGCCAAGCATTTACAGCCACAACATAATCTTCTTTTAAAATCGTATCTAAGGCTAAAACTATAGCTTCACTACCAAATTCTTTTAAAATTTCAAGACATAAAGTCGCATCTTTAATCGCCATAGATCCTATCACTACTCTTTTTACTCCACAATCAAGCAAAGCTTTAACTTCTTCTTTAGAGCGTATGCCTCCACCTACTTGTAAATTGACACTGACTTCTTTAGCTAATTTTTTTATCAAAGCAAGTTGTCTTTTGCTAGGATATTTTGCACCTGTAAGATCTACAAGATGAAGTTCTTTCGCTCCTGCTTTTTCGTATTCTTTGAATTTTTCCAAGGGATTGTATTTATATACTTTTTTTTGTTCGTAATCCCCTTTTACAAGACGCACCACTTCGCCATCTATAAGATCGAGTGCGGGTATGATTTGAGTCATCCTATATCCTTAATAAAATTTGAAATTAAAATTTCCCCCGCCTCGCTACTTCTTTCAGGGTGAAATTGCACCCCGTAAAAATTATCTTTCATTACACTTGCGCTAAATTTTTGCGAATACTCACAATCTGCTATAGTGTATTCTCCAAGTCCTACACAATAACTATGCACAAAATAAAAATAAGCTCCTTCTAAGCCTTTAAACAAAGCATGAGAGCTATGAACTTGATTCCATCCCATATGTGGAAAAGTAAAGCCTTCTTTAGCTTTAAATTTTTGAGTTGTAAAATCTATGAGTTTTAAGGTTTCTTGATTTAATTCTTCGGAAAAATTTCCTAAAATTTGCATACCTAAACAAATACCAAGCAAAGGTTTTTTGGTATTTTTAATAAAATCAATAAGATTAAATTGTTCTAAATTTTTCATCGCTTCTTTTGCGGTACCCACTCCAGGTAAAAAAAGCTTATCCGCACTTTCAAGCTCTTTTAAATCCCTGCTGATAGTTGCATTAAAACCTAATCTATCCAGACAAAATTTCAAAGATGCCAAATTCGCACAGGCTGTATCGATGATGATGATTTTCATATCACTCCTTTAGAGCTGGCTAAATTTTCACTTTCTATTTTCACTGCCATTTTCAAAGCTTTTGCAAAGGCTTTAAAAAGCCCCTCGGCTTTATGATGATCATTTTTGCCTTTAACTTTTAAATGCAAACTTATACCCATAGCATAGCTTAAAGAATAAAAAAAGTGCTCGATCATTTCTGTGCTTAAAGCCCCTAAATGAGATTTTTTAAATTTGGCTTTATAGACTAAATGAGGACGATTGCAAAAATCCATCGCACAACTTGCCAAACACTCATCCATAGGTAAAGCAAAACCATATCTTGCAATGCCGATTTTATCCCCTAAGGCTTTTTTGATACAAGCTCCAAGTGCTAAGGCTACATCTTCAACGCTATGATGCTCATCGATTTCTAAATCCCCTTTGCAAGAAATTTCAAGCCCTATGCCTCCATGTACAGCGATTTGCTCTAACATGTGATCAAAAAAATCAATGCCTGTTTTAATGCTAATCTTATCCCCATTTAAGCACACTTTCACTTTTATATCTGTTTCTTTAGTAGTTCTTTGATAACTCGCGCTTCTAAAAGAACTTAAAATTTCATTTTCTATTTCTTTCCAAGAAAGTTCACCGTATTTTAAACCACGCACGCCTAAATTTGAAGCCAAGATCATATCACTCTCACGATCTCCGATAACAAAACTTTGTTCTTTATCGTAAAGTTCGTGTTTGATATACTCTTCTAACATAGCGGTTTTAGGTTTTCTACAAGCACAATTTTCATTTTCAAAATGCGGACAAATAAAAATATCTTGAAATTCTATACCGCAACTTTTTAAAATATCAAGCATTTTTTCATGAGCAATTTCAAAATTTTCCTTTGGAAAACTTGGCGTTCCAAGACCATCTTGATTGCTTACCATGACAAATTTAAATCCAAAATTTTTTAGTTTTAAAAGAGTAGGTATAGCATCTTTTTCAAAACGCAATTTTTCAAGAGTATCGATTTGAAAATCGCTTTTTGGCTCCTCTATTAAAGTGCCATCTCTATCTATAAAAAGGATTTTTTGACTCATTTTAAGCTCTCTAAACGAAAAGTTACTGCATTTTTGTGTGCGTCTAAATGCTCATTTTGCGCTAAAATTTCAACACTTTTACCCAAAGCTAAAAAGCCTTCTTTACTTAATTCTTGAACGGTCATTCTTTTACTAAAATCTGCCAAACCTAAACTAGAATGCGTTTTAGTAAGTCCATAAGTAGGTAAAACATGATTTGTTCCACTTGCATAATCACCCATAGACTCCGGAGAATAAGCTCCTAAAAATACTGATCCTGCGTGTTTTACACCTTTTAAAAGTTCTCGTGGATTTTGAGTTTGTATGATCAAATGTTCAGGGGCATAAAGATTTGAAATTTCTAAGGCTTGATTTAAATCTTTAGCTATGATAATGCGTGAATTAGCAATGCTTTTGCTTGCAAGTTCTTTACGAGGTAAAAGTTCTAATTGAATTTGGACTTCATCACTTGTTTTTTGAGCAAAATCTTGACTTAAACACACCAAAATCACTTGAGAATCTGCACCATGTTCAGCTTGTGAAAGCAAATCACTAGCTACAAATTTTTCATTAGCCAAATCATCAGCTATTACTAAAACTTCACTAGGTCCTGCTTGCATATCAATAGCTGCTCCGTTTATATCGTTACTTACTTGGCGTTTTGCTTCGGTTACAAAGGCATTTCCTGGGCCAAAAATTTTATCCACCTTTAAAACACTTTGCGTACCGTAAGCTAAAGCCGCTATAGCTCCTGCACCACCCATTTGATAAATTTCATCCACGCCGCAAAGCTTAGCACAAAAAAGCACAGCATCATTGATTTTTGCAGGACTTGCTAAAACGATTTTTTCACAACCTGCAATTTTTGCAGGAATAGCTAGCATTAAAACCGTTGAAAACAAAGGTGCTAAACCCCCTGGTATGTAAAGTCCTACTTTTTCTATAGGACGTGTTAAAACTTCACATTTAACGCCTTTTGTAGTTTCAAGAGCGATTTCATGTGGGATTTGAGCTTCGTGGAATTTTTTGATATTTTCATAAGCTACTAAAATAGCTTCTTGTAAATCTTTATCCAAACGATTACTTGCTTGAGTAATTTCTTCTTGAGTGATTTTAATCTTTGAAATTTCAGCTTTATCAAATTTTAAAGCTTGTTCTATCAAAGCTTCATCACCTTTTTCTTGCACTTCTTTAATAATGGAGCTTACTATTTTTGAAATTTCATCTTTCGCACTTATAGCAGGGCGTTTTAATGCTTCTTCTTTTTGTTTTTCATCTAAATTATCATATACTAAAATTTGCATTTTTTACTCACTTTAACATTTTTTCTATAGGCAGAACTAAAATCGAACTCGCACCTTCTTCTTTTAAAGCCTCCATAGTTTCCCAAAAAAGATTTTCTTTACTTACCATATGTAAAGCTACATTTTTTTCATCGTGTGCTAAAGGTAAGATAGTCGGTCTTTCAACTCCTGGAAGTAGGGCTTGAATTTTATCAAGCTTTTCTTTTGGAGCATGAAGCATAATGTATTTAGATTCTCTTGCTTGCATTACTCCTGCTACACGCAACATAATTTTATCCACTAAGGCTTGTTTTTCTTTACTTAAAGCATTTTCTTTTTGAATCAAACAAGCACGAGATTCATAAATGACTTTAACTTCTTTAAGATTATTTGCTTGTAAAGTTGCTCCACTTGAAACAAGATCGCAAATTGCATCGGCTAAATTTGCCCTAGGGGCTACTTCAACAGAACCTGTAAGCATACAATTTTTATAATTAATCCCATTTTCTTTCATAAAACGCTTTAAAAGTTGTGGATAAGAAGTAGCTATCCTTAAGCCTTCAAAATCTTTCAAATTTTGAAATTTTTTTTCTTGAGGTAAGGCAAGAGAAAGACGGCAATATCCAAAATCTAGTTTTTTTAAAAGCTTATAACTTGGATTTTCTCCTAAAGACTGGCGTTCAAGTTCATTTTCTTCTAAAACATTTTCCCCTATAATGCCTAAATCTACAACCCCATCAAAAATAAGCCCAGGGATATCATCATCTCTAACGCGTAAAATATCTATGGGTAAATTTGTAGAAAAAGCGATCAAACTTTGTTCATGGATATGCATTTTAACACCACATTCTGAAAGAAGCTCTATGGATTCTTTTGAAAGTCTGCCTGATTTTTGTATCGCAATGCGTAAACGAGTGTTTTCTTGCATAACATATCCTTGAAATTAAAAATTAAAAACTTATATTAGCATAAGTAGTTGAATTTTTAGCAAGGGTTTTAGAAAATAAATAAATTTAATTTTATTTAAAATAATTATTTAAAACTTTTTATTTTTAGGATATTTAATTGAAGTATTAATCCTAGCAAAAGCTAGGATTTGATTAAGCTACAAATTCGATGAAAGCCATTTCAGCAGCATCACCACGGCGAATTCTTGTTTTGATGATTCTTGTATATCCACCATTGCGATCTTTGAATTTTGGAGCAATTTCAGTCACTAATTTATTAGTAGCGTTTTTATCTTGTAATGAAGCAAAAACTGCTCTATGAGCGTTAAAATCTCCAAGTCTTGCTCTAGTAATCAATCTTTCTACATAACCTCTTAATTCTTTAGCTTTTGGTAGAGTAGTTTCAATTTTTCCGCTATTTACTAAAGCTATAGTTAAATTTTTTAATAAGGCAGCACGATGAGATGAAGTTCTGCCAAGTTTTCTATATCCATGTTTATGTCTCATTCTTTATCCTTCGTTTTGTGCTTTTAATTCTGCGATTTTATTTTTAAGTATTTCTTTATTATCGCTAAGCTTAGAAGTTCCCACAGGAAAACCTATGCTTTCCATGATGTTTTTAATTTCATCAAGAGATTTTTTACCTAAATTCTTAAGTCCTGCAAGTTCACTTACACTCATCAAAGCAAGCTCGCCTATGTAAACTACTCCTGCTTTTTCAAGACAATTATAACTTCTAGCACTTAAATTTAAATCTGTAATGTTTTGCAATAATTTAGTATTTTCTAGTTCATTGCTTGTTGCTTGATTTTTAATTACGCTTCTAACATTGGTAATTTTATCAAATACTGATAATTGTTTATACATAGCTTCTAGAGCATTTTGAAAAGCTTCATTTGGAGTGATTTGTCCGTCAGTTGTTACGGTTAAAACCACTTTTTCATAATCAGGATTATCTTCAAATAAAACTTTTTCAATATCATAGGTTGCTTCTCTTACAGGTGTAAAGAAAGCATCTAAAGCTATAAATTTAGGATCATTTATAAGCTCTTTAATTTCTTCGCTTGGTACATAGCCAATACCTTTTTCAACGATCAATGTGAATTTGAGTTCAGCATCTTCGTTGATAGTTGCTAGATAGGCGTCTTTATTTACTACTTCTACTTGATCATTATTTAGATCTTTGCCGTAAATTTCTTTTGAGCCTTTAAAGCTAAATTCTACTATTTCTTTATTTGATTCGCCTTTAATTTTAAAGCGTAGTTTTTTTAGATTAATGATAAAAAGTGCTACATCTTCAAGCATACCACGCATGCTATCAAATTCATGAGCTACGCCATCAATATGGATCGCAGTTGGAGCATATCCTATGGTGCTAGTGTAAAGCAAACGGCGTAAAGGATGGGCTAGGGTGATTCCATAGCCGATCTCAAAAGGCCAAGCACTGATTTTAGCCACAGTATCACTAATGTTTTCTATTGTAAATTCTGTTGGCGTATAAGCAGATGTTGTAATATTTCTCATATTTAGCCCCTATTACTTAGAGTAAAGCTCAACGATAAATCTTTCCTCAACCGGAATGACAACTTCTTCTCTCTCAGGTTTTCTTGTGAAAATTCCAAATCTCTTATCTTTTTCAACATCAACCCAAGCAACGATTCCAGTTTGTGCTGTAAGTTCGATAGCTCTTGTTATTTGTGGATTGTTTTTGCTTTTTTCGATAATTTCGATTTTAGCACCTGCTTCTACTCTAAAGCTAGGAATATCCACTCTTTTACCATTTACTAAAACATGTCCATGTGTTACAAGTTGTCTTGCAAAACGACGTGTTGTAGCAAAACCCATTCTATATACCACATTGTCTAATCTTTGTTCTAAAAGCTGGATAAGTAATACCCCTGTATTTCCTTCTCTTCTTGCTGCTTCAGCAAATAAACGACGGAATTGCTTTTCGCTTACTCCATACATAAATTTAGCTTTTTGTTTTTCTCTTAATTGAAGTCCATACTCACTAATTTTACCTTTTCTTGCTCCGTGTTGTCCTGGTGCATAAGGGCGTTTATCTAGTGCACTTTTGCCAGCTAGTCTTCTTTCTCCTTTTAATGCTAAGCTAACACCAAAGCGTCTTTCTAATTTTTCTACTGGTCCTCTATATCTTGCCATAATATTCTCCTAAATTTTTCTTATATCTTAGACACGACGACGCTTAGGCGGTCTGCAACCATTGTGAGCTAATGGAGTGATATCTTTTAAGAAAGTTACTTTGATTCCTTCCATAGCACCTACACTCTTAACAGCAGTTTCTCTACCGCTTCCTGGTCCTTGTACTTTAATGCCTACTTCTTTAATTCCGTGTTCTTTTGCTTTATTTAAAGCGTCTTCTACTGCTTGTTGTGCCGCATAAGGAGTTGATTTTTTAGAACCTTTAAATCCTAAACCACCTGCACTACTCCAAGCGATAGCATTTCCCATTTCATCAGTTACTGTAACCATAGTATTGTTAAAAGTCGCACTGATATAAACAATACCTTTTGCTATATTTTTTTTAACTACTTTTTTCTTTACGATTTTTCTTTTTGCCATGATTTATCCTTATGATTTTGCACCAACAGTTTTTCTCTTACCTTTTCTAGTTCTTGCGTTTGTTTTTGTTTTTTGTCCGCGAACTGGTAAGCCTTTTCTGTGTCTTAAGCCTCTAAAGCTTCCTAAATCCATAAGTGCTTTAATATCCATAGCAACTTGTTTTCTCAAGTCCCCTTCAACCATATAGTTTTCTTGAATTTCTTTACGGATAGCTGCTGCTTCATCTTCACTTAACTCATGAACTCTTTTATCATAAGAAATTCCTACTTTATCTAGAATTTTTCTTGAAGTGAAAAGTCCTATACCATAAATATAGGTTAGTCCATACTCAATTCTTTTTTTCTTTGGTAAATCCACACCTGCAATACGAGCCATGTTTATCCTTGTCTTTGTTTATGTTTTGGATTTTCGCAAATAATGCGAACCACGCCTTTACGGCGAACTACTTTGCACTTGTCGCACATCTTTTTAACCGATGGTCTCACTTTCATGAGCGTCTCCTTGAATGAATTCCACTTGATTTACGACTACATCAGGTTTTATGAATAACCAACTATTTTCAAAATAAGTGGTGGATTTTAAAAATACTTCTTCATATAGTTCGATGTAATTTGTCGCAAAAACTCTAATTTTATCTAAAATTAGCTTTTAAATAACTTAGATTATTTATATCTAAAAGTTATACGCCCTTTATCAAGGCTATAAGGTGTAAGTTCTACTTTTACTTTATCACCTGGCATTATTCTTATATAATGCATACGCATTTTTCCTGCAATATGACATAAAATTACATGTTTGTTGTCAAGTTCAACCTTGAAATTTGCATTAGGCAATGCTTCAAGTACGGTGCCATCAATTTCGATTACATCATCTTTTGCCAAAATTTTCTCCTTTCATGAAATAAAAAGGCTATAATTTTAGCAAAAATTATTAAAATTTTTACTTAATTTTTAGTAATTTTTAAGTAATTAATCTAAAAATTTAGGCTCAATAAAAGGCACATGAGTCCCTATAACTTTGAGTTTTCTTTCTTTAAATTCTTTAAGTAGTTTTTCCCTTGTTTGTATAGCCTCATTTTGATCTATATCAAATTTTATAGCGATTTTAGGTTTTGGGATTTGTATATCATAAAGATGAAGTAAATCTCCCCAAAAGACTATTTTATCATCAATTATGATAGCATTTTGACCTGGGGTATGTCCATAAGCAGGTATGGCTTTAATGCCTGAATTTTGAAAGATCAAATCTTTAGAGTGGTTAATAAATTCTATATTTTTAAGTTTAAGCAAGGTGTTTTTAATTTCTTGTCTATCGCTTTTGATCCAAAAATCATATTCTTTTTTATCGATTAAAATTTGAGCTTTTGGAAAAAGATTTTCTTCGCTCATTAAAGCTCCTATATGATCAGGATGCGCGTGTGTTAAGATAATATGAGTGATATCTTTGAAATCGGTTTTGTGGGTATGCAATTTTTCTTTTAATGTGTCAATAGTATCTAAAAACCCTGTGTCTATTAAAGCATTAAAATTTGGATTTTTTATCAGAGCAATATTATGCTCATTTCTTTTGATTTTTGTGCGAGTTTTTCCTATAAAATTCTTATCTTCATCGCTTTGTGGCACTAAAAAAGAAAATAATAAATTTAAAAATTCATCATCAGATTGTTTAAGTGAGATTATATGGGTTTGATTTGAACTTTTGCTTGTGGTTTTTTCTTCTAAAAAATAAAGATTGGTTTTTAAAAGAGTGGTTATAAAATTAAACATATTTATCCTTAAATTTTTTAGATAAATATTTTGGAAATGATTATAGTATAATAAAAACAATGTTTTTAAAATTTAAGGTAATTAATCAATGAAAAAATCAAAATTTGGAACAAAGGAAATTAAGATCTTAGGACTTTCTTCGCTAGGAGGAACTTTAGAATTTTATGATTTTATTATTTTTGTATTTTTTGCTGAATATATAGCCAATGTATTTTTTCCTAAAGATATGAGTGAATTTTGGGCTTTATTAAATACTTATGGAGCATTTGCAGCTGGATATTTAGCACGTCCTTTAGGTGGTATAGTTATGGCACATTTTGGAGATAAATTTGGGCGTAAAAATATGTTTATGCTAAGTATTTTACTAATGGTTCTTCCTACCTTTGTCTTAACTTTTATTCCAGGTTATGAAACTCTTGGGTTTTTAGCTCCTGTTTTATTGATACTTATAAGAATTTTTCAAGGCATAGCTATAGGTGGAGAATTGCCTGGAGCTTGGGTTTTTGTAAGAGAACATTGTCAAGAAAAACAAAAAGCTTTCTTTTTAAGCTGTTTAAATTCAGCTATGGCTTTAGGAATTTTGTTAGGAAGTATAGTATTTTTAATCATTAATGCTTTTTTTAGTATAGAAGAAATTGCTGCTTATGCATGGCGTATTGCTTTTTTTGTAGGTGGAATTTTTGGGATTATTTCTATTTATTTGCGTAGATTTTTGCAAGAAACTCCTGTTTTTAAACAAATGAAAAAAGAATCATCACTTAGTTCTTTTCCACTTAGAGATTTATTTAAAGAAAAGGATATTGTAAAAAATTTATTTTCATCAATGATGATGACTTGGGTTTTAACAGGTTGTGTTATTGTGCTTGTTTTATTGATGCCTAAATTTATGCCTAGTATTTTAAATTTAAGTGGGGTTGAAGGAAGTTATTTACAGATATTAGGAATTTTGGGAATAGCTTTAGGCGGGGCTTTTATGGGTTATCTTGTAGATAAATTTGGTTTATTTAAAATTTGCATTTTCTTTTCTTTAACTTTTGTATTTTTTTCTTTTTTATATTTTTATACTTTATATGAGCTTAAAAATTTGGTTTTGGTGTGTATTTTGTATTCGATTGTTTGTTTTTTAGGTGGGATTAATGTGTTTGCGCCTATTTTAATGAGTGAAGTTTTTAGAGCTAAAATAAGATTTTCAGGAATTTCTTTTTCTTATAATATTGCTTATGCAATTTCAGGCAGTATTACTCCGCAACTCGTTTTTTGGCTTAATACACTTGCGAGTAAAAATGAAAATCCATTTTTATATGGTATGAGTATATATATGATTTTTTTAGCGTTATTGGCTATTTGTGCTGTTTTTATAGTAAAAGATAAAATAAAATTTTGATAATCACTCTTAAAATGTTATAATTAAAATTATATTTTGGAGTTTATAAATGCCTTTTATTATGGAATTACTTAAGCAAAATAAATTAAAGTTGATTTCTTTTTTGCTTTTTTCTTTTATTACAAGTGCTGTTGGAGTTTTAACTCTTGTTTTTATCAATGATTATTTGCTTAAAAATGCACAAAACATTCCTATTTTTTATTTTATTGTTTTGCTTTTGATATTTTTTATAAGTTCTACCATAGTTGAACTTGGACTTAGTATTTTTGGACAAAATTTTATTTTTAAAATGCAAAGGCGTGTAGTAAAGCAGATCTTAGACACCCCTTTGTTAAGAGTGGCTAAAGTAGGTAAGGCTAGAATTTTAGCTTCTTTGGGAAGTGATGTGAGAAATATATCTTTTGGGCTTTTAAGATTGCCTGATTTTTTACAATCAAGTATATTGATTTTATGCACTAGTGTTTATTTATGTTATCTTTCACCACAAATTTTTGCTTTGTGTGTGGTATGGATTATGGTTATTTTTATTACTAATAATTTTTTGATGATGAAAGTATATCAGTATTTTCGAAAGGCAAGGGAAAATGACGATGCTTTGCAAAATAATTACCAAAATATATTAGATGGACATAAAGAACTTTTGATCAATCGTGATAGAGCCAAGCTTTACTATGAAGATGAATTTGAAAATAATGCAAGATTGAAAAAGAAAAATAGTACTTTAGGTAATCTTTTTAACAATCTCTCAAACAACTGGACAAATGTAACTCTTTTGGCTTTAGTGGGTGTAGAGTTTTACTTAGCTTTAAAATTTGAATGGGCAAGTGTTGCAGATGCTACAACTATAGCTCTTTCTATTTTGTTTTTACGAACCCCTTTAGTATCTATGATAGGATCTTTTCCTACTTTGCTTTTGGCAAAAATCGCTTTGGATAAGATCGCAAAATTGGAATTAGATGATTATATAGAAGGTTTTAAAAAAACACATTATATTAGTGAATGGAAAAAAATTTCTTTTAGAAATACTCAATTTGCTTATGAAGAAAATTTTCACTTAAATCCTGTAAATATAGAACTTAAAAAAGGTGAATTGGTATTTTTAATAGGTAAAAATGGAAGTGGTAAATCCACTTTTTGTATGCTTTTGACAGGACTTTTTAAGCCAAGCAAAGGCGGAATTTATGTTGATGATACGCTTATAGATGATAAAAAGTTAGATGAGTATAGATCTCTTATTTCTGCCGTTTTTAGCGATTTTCATCTTTTTACTAAAACCTTAAATAAAGAAAATTTTGCAAGCGAAGAAAAAATTGCTTTTTGGTTGGAGTTTTTAGAACTTAAAGATAAAACAAGTGTTAAAGATAATGAACTGACCTTAACCAAACTTTCTACAGGGCAAAAAAAGCGTTTAGCTATGCTTATAGCCTTGCTTGAAGAAAGGGATATTTTAGTGCTTGATGAATGGGCGGCTGATCAAGATCCTGTTTTTAGAAGATTTTTTTATAAAAAACTTTTACCTTTGCTAAAAGAGCAAGGTAAAACAATCTTTGCTATCACACATGATGATGCATATTTTGATAGTGCTGATAGAATTTTCTTGGCTCAAAATGGTGAAATCAGCGAATTAAAGGGTGAGAATATAAAGGAATTAGCTAAAAATTTAGTAGAAAAATTTGATTAAAGCCCAAAATGGGCTTGTATTATTTATCATAGAGCTTTTTTTCTATATCGATATAAAATTCAGCAATTTTTCCATAAGCAACTTCCCAAGCTTTAAGAGTGGCTTCATCAGGATTTAAAAGATTTTTAATAGCCTTTAAAAGGCAGGCTCCAACTATAGGATAATGCTCTTCTTTAACCCCTAAATTAACATGAGTTATGGCAACTTTATCAACAAAGCTTCTCATATTTTCTAAATTTTCTATATTTTTAGCTGCCATTAAAATCGCCATCGCTAAAGCTTTTGGTTGTTCTCCTGAAATTTGTTTTTCCATATTAAACATAGGTTTTACCTCAGGATAATCATTAAACATTATTTTATAAAACTCATTAGTTAAATCCTCTCCATTTTTTTGCAAAATAGGCACACAATCTTTGATGATTTGAATTTGTTCTTTTGTCATAATTTCTCCTTTTTAATGTAAAAGAGATATTTTATATCTTAAAAAGGAGAAAAAAATTGATTTAAGTTAAATTTACACTAAAAACATGAAATTAGAATTGTTTTTTGTGTACATCTTCAAGTATGTTTGAAGAAATATCGTTTATTTTTTTAGCTATACTATCAGCATTATTGGCTATTTTAAGATTATCATCCGTAACACTTCCTATTTGATCTACTGCTATATTGATTTGAGAAATACTTTCTGATTGTTTTTTTATATCCATAGCTACATCAGTTATGGTTTGAACAAGTAAATTAATATTAGCTTCTATTTCAGATAAGGAACTTTGAGTTCTTTCAGCTAGTTTTCTAACTTCATCAGCCACAACAGCAAATCCTCTACCATGTTCTCCAGCACGTGCAGCTTCAATAGCAGCATTTAAAGCTAGAAGATTAGTTTGTTCTGCTATATCTGTTATAATATCTATAATATTTTTTATATCTTGGGTTTGAGAAATCATTGTTTCTGTTTCACTTGTGACATTGCTCATAGAGTTAGTGATCTCTTCTATGCTACTAGAAGATTTTTTTAGGGAAGAAGCTTGTTTATTTACTCCTTCTTGAAGTTTGCTAATCGCATCTTCTAGTAAAATACTTTGATTTGAAAGTTCATTAGCAAATTCTTTTGAAGTTGTAAGCATAGATTTAATTTCAGCTCCTAAAGCATTAGCAACAACTTCAATTTTTCCATAAGTGTGTTCAATTTTACTTCTAAAATCAAGATTAGCGTAGTTATCAAAAACTTTTATAATTTCATTAATATCTCCACCTATATTTTTCTTTAAAGTATTAAGCATTTGATTTAAAACTATTTTTAATTCTTTAAGTTGTGGACTAGCAGGATCTATATCAAGTTTAATATTTAAATTCCCTTTTTCGATTTGTTTGGCAATTTTAGTGGATTTATCTATAGCTTGAAAATCCAAGTTTAAAATTTTTTGAGTTTTAATTATAGCTTGATTGACAGCCTTTGATAATTTTCCTATTTCGTCGTTATTTTTTTCTTTTTTAAGCAAAGGAAGGTAATCTATTTCGTGGCTAACATAGGCTAAAAAATCAAAAATAGTTTGAGATACATTGTATAATCTTTCTAATATAAGTTTTTTTAATACAATAAGAGTAGATATCATAATAACTATAAATAAAATGATTATACTTGTAATAATAATTTTAGTTAAAACAGAATCATTTTTGGTAAAATCTTTGATAAAAGCTTCGCTAATGATATATAAATCTAAAGCATCATTATAGCTAGAATAAGATTCAAAATTTTCACCATATTTTTCAAATTTTACAATACCGTTTTTAGGAGGTTGTTTATAATATTCAACTTGACTTGGTTTCTGATTTTTATAACCTATCACAAAAATATCTTTTTTAGGATCTATAACTATATTATTTCCATTTTTTCCTATTTTAACATCCTCTAAACTATTTTGTATAAGTTTATAAATTTGGTCCATTGTGCTAACTACGGCAATAACACCTATAATTTCTTTTTTGGAATTTTTTATAGGTTTATAAATTGTAATGTAATCTTTTCCATATAAAGAAATTCTACCATAAAAATCATTTCCTTTTGAAACAGATACATAAGCAGGAGAATCATGTTCCAAAGTTGTACCTACAACACTTTCTTCATCTTCATTTTTTAGCGATGAAGCTATTCTTATAAAATCATTGTTATATTTTACAAATATTGTTACTTCACCATTAGTTGAATTTTTAAAAGCCGAAATATAATCAGTTCCATTAGCTAACTTACCTCCATTATAGGTTAAATTAGGAATATTTATGATTCTGTTATTTGCAAAAAGATTGGTTTGACCACTTATAGCGAAAGTTTCTTTATTTTCATCAGAAAAGCCAAAATATCTTTTTAGGGTATTATCAAAATAATGCAGTAAAGTTTCTCCATCTTTTTGAATAATTTGATTTAAGAAATTATTTATAATTCTATTTTCTTGTCTTAATGTATCATATAAAGTTTTTTCTGTAAAATTTGACATAATAGTTATAAGACCTATAAAAAATATAGTTGCTAATGTAAAAATTAGCATAATATTTAAGCTCAAAAATTTTTTACCTAATGAAGCATTTTTTAAATTAAACATAACTTACTCCTTAAATATAAATTTTTATAACATTAATGATCTAGGATATATTTTATCTTTTTAAAATTTAATTTTTTTTAATTATTATATTTTTTGATTATAAATCCCCTATAGGGGCTTGTTATTAAAACATTTTTAATATATAATTCTAATCATTTTAAAAAGGTTTTTTATGTTGAGATTTTTAATTTTTGTATTGTTACTTTTTGTAAATTTAGAAGCAAAAATCCCAAAAGATACACTTATTGTAGCGGTTGAAAATGAAATCGCAAGGATAAATCCTGCTTATAGCGAGGATCACGATGCAGTGATTAATCTTGTATTTTCAGGGCTTACGCGTTTTGATGAAAATATGAGTTTAAAGCCTGATTTGGCTAAGTCTTGGGATGTTAGTAAAGATGGACTTGTTTATGATATTTTTTTAAGAGATGATGTTTTATGGCATGATGGAGTCAAATTTAGCGCTGATGATGTGAAATTTAGCATAGAAGCCTTTAAAAATCCTAAAAATAATTCTTCTGTTTATGTCAATTTTGAAGACATTAAAAGTGTGGAAATTTTAAATCCTTCTCATGTAAAAATCACACTTTTTAAACCTTATCCTGCATTTTTAGATGCTTTAAGTATAGGAATGCTTCCTAAACATTTGCTTGAAAATGAGAATTTAAACACAAGCTCTTTTAATCAAAATCCTATAGGTACAGGTCCTTATAAATTTGTAAAATGGAAAAAAGGTGAATATGTTGAATTTAAAGCTAATGAAGATTTTTATCTTGATAAGGTAAAAACTCCAAGACTTATTATAAAACACATTTTTGATCCTTCTATAGCTAGTGCCCAGCTTAAAAATGGCAAGATAGATGCAGCTTTAATCGATGTTTCTTTGCTAAATATTTTTAAAAATGATGAAAATTTTGAAATTTTACGCGAAAAATCAGCTGATTATCGAGCTTTAATGTTTAATTTTGATAATGAATTTTTAAAAGATTTAAAAGTAAGACAAGCCTTAAATTACGCAGTTGATAAAGAAAGTATAGTAAAAAATCTTTTACATGATTATGCTTTTGTAGCCAATCACCCTTTAGAGCGTTCTTGGGCAAATTCTAAGAATTTTAAAATTTACAAATATGATCCTAAAAAAGCCGAGGACTTGCTTGTAAGTGCAGGTTTTAAGAAAAATAAAGATGGAAATTTTGAAAAAGATGGGAAAATTTTAGAATTTGAAATTTGGGCGATGAGCAATGATCCTTTAAGGGTAAGTTTAGCTGGAATTTTGCAAAGCGAATTTAGAAAAATAGGAGTTGTAAGCAAGGTAGTGGCTAAACCTGCTGGAAGTTTTGATTATTCTAAAGTAGATAGTTTTTTAATAGGCTGGGGAAGTCCTTTAGATCCTGATTTTCACACTTTTAGGGTATTTGAAAGTTCGCAAGATAGTGCTTTAAATGATGAGGGTTGGAATTTTGGACATTATCATGATAAAAAAGTGGATATAGCCTTGCAAAAAGCAAGAAATACTTCAAATTTAGAAGAGAGAAAAAAATATTATAAAGATTTTATAGATGCTTTATATGAAAATCCTCCTTTTATTTTTTTAGCCTATCTTGATTTTGCTTTGGTTTATAATAAAGATTTAAAAGGTATCAAAACAAGGACTTTAGGTCATCACGGAGTGGGTTTTACTTGGAATGTTTATGAGTGGAGTAAATAGTGCTAAAACGCTTAGTTTTTAGTATTTTCATAGCATTTTTTAGCACTTTTTTATGTTTTGTTTTACTCCATTTTAGCAAAGGTAGTATAGCTTATGCTAATGGAGTTAATTCACAAAGTAAAGAATTTATTCAAAGAATAGAACAAAATTTAGGGCTTGATAAGCCTTTGTTAGAGCAGTATAAAATTTGGCTTTTTAGGGCTTTAAAAGGAGATTTAGGAGTTTCTTTTTTAAGTGGAGAAAGTGTTTTAAAGCTTATAAAAGAAAGAATTTTTAATACTTTTATTTTGGGTTTTGGTGCCTTAATGCTTTTATTTTTACTCAGCGTTTTTTTGGCACTTTTGGGATATTATTATAAAGAAAGTTTTATAGATAAAATCATCACTTTTTTAGCTTTTAATTTTTTTGCTTTACCTCCTTTTGTTTTGGCTTTATTGTTTGTTTTGATTTTTGGAATTTTTTGGAAAATTTTGCCTGTTATGGGAAGTAGTGATATAGGCTTTGAAGATGATTTTTTAAATCGTTTAGAGCATTTGATTTTGCCTGTTTTGGTGCTCGTTTTATCACATTTGGCGTTATTTTTAAGGATTGCTAGAAATTTTATCAATGAAAGTTTTTCTCAAATTTTTATTCAAAATTTATACGCTAGGGCTTTGAGGGAGAAAGATATTTATTTTTTAGTTTTGAAATATTCTTTAAGCCCTATTGTGGCTTATTTTGGGGGAAGTGCTTTAAGTTTTATGATGGGAACTTATGTGGTAGAAAGTGTCTTTGCTTACGAGGGACTTGGGTCTTTACTTTTTAAAAGTATTATTTTTAAAGATTATCCTGTTGTACTTGCGCTTATATTTTTTAGTGTTTTACTTGCAGCATTTTTTACATTTTTAAGTGATATTGTAGCTAGGATTTTAAATCCTAGATTAAGAAGGCTTGATTTTGTTTAAATTTCTTATCATTCTTGCGCCTTTAATTTTTTTGTTTTTATGCGCCTTGTTTGCACCTTTTTTGGCTCCTTTTGATATTTTAAGTACTCATTTAGAAAATTTGCATCAAGCTCCTAATTTTACTTATATTTTAGGGACTGATTTTTTAAGCAGGGATTTGTTTTCTCGTTTGCTTTTTGCTTTGAGAAATTCTTTGCTTATAGGTGTTGGTGGATCTTTATTGTCTATTATCTTTGCTTTGTGTTATTTGTTTTTAGCGCGATGTTTTTTTTATGTTTTTTGGATGCGTATTTTAGAGTTTTTTTTAGCCTTGCCTGCTTTTTTACTTATGATGTTTTTTCAAAGTATGATAACTTCTGATGTGTTTTTGATGATTTTTTTAATCGCTTTAATTCATTGGTGTTTCATAGCAAGAATTATAGAAAGTGAATTAAAAAGACTTGAAAATTTAGATTTTTACAAAGCAAATATAGTGCTTGGAAGAACTAAATTTAGAGCTTTTTTTAAAGATTTAATACCTGTTTTAAAAACACTGATTTTTACACTTTTTATATTTAATATCGTTCATGCTATAGCCACAGAAGCTACTTTGAGTTTTTTTGGACTGGGTTTAGGATTTGAAATTCCAACTTTAGGTACTCTTTTGAGTGAGTCTTCAAAAGCAGTTTTTATGGGTGCTTGGTGGATGATACTTTTTCCACTTTTAAGCTTGCTTTTGTTGTTTTTACCTCTTTTATGGTTGGGTAATTTTTTACAAAAAATTTGGGGTATAAGATCTTGAAGGTAAGAAATTTAAATATCAGTTTGAAGAATAATTTATTGCTTAAGGATATTAATTTAGATATAAAAACAGGCAAAACTTTAATGATACTAGGACAAAGTGGAGTGGGCAAAAGTTTGTTAGGAAAAGCTTTGGTAAGACTTTTAGATTCTAATTTCACAATAAGTTTTGATGAATTAAGTTTTCATAATTCTTGTATTTTTAATTTTAACAAAGAAGAACTTAGAGATTTTCGTTCTAATGTAGCACTTGTTTTGCAAGATGCAGAGCTTAGTCTTTATCCTTATTTGGATATTGGAAATTTATGTCATCTTGTTTTAAAAACTCATACAAAATTAAAACAAAAAGAAAGAAAAGATTACGCTTTTTCTTATTTTCAAAAATTAGGATTTGAAAATCTTGATCGTTTGTGGCATTCTTATGCTAATGAATTAAGTTTGGGTATGGCAAGAAGGGTGAGCCTAGCTTTGGCATTATTAAATCAACCCCAAATTTTAATTTGTGATGAAATCACAGCTTCTTTGGATAAAGAAAACGCTTCTAAGATTATATCGATTTTAGAAGAATTAAAAAATAACACAGCCTTAGTTTGCATCACTCATGATTTAAATTTGGTAAATTCTTTAGCAGATGAAATTCTTATGCTAGAAAAAAATAGTTCAAATTTATATAGCTTAGATGAGTTTTTAAGGTATTATAATGCTTAAAGTTTGTAATTTAAGTAAGTTTTATGAGCTTAAAAAGCATTGGTATTTAAAAAAAGAAAGACATATTATTTTTGATAATATCAATTTTTCTTTAAATGAAAATGACAATTTAATAATTTTAGGTAAAAGTGGTGCAGGTAAAAGTACATTAGCTAGAATTCTTTGTTTTTTAGAAGATCCAAGTGAGGGTGAGGTATGGTATGAAAATCTTAACTTACACAAGCTTGATAAAAACAAACAAAGACTTTTAAGAAACCAAATTCAGTATTGCTTTCAAGATCAAAAAATGGCTTTAAACCCTTATAAAAAAATCAAAAATCTTATACAAGATGGTTTGGAAAATTTTAATTTACAAAAGAATGATGACTTGATTTTAGAATTTTTTGATTTTTTTAGTCTAAAAAAACAAATTTTAGAACAAAAACCCTATGAGTTAAGCGGAGGAGAAGCCACGCGTGTAGGTCTTATCCGTGCTTTGGTTTTAAATCCTAAATTGTTGATTTTAGATGAAATTACTTCAGCGCTTGATATTAAAACTTCTAAAGAAATTTTAACTTTTTTATATGACTATCAGCAAAAAAATAATATTTCTTATATATTTATAACCCATCAAAGTGATCTTTTTTATAAATTTAATCATAAAAAATTAAAACTTTAAAAAATATTTTTTAATATAAGTTTCAATATAGAAAGTTTAGAGTAAAATAAAGAAAAGTGTAAATTTAATTTTTGTTGTGGAGTGATTAAAGTGCTTTAAAAAAGGAGAATAAATGTCTCATATAGATGCTTCGCATCCTTATTTTGGTATTTTTTTAATGCTAGTACTTGCTAGTGTTATTTTTTTTGGACTGGTTTTTTTAGCTTCAAAAATCGGTAATAATTTTGCCGCAAAAAATCGCAAAAAATTAGGACTTGGAATTTATGAATGCGGTCCTATTCCTGTTAAACAAGCTAACAAGATTAACTCTCAATTTTTCATCATCGCCTTAATCTTCATACTTTTGGATATAGAAGTTGTGTTTTTATTTCCTTGGGCTTTGATTTTTAAAGATTTAGGTTGGTTTGGACTTTTAGAAGTTTTTGTTTTTATCGTACTTTTAGGAGTTGGATTTTTATATGCTTATAAAAAAGGAGCGTTTGCATGGCAGAGCATCAAGTAAATTATGCAAGTGGTTTGCCCGTAGTTTTAACTAGCGTTGATAAACTAGTTCAATGGGGTAGGAGTAATTCTTTATGGGCTTTATCTTATGGACTTGCCTGTTGTGCGATTGAGATGATGGCGGCTGGGGGTTCAAGATATGATTTTGATAGATTTGGAACGATTTTTAGAGCTTCACCACGCCATAGTGAAGTGATGATTATCGCAGGAACTTTATGTAAAAAGCACGCTGAATTTACAAGAAGACTTTATGATCAAATGCCTGATCCTAAATGGGTGATTTCTATGGGAAGTTGTGCTAATACAGGCGGTATGTTTAATACTTATTCTACTGTTCAAGGAGTGGATAGAATCATACCTGTAGATATTTATGTGCCAGGCTGTGCTCCACGCCCAGAAAGTTTTCAGTTTGCTTTGATGATTTTGCAAAAAAAGATTCGCAAAGAAAAAGCAAGTCGCAAGATCGCACCTAAAAGGTTGATATGATGAGAAAGTATAGCGATAAAAAAAATGCTCAAACTCAAAATTACTACAAAGATAGATTTTATCACGCACCACACACTGTAAAATCTGATGTTAATGAAAGTGTTTTTAAAGATGATTTTGAAGTTTTAAAAACTCAAGTAGAAATTTTAAATTCCTTTGTAGAGCTTGATTTTTGGGTAATAGAAATCAAAAAAGAAGACAACGTTAAAACCTTGCAAATGCTTAAAACTTTAGGTTATTTAAGTTTTACAGAAGCAAGTGCTATTGATTTTATAGCAGATAAAAATGGTTTTGAAGTGTTTTATCAGCTTTTAAATTTAGAAAAAAAATTAAGAGTGAGAATAAAAACTTTTGTAGGCGTAAAAGAGCGTTTGCAAAGCGTGGCTTATGTTTTTAAAGGAGCAAATTGGAGTGAGAGAGAAATTTATGATATGTTTGGAATTTTCATCATAAATCATCCCAATTTAAAACGCATTTTAATGCCTGATGATTGGTTTGGACATCCGCTTTTAAAAATTTATCCTTTAAAGGGCGATGAGTTTGCAAGATGGTATGAGATTGATAAAATTTTTGGCAAAGAATACCGCGAAGTAGTGGGCGAAGAACAAAGAGATTCTGGTTTTGTTGATGATAAAGATACGCTAAATTTTGCAAGACTTTATCATGAAGTGCCAAAAGGTGGTCAAAAGAAGGAAATTTCCTTTAAACAAGAATATCAAGAAGATGAAGGCGTGGCTTTTGTAAAAAAAGTAAAACGCGATGAAGCAAAAATTTTAGAGAAAAGGCGTTAAAATGCAAATTCCTAGCAAGTTAAAACCTTATTATGAAAATATAGCTTTTGAGCAAGAAGACTCAAAAATGATTATCAATTTAGGCCCTCAACACCCTTCAGCACATGGAAATTTACGTCTTATTTTAGAACTTGATGGAGAGCAAGTTGTAAAAGCGCGTCCTTGTATAGGTTATATGCATCGTGGTATGGAAAAAATGGCTGAAAATATGATTTATCAAGAATTTATTCCTACTACTGATAGAATGGACTATATCGCTGCTTCAGCAAATAATTATGCTTATTGTGCGGCGGTCGAAAAACTTTGTGGTTTAGAAATTCCACGTCGTGCAGCAGTCATACGCATGATACTTTTAGAATTAAACCGTATCGCATCACATTTGCTTTGGCTTGCCACTCATGCACTTGATATTGGTGCGATGAGTGTGTTTTTATACTGCTTTAGAGAACGAGAATATGTTTTGGATTTGATAGAAAAGTATTGCGGTGCAAGACTTACGCATTCTTCTATGAGAATAGGCGGGGTTATGCTTGATTTACCTGAGAATTATTTAGAAGAAATGCTTGCATTTTGCGATAAATTTCCAAATGATTTAAAAGATTATGAAGATCTTTTAGATGATAATAGAATTTGGCGTTTAAGAACTGAAAATGTAGGTGTGGTTACTAAAGAACAAGCCTTAAATTGGGGTTGTACGGGTGTGATGTTAAGGGGAAGCGGTATAAAATACGATATACGCAAAGAAGAGCCTTATTTGCTTTATAATGAAGTTGAATTTGGTGTGCCTTATGCTACACAAGGGGATTCTTATGCAAGATATAAAGTTTATATGCAAGAATTTCGTGAAAGTTTGAAAATCCTTAGACAATGTGCCACGCTTTATAAAGATACTCCGCCTGAAATTTTAGCTACGCATCCTGAGTATGTAAGTGCTTCAAAGGAACAAATTTTAACGCAGAATTATTCTTTAATGCAGCATTTTGTTTTAATCACTCAAGGCTTAAAACCCCCTAAAGGCGAAGTTTATGTGCCTACTGAAAGTCCAAAAGGTGAGCTTGGCTTTTTTATCCATAGTGATGGCACAGGAAGACCTTATCGTTTAAAGGCTAGAACACCTAGTTATTGGCATTGTGCGTTTTTTGAAGAAATGCTTGTAGGTACTTATTTAGCTGATGTTGTAGCCATTATGGGTAATGTAAATATAGTTTTAGGTGAGATAGATCGATGAGAAGAGTAGATTTAAGAAAAAGCAAAGAACTTTTTGAAGATTTAGCGCAAATCATAAAAGAAGCAAAACAAGGCGAGGTTTTAGTGGTGCTTTTTGAAATCGGCGATTTTTCTCCTGTTGAAAAAAGTTTTTCTTTTATAAAAGAACAAGGCTGTGAGCTTTTAAATTCTTTGAAATTTAATCAAGTAGATTGGACTATTGTTATAAAAAAGGAGAGAGTATGATTTATGATAATGCTCTTTGTTTTTTAGATATGCTAAGCCTTAAAAACAAAAATTTATGTGAAAAAATAGGTGTAAATAGCATTAATATTTCTTGTTTGGAAGATAAAAATTTAAAAGCTAAATTTTATAAATGTGAAATTGCAAGTTTGAGTTTTGTTTTGGCTTTGCTTTGTAAATTAAGCGATGAAGGACAATTTAGCGATTTAGATGAGGGATATTTAAGTGCTGAATCTTGTTTTGGAGAGGAAGAAGCAGGTGAAGTGCTTGCTTTTTTAAAAGAGGCTAAGTATTTAATTATAGATAAAAATATCCATTCTTACAAAGATAGCGAAAATATCAAATATTTTTTGAATTTCTTAAGCGTAAAATATGAATTAAAGATTTTAGATAGCGATGAAGAAGAATGCGATTTTAAAAAGGCCAAATTAAACACCCTAAAAGAACTAGATAATTATGACGGTTTAGTGCTTTTTAGAGTAAATTTACAAGATAAAAATTTACATTGTTCAAAGCAATTTTTACAAATTGCAAAATGCAAAGATCAAAGTGAAGTTGAAATTTTGGCTAAAGATTTTAGTCTTAAAGCCAAGCTTTGTTTAGATGAAAATTTACAAGGCACCATAGCTTTTTTAAATTATGAAAACAATGGTTTTGATTTTATTCCAATTCGCATAAAGGAAGCAAAATGACAGTTAAGATTAATGGTATAGATTGCGCCTTTGAAGAAGGCGAATATATTTTAAATATAGCAAGAAGAAATGATATTTTTATTCCAGCGATTTGCTATCTTTCAGGCTGTAGTCCTACTTTGGCTTGTCGTATGTGTATGGTTGAAGCTGATGGTAAAAAGGTATATTCTTGTAATACTAAAGCAAAAGAGGGTATGGTTGTAGAAAGTGATTTACAAAATCTTTGGGATGAAAGAAATGAGATCATGCAAGCTTATTGTATCAATCATCCTTTAGAATGTGGAGTTTGCGATAAATCAGGCGAGTGTGAATTGCAAAATTTCACTCATAAAAGCCGTGTAAATGTTCAAAAGCATTGGATTAAAGACACACATAAACCACATAAACATTGGGGAATGATTAATTACGATCCCGCACTTTGCATAGTATGTGAGCGTTGCATTACAGTTTGTAAGGATAAAATCGGAGAAAGTGCTTTAAAGACTGTTCCTCGTGGCGGAGATAGTGTGGATAATAGCTTTAAAGAGAGCATGGGAAAAGATGCTTATGCGATTTGGACTAAATTTCAAAAAAGTTTGATAGGCCCTGCAAATGGTGATACGCTTGATTGTTCATTTTGTGGAGAATGTACAAGTGTGTGTCCAACAGGAGCTTTGATAGGTTCGAAATTTCAATACACTTCAAATATTTGGGAACTTAAAAAAATCCCTGCTTCAAATCCGCATTCAAGCGATTGTGAGTTGATGTATTATGATATTAAGCAAAGCGGCATTAGTAATCAAAAAGAAAAAATTTATCGTGTGAGTAATGATTTTGCCTTTGCGAGTTTAAATAAGGCTGCAAGATTTGCTTTTGATACGCAAAATGAGGCGGATAAAGATGAAAAAGCCTTTGAAGAACTTGTGAAACTTTTTGAGAAAAATGAAATTAAAAACATTAAATTTAATAGTTTTATTACCAATGAAGAAGCTTTGATTTTACAAAATTTAAAAAAGAAATTTAATCTTTCTTTGATCAATGAAGAAGCTTTGAAATTTAAAGAATTTTTACAAGAATTTATCGCTAATTCTGGCGAGTTTTATAGTGCTAATACTCAAGATATAACAAAAAGTGATTTTTTGGTTGTGGCTGGAACGCTTTTAAGATATGATGCTCCAACGCTTAGCTATAAAATCAATAATGCCTTAGTGATGAATAAAGGCTCAGGGCTTTATTTTCATCCTATGGAAGATGTGGGTATAGCAAAATATTCCAAAAATTTTATCTCACACATTCATAAAAGTGGCGATGAAGAGCAAATTTTATATTTTTTACTTCAAAAATTTAGTCAAGATGAAGGTATTAAAACTCATTTAGCAGAGTTTTTTGTTAGTGAAAATAAAGAAATAGAAGAAAGTATCAACGAAGAAGTTGTAGAACAAGTTATAGAAAAAGATGAAGAAGGCAATGAAATCCAAAAAGAAGTAAAAAAAGTCATACCTAAAAAAGTGAAAAAAATCATAGAAGTGCAACGTTCTGTTTTTGCTAAAAATTTAGGTATAGATGAAGATAAATTAGAAGATTTATTGCTTAAAAAAGCAAATTTTACTCTTGTTATAGGGAGTGATTTTTATTTTCATAAAAATGCGAAAAAACTTGCTAAATTACTTGCTTTGATTCAAAATACTACTCCTTTTAAAGTCTTTTTAAATCCTACGCATACTAATACCTTAGGTGTGGCTATGATTTGTGATTTGGATAAAAATACACAAGAAGGCAAGACTTTAGGCTACAATGAAAAAGGTGATTTTAGTTTTTCTTATGAAGAGCATGCAAATTTAGCTAGTGCGAGTTTAAATCAGCAAGAAGGAACTTTTTTAAATTATGATAAAAGAGTGGTGCCAACTAACGCTGCTTTAGAATTTAAGGGATATTTTTTAAATGATTTGGCTAATGCTTTAGGTTTTGATGAGGAATATACTATAAATTATACTAAGAGACTCCCTATAAATAAAGGTTTTTCTCCGATTGATTTTGATCATTTAGATAATTTTTATACCAATGCAGGTGATTGTAAAAGGGGATATGAGCTTAATTTAGAATGTTTTAAACAAGTTGCTAAAAAAGAATTCATCTCTCCAAATTTTGAAAATTTAAACCCAAAAGAAGATGAAATTTTGCTTTATAGTGCTAATCCTAGCTATCAATTTGGTAGATTTTCAAATCGTGCTAGTGCGATTAATGAGGTGATTTTTTTAGGTGTAAGTGAAAATTTAGCTAAAGAGAAAAATTTAAAAGATAAAGATCTTGTAAAACTTAAAATAAAAGATAAAGAATTAAGCCTTAGCGTGCGTGTGGATAAGGATATAAAAAATGGAGCTTTCTTGCCGTATTTCGATGAAAAACTTGATACGCTAAGCTTTTTTGATGAAAGATTTGTTGTGGCGAATTTAGAAAAATTAGGAGCAAACCATGAGTGATTTTGCTTTTTTTGCTTTAGAGGCTTTAATTAAATGTATTATTATCATTGCAATATTTGCGAGTTTAGCAGGTCTTGCAACTTATGCTGAAAGAAAGGTTTTAGCTTATTTTCAAAGACGTATAGGGCCTGATATGGTAGGGCCTTTTGGGCTTATTCAACTTGTAGCTGATATGATAAAACTTTTTACTAAAGAAGATATAATCCCTTCAAATTCGCAAAAATTTATTTTTGCTATAGCACCTTTAATTTCTGCTATTTGTGCTTTTGTTTCTTTAGCAGCTATTCCTATGCTACCTGAATTTACTTTATTTGGAAGGGTGATTCAGCCTATAGTGGCAGATATTAATGTAGCTTTGCTTTTTGTCATTGGTACTTCAGGACTTTGCTTTTATGCGGTGTTTTTGGGTGGACTTGCAAGTAATAATAAATGGTCGATTTTAGGGGCTGCAAGAGGGCTTGTAGCAATTATTTCCTATGAAAGCGTAGGAGCTTTAGCTTTGATTGCTATTGTAATGCTTGTAGGTTCTTTTTCTTTGGTGGATATTAACAATTATCAAAGCGATGGATTTTTTTCTTGGCTTATTTTTAAACAGCCCTTGGCTTTTGTGCTTTTTATAATTGCTTTATTTATAGAGACTAATAGAACTCCGCTTTGTTTGACGGAAAATGATGCTGAAATTGTAGCGGGTTATGGAACGGAGTATTCGGGTTTAAGATGGGGTATGTTTTTCATAGGTGAATATGCTTCTATGATAGCTGGAGCTATTTTGGTAACTCTTTTGTTTTTAGGGGGTTTTAATAGCTTTTGGATTATTCCTGGTTGGATTATGATGATAGTAAAATCAAGTTTTATTTTCTTTTGGTATTTTTGGGCAAGAGCTGCTTTTCCGCAATTGCGTCCAGATCAAGTGATGAAAATGTGCTATTTAATCTTAATCCCTTTAGCGGTTTTAAACCTTTTAATCACTGCTTTGGCAGTTCTTTTATAGGAGTTTGATATGAAAAATTATTATTTAGTAGATGAGAAAAGAAAAACTCCTGTTAGTACTTGGGAAAAAATTTCACAAGCTTTGCGTAGAAGCGTTAAACTAGAGCTTTTTGTAGGACTTTTTGTGATGATGAGAGAATTACTTAAGAGAAATAATAGCGCTACGATTAAATATCCTTTTGAAAAGGTAAAGCTTGATAATCGTTACCGTGCTGTTCATCGTTTGATGCGTTTTATAGAAAGCGAAAATGAAAGATGTATAGGTTGTGGGCTTTGCGAAAAAATTTGCATTAGTAATTGTATCAGAATGGAAACTTCTTTAGATGAAAATGGGCGTAAAAAAGTAGGAAATTATAGTATTAATTTAGGGCGTTGTATTTATTGTGGTTTTTGTGCTGAGGTTTGTCCTGAACTTGCTATAGTACATGGCACAGAGTATGAAAATGCGGCCGAGCAAAGGTCTTATTTTGGTTACAAGCAAGATTTTTTAACTCCTATTGATAAGCTTAAAAATCAAGTTGAATTTGAAGGAGCAGGAAGCCTTAGAAAAGATGCTGATTTACTGGTGGTAAAAACACCAAATTATTACGATGTGATGATTGAAAGAGCCTTAGAAAATCAAAATACACAAGAGCAAGGAGAAAATAAATGATAGAAAATTTGGCTTTTGTATTTTTTAGTGTAGTGGTTTTAGGCTTTTTTGGCATTGCGGTTTTAAGTAAAAATATGCTTTATTCTCTTTCGGCTTTAGCGGGCGGAATGGTGTTTTTATCGGGATTTTATTTTTTACTTGATGCAGAGTTTTTAGGTGTGATACAAATTATTGTTTATAGTGGAGCTGTGCTTGGACTTTATAGTTTTGCGATGATGTTTTTTGATGCTTCTAAAGAATTTAAAGAACAACTTAAAGCTAAAAAAAGTTTTTTTACTTTGGTGGTTTTAAGTGCAATTTTACTTTTGGCCATGCTTATAGGTTTTAAATACCAAAATATCAGCACGGATTTACCTTTAAATGATCCTGCTTTGTTTGATTTCAATAAACAACTGGCTTTAGCGATTTTTTCAAAATATCTTTTAGCTTTTGAGTTTATAGCTATTTTGCTTTTGATCGCTTTAGTTTGTGCTATCACTCTTACTCATAAAGAGCTTACAAAGGAAAAACAATGATAGAAAAGTATTTTTTCGTTGCTATTTTAATGTTTGTCATAGGGCTTGTAGGGATTTTAAAAAGACAAAATCTCATTATGCTTTTTATTTCGAGTGAAATTTTATTAAATAGTGCTAATTTAGCCTTAGTAGCAGCTTCTAAAATGCACAATGATTTAAATGGACAGGTTTTTGCGCTTTTTATCATGGGTGTAGCCGCTTGTGAAGTAGCTGTTGGCGTAGCTTTGTGTGTGCTTTGGTATAGAAGAAAAGGCACTTTGGAATTAAAAAGCTTAAAAGAAGTGGAGGCTTAGTATGCAAAATTTAGCTTTGATTTCTCTTTTTAGTCCTTTTGTAGCTTTTTTGTTTGCAAGCTGTTTTGCTTTGAGTGAGAAAAAACAATTTGTAGGGATAATTTGTTCACTTTTAGTAGCTTTAAGTGCTTTTTGTTCTTTGTATTTGCTTTTTTGCAATGAAGCTTTTAATGTGAGTTTGTTTGAATGGTTTGCTGGAGTAAATTTTGGCTTTGATATAGATGCCATTTCGCTTACTATGATGAGTGTTGTAGGTATTGTAGCTACTTGTGTGCATTTTTATAGTATTTTTTATATGGCTCATGATGAAGGTTTTAATAAATTTTTTGCTTATTTGGGGCTTTTTGTCTTTTCTATGCTTTTTTTAGTCATGAGTGATAATTTTTTAGGACTTTTTGTAGGTTGGGAAGGTGTTGGGCTTTGCTCTTGGTTGCTCATAGGTTTTTGGTATAAAAATGATACTTATTCTTTTGCGGCTAATGAAGCTTTTATTATGAATCGTATTGCGGATTTGGGTATGCTTTTGGGAATTTTTTGGCTTTATTTACAAGCAGGAACTTTAAAATATGATGAAGTTTTTTCCATGGCACAAAGCCTAGATCACAACGCTTTGATCTTAATCGCAACTTGTTTATTTATAGGGGCTATGGGAAAATCTGCACAATTTCCTTTTCACACTTGGCTTGCTGATGCTATGGCAGGGCCAACTCCTGTTTCTGCATTAATCCATGCAGCAACCATGGTAACAGCGGGGGTTTATTTGGTAATTCGTGCGAGCACGCTTTATGATTTAGTTCCTGAGGTTTCTTATATTATTGCCTTACTTGGAGCTTTTGTAGCGATTTTTGCAGCCTCTATGGCTTTGGTGGCTAGGGATTTAAAACGCATTATTGCTTATTCTACCTTATCGCAACTTGGATATATGTTTGTGGCTGCAGGACTTGGGGCTTATGGTATAGCTTTATTTCACTTAGCTACACATGCTTTTTTTAAATCTTTACTTTTTTTAGGTGCTGGAAATGTAATGCATGCTATGAATGATAAATTAGACATTAAAAAAATGGGTGGACTTTTTAAACCTTTAAAATTTACAGCTATTTTGATGTGTATAGGATCTTTAGCTTTAGCAGGAATTTATCCTTTTGCAGGATTTTTCTCTAAAGATTTGATTTTAGGATATTCTTTTATTTCTTTTCACCATGGTATTTTTTTAGTGCTCTTAATCGCAGCTTTTTTAACAGCATTTTATAGCTTTAGACTTTTAATGTTGGTATTTTTTACCCCTGTAAGACACAATGAACATCCACATGAAGCAAGCAAAATCGCACTTTTGGCTATGAGTCCTTTGATGGTTTTAGCTATTATTGCAGGATTTTTTGAACATAGTTTTTTTGAATATTTAAGCACAAAATTAGTTTTTATTGATGCACAAAATCAAATTGTAATGATTTGTGCGAGTGTGGCAGCTATTTTGGGTGTAATTTTGGCTATTTTTGCTTATAAAAATTCTTGGTTTAAAGAAAGTATTGAAGAAAATAAAATTCACAAACTTTTAAGTAATGATTATTTTATTCCTCAATTCTATCATCAATTTATCGTTTCAAAATATGAAAGTTTATGTGCGATTTTAAAGCATTGTGATCTTTATATTTTTGATAGAATAGTTGAAAAAATTGCTTTGTATTCTCAAAATATTTCACAAAAAATGATTATGCCAAATAGCTTAAACTTAATGCTTAGATTTTTGGTGGCAGCTTTTGTGATTTTGTTGATTTTGGTATGGATGGTGTAAAATGCTAAATTATTTGATATTTTTTCCTTTAATTTCTGCTTTTGTGGTTTTGCTTTTAAATCGTGGGGGTGTTAAGGTTTTTAGCGTTGTTGTAAGTTTTATGATTTTGGCTTTAAATTTGGATATTTTTGCGGATTTTTTACAAGGGGTAAGCTTTGATTATAATCTCTCTTTTAAAATTTTGAAATTTTTTAGCTTTCACGTAGGAGTAGACAGTATCGCACTTATATTGATGCTTTTAAGTTCTTTGATGATATTTTTAAGCTTTTTATTTTTAAAGCTGGAACAAAAAGCACTTGTATCTTGTATATTCTTTTTAGAATTTGCTATTATGGGACTTTTTAGTGCAAAAGATGGTTTGTTATTTTATGTTTTTTGGGAATTTTCTCTTTTGCCTTTGCTTTATATTATGGGAGTTTATGGTAAAGATTTTAGAGCAGGGGTGAAATTTTTTATCTATGCTTTTGCGGGTTCAATTTTAATGCTTGTGGCATTGATTTATCAAGCTTATTTAAATTATCAACTTTTAAACATCTTCACTTTTGACTTAGAAATTTGGAAAAATAATGCCTCGGCGGTAAATTTTATAGAGCAACTTTTACTTTTTGGAGCATTTTTTATCGCTTTTGCTATCAAAGCTCCTTTATTTCCACTTCATACTTGGGCACCTAAGGTTTATGCAAATTCGCCTGTTCTTGTTTCTGTAATGCTTGTAGTTTTTAAAATGGCTCCTTTTGGATTTTTGCTTTTTTGTTTACCGCTTTTTCCAGATGCGAGTGTGTATTTTATGCCTTTAATTGTAGCTTTATGTATAGTGAGTATTGTTTATAATGCTTTAATTGCTTATAGGGCAGAAAATATTAAAGAATTGATCGCTTATAGTTCTATTTCACATCTTGGTGTGATGATTTTGGGAATTTTTTCTTTAAATGCTTTGGGTATTAGCGGTGCGGTTTTTTATATGTTTGCACATGGTATTGTAACGGGAGCTTTATTTTTAATGGTTGAACTTTTATATCAAAGATATCATACTTATGATATTTCTTTTTATCATTCTTTGGCTAAAAAAGCACCTTTATTTTCAATTTTCTTTATGTTAATTTTACTCGCAAGCGTTTCTTTGCCTTTAACTGTTTCTTTTGTGGGAGAGTTTTTAATTCTTTTAGGTATAGCAAAGATTAATTTGCTTTATGCTTTGTTGGCAGGTTTGGTGATTATTTTAGGAGCGATTTATATGTTCGCAGTATTTAGAAAAATATTTTTCATACAAAAACAAAGCTTTATAGAGAGTTTTTCTTTACGTTTTAGAGAAATAGTAGCTCTTGTGTGTATTGTAGTAATGATTTTTGGACTAGGGCTTATGCCAAATATACTTTTAAAGCCGATACAAAAAGATGTGGATAATCTTATAAAAACAATGAATATTAGAGCTGTTGAGCAAAATACTTTAGATTTTTTATCCAAAATAGGAGAGGCAAATGTTAAATAATTTTTTAAATTTAGAACTTTTAAATATAAGCTTATCTTATCCATTTTTATTTTTAATTATAACTGCAATAGTTCTTTTGCTTTGCTCTGGTTTTTGGAAATTTCATCGATCGTTTTATATCGGTATAAGTTCTTTATCTTTAATTGTAAGTGTTTTTTTGATTTTAAATAATGCAAATGCTCAAGGTTTAGAAGCAAAAGCTTTTTTGGCCACTTTAAATAATGATATTGTTTCATTTTATGCTTCTTTGGTGATTTTGTGTTTTTCATTTTTATATCTTTTTATGCAAAAAGAAGAAAATCAAGGTGAATTTTATGCTTTATTTTTATTTATGATTGCATCTTTGCTGTTGATGGTTTCAAGCTCAAATTTAGTACTTATTTTTATAGGACTTGAAAGTTCTTCTTTGGCACTTTATACTTTAATAGCAATGCGTGGAAGTGATAATGCTATTTCAAGTGCGATAAAATACTTTAGTGTAGCGGCTGTAGGAGCTGGGTTTTTTGTTATGGCTGTAGCTTTTATTTATTTAAAAACAGGAACTTTAGATTTATCTGCTAATTTAGCGTTAAAAAATGAGTTTCAAAAAGATCCCATGCTTTTGGGTGCTGGAGTGATGATTTTTGTTCTTTGTGCAATCAAGCTTTCTTTGGCGCCTTTTCATTTTTGGCTTAAAGATGTGTATTATGCAGCACATACAAATTTGGTTGCTTTTATTTCAGTTGTGCCAAAAGTTGCCATGTTGGTTGTGGTTATTCGTTTGTTTGATTTTTTAAATAATACAGGTTTTGAATATATCATAATAGTTCTAGCGATTTTTTCTATGTTTATAGGCGCTTTTGCGGCTCTAAGTCAAAACAATATCAAAAAAATGTTCGCTTATAGTTCTGTAGTACATTCTTCTTTGGTTTTGGTAGCTTGCATTCCTTTATTAAAAGAACAAAATTTTGATGGAATTTTGCTTGCTATTTTTGGATATTGGACTTTATTTGCTTTTGCAAATTATGCTGTATTTATGATTTTAAGCAATTATGAGAATAATTCTTATGAGAGTTTAAATGGGCTTTTGGTTAAAAAACCTTTAATTGCTTTTTGTTTGAGCATTAGTGTGCTTTCTTTAGCAGGTATCCCGCCTTTTGGAGTATTTTGGGGTAAATTTATGATTTTAAATACAGCAATTTTAAATGGATATTGGTATTTGGCGCTTTTTGTGGCTTTATCTTCTGTTATTATGCTTTATGCGTATTTAAAAATTTTAATTCATGCTTTATTTATGAGAAATGATAGGGTTCATAGTATTAAGTTTAGTTTTATACAAAATTTTATTTTAGCTTTTTGTGTTTGTGTAAGCACTTTTGCTATATTGTTAATGTTATAAGAGTTTTGCTATAATTATTTTATGAGAATATTATTTTTAATTTTATTAAGTTTTTTAAATGCTTTTGCTTTTGAGCTTGTTTTAAACACGGGTCGTGAAAATAATCAAGCTTTTGCAGTTTTACATGCGAGTAATGATTTAGAATTTACATGTCAAAAATTTATTACCGAAGCAAAAGTTCATTTTGAATGTGATATTGCAGGTATGGTTGATAATAAATTAAAAGATCAGAGTTTTTCTGCTTTTGATTTAAAATTTATACAAGAAGCTCAAAAAATTAAAATGATCATTTTGCCAAAAATACAAGCAAGAATGTTTGACACTTCTCAAAATATTTATATAGATAAAGAACTTAGTTCATCAAGTTCGTATAAAAGCAAAGCTTTTACTTTTATTTTTACACCAGAACTAGCACGCGTTAAAGACTATGATGGACTTGATTTTAATATCAATTTTCCACATGAGAGCTTGCCTTATGTTGGAGCTTTGGATTTAAATTCTGATCCTGTTGTCATCCCTCAAAGTGCAGATATCAATACTTATTTACGCATTAAAAAAGAATATGATAAGGCTAATTACAATCAAGTGGTGATTGATGCACAAAATGCTATCAATAGATATCGTGGCAGTATTTTTACTAGTGAATTTATACTATATAAATTAAGAGCTCAAAATAAACTTTACACCCAAGATCCAAGTATGCGTGATCAACAAATTTTAGAAAAGATGATTGATGATGCTAAAAATTGGACGCGTACTTTTACAAGTGATAAAAATTTTTCAGAAGTTTTACATATAATGTTAAGAACTTATATCGCTTTAGCTCAGCGTGCTGATGTAGAGTATACAATGTCGATTTTGGATAATGAACAACCCAATAATTATTTTACTCAGTTATCTAGGCTTGATTATGCAGACTATATTTATAATTTAAATGAAAAAGAAAAAGCTGTAAATATTTATGAAAATACTTATTTTAATACAAAAAATTTAGATTTAGCTGCAAGAGCAGCTATGAGTTTGGCAAAGAATTTGCTTTCAAATGAGCAGGTAAATAAAGCTATAGAATATATTAATACCATTTTAAAAGCCAATCCTGAATATTTTGGAAAAGATATTCCAAGATCTTTAGAGCTTGCTAAATTATTTAATCAAAAAGGACAATTTGATATAAGTGCAAGTATTTATGAAGATGCCTTTGCTAAAATGTCAAAACTTGATCCGAGTTATGAAGAAACTTTAAAAGACTTAGCCTTGGTTTTATCGCATACTAACAGACCTAGTGATGCTAAAAAATACCTTGATTTATATATGGATGATTATTTAGATGGTAAGTATTTAGATGAAATTAAAAAAGCAAGTGACGAGGTATTTTTTGCTTTAGGCGATAATAATGCAAGTTTTTTGCATCAACGTTATACAGATTTAATGAAGCAATATGCAAATAAAGATGAGAATATTGCAAATAAAGCTTTAGATGAAGATGTTGCACTTTATTATAAAGAGGGAAATTTTAGTGCGATTTTAGCTTATAAAGATCTTATAGAAAGTAAAAAAATTCCAAATGCCACTCAATTTTTAGAGAAAGCAGCCATTAATGATTTAAAAAATGCGATAAAAGCTGATAATTGTATCAATGCTGCAAATATTTTTATGCGTTTTAGTGCTTATGATATAGGTCAGAAAATTGAGAATAAAAAACAAATGTTAGCTTGTCTTATTAGAACTTCTAATGTTGAACAAGCGCTTGATTATATAGATAAAAATTATAATGAAGATTCTATATTTTATGGTCTTCAAAAAGCATCTATTCTTTTTGACAATAAACAATATCCTCAGGTTATCAAAATTTCTAAAGATATAGCTAATTCTAGAATTTTAAAAAGCGACGATGAGAATTTTAAGGCTTATTATTTACAATTTTTATCTTTATTGCGCTTAAATGACTACAATCAAGCCATTAAAATTTTGCAAATTTTAGAAAGTTTTCCAATGAATTTTAGTATAGTAGAAGCCTATGATGCTTTACTTTCTTATGCTAATGATCATAATATGCAAACAACCATTTTAACTTACGCACCTAAGGCTATTGACTATCAAAATTTTAAAGGTATAAATCTTTTTAGTCCTAATTTAGAATTTATGTATCTTGATACTTTGGCTAAAATCAATAAAAATGAAGAAAGTTTAGCTGTTTTAACAGATTTGCTTAAATTAAAACTTTCAGATGAAGATAGAGCAAGAGCTTTATATATCCAAGCTTTAACTTATGAAAGAATGCAAAATATACAAGCTGAAAAAGAAAGTTTAAAACAATGTCTTGAAATCAAAGGTGTTTCAAATTGGCAGAATTTATGCAAGAGTAAAAATCAAATTTTAAATCAATAAGTAAATTTAGAGATAACTAGCTTTTTAGCTAGTTATCTAAGGTTAAAACCTCTTCTTCTTAACATCTTCTAAGATATTATTAGCTATATCACTTACTGTGCTAGAAATAATAGCTGATTCATTAGCAATCTCAACATTATCTTTAGTAGTTTGATCAATTTGTGCTACGCTATCATTGATTTGAGTAATACCTGCAGTTTGTTCTTTAATGCTTTCTGCCATATCATTGATGGATTGAACAAGTAAATTAGTATTAGCTTCTATTTCAGATAAAGACTTTTGAGTTCTTTCAGCTAACTTTCTAACTTCATCAGCCACAACCGCAAAGCCTCTACCATGTTCTCCAGCACGTGCAGCTTCAATAGCAGCATTTAAAGCTAAAAGATTGATTTGATCTGCAATATCACCTATAATACCTGTAACATTTTTAATCTCTTCAGATTGAGTGATAACATCACTAGTCTTAACTGAAACATTTTGCATAGAAGAAGTGATCTCTTCTAAAGCTGCAGCAGTTTCTTCTAAAGATTGAGCTTGAGAATTTGAAGAAGTGGTTAAGCTTTGAACAGCAGTTTGTAGTTTTGAACTTTCATTAGCTAAAGCATTAGCAAAGTCTGAACTTTGTTTTAGCATTTTAACTATTTCATCACCTAAAGCATTAGTAGTTAATTCAACACTTCCTGAAGCATTAGAGATTTTATTTCTAAAATCTAAGCTTTTATATTCTTCAAATATTTTATGAATAGCATTCATATCAGAACCTACTCTAGCTT